>NZ_FOCS01000074.1:0-1305 GCF_900110155.1 Methylobacterium sp. UNC300MFChir4.1 | reverse complement strand
AGAAGATGCTCGGCGGTCGAGCGACCCATGCCCGACTTGGCCCCTGTCACGACGGCCACCCGTCCGCTGATGCCGAGATCCATCTGTACCGCTCCGCCATCGTTCGAGGGGACCGCCTCGGGTCACGACGAGAGCGGCGGTTGAGAAGTCCGCCTCGCGACGGGAGTTCCTTGCTCGCCCGTCATCGGCCCCCGGTTATGCAAGCTCGTCATTTGCGAGCCTCGTATAGGCCGCCACCTTCACCCGCCCCGGCGGCTGCACGAGCGACCGGCGTGAGCCTGGACGGCCGGGGTCTCAGAACCGAGCGTCTCCCCCTCCGACGAAGGGAACCTCCCCAGCCTTCTACAATTGCCGCCTCGGCATAACGGAGCAAAGCATGGCCACGAGCAGCACCCCGCGTACCCACCAGACCCGCAACGACACCAATTCAAACGCCAAGAGGGTGTCCATCGAGGCCCTGAACGCACGGTTGGCCGACGGCATCGACCTCGCTCTCGCGATCAAGCAGGCCCACTGGAACCTCAAGGGCCCGCAGTTCATCGGCATCCACCTGATGCTGGACGGTTTCCGCGCCGAGATCAGCGACCTCAACGACAAGGTGGCCGAGCGGGCGGTGCAGCTCGGCGGCACGGCCCTGGGGACGGCGCAGGTCGTGGCGGGGTCGTCCAAGCTGCCCGCCTACCCGACGGGCATCTACGCCATCGCCGACCACATCGCCGCGCTGATCGACAGCTACGCCGCCTACGCCAACGCCGTGCGCGAGAACATCGACGAGACGGACGAGGCGGGCGACCCCGGTACGGCCGACCTGTTCACCGAGGTCTCCCGCGCCGTCGACAAGCAGCTTTGGTTCCTCGAAGCCCACGTCCAGGAGCCGACGGGCCAGATGCGCGACGGCGACGCTCGCAACTGAGGAACGCCCCACCCCTCCGTTTCCGATCCAACGGAGGGGCGGTCAGGAGCGAGGAAGCTCCATCGTCATGTCGGCCAAGGCTGCTCGGCCGAAATCAGGCACACCGACGGCGATAGGGCGCGCTGCCGACCGGCGGCGGATCTCCCCTAGCTGAGCTTCGGCTGCCCGTTCGAGGCCGAAACGCCGCCGTCCACCGGCAGGTTCACCCCGGTGACGAAGCGTGCGTCCTCGCTCGCCAGGAAGGCGATGACCCCGCTGATGTCGTCTGGCTGTGCGCCGCGACCCATCGGGATGCGTTCGTTGAACTTGGCCACGAGCTCGGGCTGGTCCTGCATGCCGGCGGTGAACGGCGTGTAGACCAGCGTCGGGTTGACCGCGTTCACCCGGACGCC
>NZ_FOCS01000037.1:0-38108 GCF_900110155.1 Methylobacterium sp. UNC300MFChir4.1 | reverse complement strand
GAGAGGCTTTGTCCCTAGTACGAGAGGACCGGGATGAACGTACCTCTGGTGGAGCTGTTGTCGCGCCAGCGGCAGTGCAGCATAGCTATGTACGGACGGGATAACCGCTGAAGGCATCTAAGCGGGAAACCCCCCTTAAAACGAGACCTCCCTTGAGGGCCGTGGAAGACGACCACGTCGATAGGCCGGGGGTGCAAGCGCGGCGACGCGTTGAGCCGACCGGTACTAATCGCCCGATTGGCTTGATCGCTCTCGTGATCCGTGTCCGGACTGGTTCGGCAGCCGAAAAGGCTGGCGAAGCCAGAGACACACGAAACAAGAAGACCCGCAGCGATGAGGCTGCATGCTTGCCGAACACAGCACTCGCCGTCGCAGCACCCTGCGACGCCCAGTGCCAAACAAATTGCGATGCGCCGGTCTGGTGGCCTGAGCGGCGTGCCCAGAACCCGATCCCATCTCGAACTCGGCCGTTAAACACGCCAGCGCCTATGGTACTGTGTCTCAAGACACGGGAGAGTCGGTCGCCGCCAGACCCGCCCATCGCAATACACACACCTTCCCTCGACACGAACACCGATCCGGCCCCGGACACGGCGTACGCTCACACAGAGCCCGCGCCGGATCTCATCGGTCGCTCCGCTCCCGTGCAAGTTCTCTGAGCCACGTCACCTTCGGTGATGGGCGTTCGATCGGCCGCACGGCCATCCCGATCAGCCGAGAGATCGTGCGCAACCGCGAAGGCGGTTCCCCGCGTCGCGCGAGGGCTGACTGATCCCGGACATCTGCCTGCTCCGAGCCTTTCCCGACCGGTCGTGCCGAACGCCTCGGCCACTCGTCGTTCGCCCGGCACCGACGACCGCGCTGTGCCGAAGGCACGGCCTTGAGGGCTGTACAGCAAACCTCTATTATAATGCTGCTGTACTATGCCTCCGGTCAGTGTGGAATCGAGCATCGCATGCCGTGCCATCCGGACACGCGCTCACGGTCGGTCCCCGGTGATAGGGCTGGATCGCCGTCCCTCAGGCCTGATGGCGGACCAGAGTGTCCGCCTGCCGCGTCCGGCCCCGACAAGATCCATCTGCGTCGTCCGCACTCAGGGGATCTCAATGCGGCGGCCGATCGGGATCCGGCGTTCGACGCGGACCGTTTCCGGGCAGCCCTCGTGAAGTTGCTGCCCGACCTGAAGCGATTCGCGGGGTCGATGGCGAAGACGGCCGATCAGGCTGAGGACTTGGTTCAAGAGACGCTGCTCAGGGCTTGGATACGTCAGGATCGCTTTCGTCCTCGTAGCAATCTTCGAGCCTGGACATTCACCATCATGCGGAGCAGCTTCTCGCCCTCCAAGCGTGAGACAGCGGATCCGACGGATGTCGGCAACGCTGCACCCGACAGGCGACGCATCGATCCTGACCGGTGAAACCGCGGAGCGTTTTCGCAGGACGAATGGCGACGGCCACGTCCTCTGACGAGGAGGTGCTGGATGTGGCGACGCCGATCATCGACGCGCGCGCTCTGCTGCGTGCGTCGAGATATGAACTGCTCTTCGTCAGATCGAGTGCTTCGCGCTCCCCGGTCGAGTTCAGGGCGGTCGAGCGCCACCGTCGAGAACTCACGAGAATGCCTGCCGTTCGCGGATCCTCGGTTTCCCGTCAGGAGTGGAGGTCGAAGTGATGGGCGTTGGCGCCGTGATCTGAAACCCCGATCAGGCCGACGTCTCCTTGGACGCCACTGTCCGCCGGTGCGTGGCTCGGTCCGGCCGGTGAGCCGGGTTTGCTGTCGGACGCGAATTCGATGGTGCCGTTCGGGCCGATGCTGGCTGCCGGTCTCGGACCGTGACTGCCCCCGCTCGTCGGGGGACTCGGCTCGCCTGACGGTTCTTGATCGCGGCTCACGCCGGTCGAGCCTCCCGATCCCTGGCGCGAGAGCGATTGGTCTGACGCCACCGGGGTGCCGACGTTCGCGGCCGCAACGGCAGTGCCGTGACCTGTGTGGTGCGGGCCCGCGTCGAGGTTCGCGGGATTGGGATCCGCCTCGACCGCTCGATCCTGCGTGCCGCTCGGCGAGATGCCTGCGTTCGCACCGGTTGCCGGGTTGGAGCCGTCCGAGTTCCGCAGATGCGGTTCGGTCTCTCGGGCGTGATCCGCAGCCTCGCCGCTGCGGCCGGGCCCGTCGGCGGTCTGTGTATGGCCTGGATCGTCCGCTCTCACCCCCGCCAGCGCGCTGGCCGAAGGAGCGATTGGGTCCGCGTTGGAAGCCGCGCTGTGAACGGCGGGACCCTGTGCGTGCGGTCCATCGTCTTGGAGGTGCCCGGGCGGCTCGCCGCTTCGATCGTCCTGCCCGTGGCCTGGATCGGCAGCGCGCGCCTGCGTGCCGGCTGACGGCGGACCTGGGTCCGCGTCGGTGGCCGAGCCGTGACCGCGGCTATCCTGTGCGGGTGGTACCGTATCGTGAAGATGTCCCGGCGCCTCGGCGCTCCGGCCAGGTGAAGCACCGGCCCGCGCGTGACCGGGATCAGCAACATCCGCCTGCGTCTGCGCGCTCGCGGATGGTTGGACCGGATCCGTGTCGGCGGCCGAGCCGTGATGGCCGGCATCCCGGGCGTGCGGCGCCGTGTCTTGGACATGTTCCGGCGCCACCCCGCTCCGAACCGGTCCCTCGCCAGCCTGCCTGTGATCCGGTTCGGCGGCTCTGGCCTCGATCTGCAGGTTGGCTGCCGGTGCTGAGGGGGTGGGATCGGTGGCCGCCGTGCCGTGGCTGCCGGCATCCTGTGCGTGCCCTGCCGGGCCCTGGATAGATCCCGGTGCCTCGGCGCTCCGGCCGGGGCTTTCGCCGGCCGGAGCGTGCGCAGCCACCGCGCCGCTCGCCTGCACGGTGGCTGAGGGCGGCGCTGATTGCGTGCCGGTGTCCGTGCCCTGACCGTCATTGTCCTGGGCGTGCGGCGCCGAGCCCCGGAGGTGGCCCGGCGCGGCGGCACTCCGGCCGGGACCTTCGCCGGCCCGCGTCGAGCCTGGATCGGCAGTGCTTGTCTGAGCCTGCGCCAGACCCGGCGGTTCATCCGGACCCGCGCCGCCGGCCGCGTCCAGTGGAACGGCCGCCGCGTCCTTGTGATGGCCTGGCGCATCGGCGCTCCGGCCAGGCCCGTCGCCATCTTGACCGCGGCCCTGATCGGTGACCTCCCCCCGGACCTGCGCGAGGCCCGCTGTTGGACGCGGGCTCGGATCGGATGCTGCACTGGGGTCGCCGGCCGCGCCGTGCAACTCCCGTTCGGATGCACCTGCGCCGATGCCTGAAGCATCCGCATGCGCGACCGCGTCGTGCCGTCCCCTTGCCTCCGGCGACACGCCCATTCGCAGACCGTTGTCCGGGCTACCGGAGCGCTCCTCGACCGGGAGCTGCGCGTGTCTCAACTCGGGCTGTGCGGCGGCATTGAGCCCATTGACCGGGGCTGGCGGAGCTTCGGATGCCGCGTGACCGGTCGTCGGGGTCACGCTCTGGGCCAGCGATGGCGCCTCACCGGTCGCGCTCGACGACGGGGCTCCCTGTTCCCGTGCCGCGGCGTCCCCCGATGGCGCGGCGCCACCGTCCGATCTGGAATCCGGAGAGGACGATGAACCCGCTGCGAGGGCTGCGCTGGCCTCGGCGCCGCGCGCGAGCGGCTGAAATCCGGATTCCGCGCCTGCCCGGGTCGGCCCATGGCCGAGGGCCGGGTCTCTGAGGCCGATGAGCCCGAAATCGGCGGCGTCAGATCGGGCGGAAGCGACCGCAGCCGACTCGGCCGTTACGAGACCGGCCGCGCCGCTCGCGGGACCTTCGTGGCGGCCGGTGCCGAGCGGTCCTTCCGACTGGACGGGGCTCGCCGCTCCACCCGTCGTCGGCGACAGGCTGCCCTGGTCACCCGGGACGGCGCTGCTGGCGCCCCGCGCGCCGAGGTATGATGTCGCCTCGATACCCTGTGCGGGGTGGTCGACGAGGGCATCCGCCGCGAAGACCATGGCCGAGAACACGATCAGCCCGACCTGCTTACGGTGGCCGTCGCGCTCATCGGCATCGCCCGTGTCGCGCGCTTCGGACGGCCCGTGCTGTTGCGCGTGGCCCGCGTGAGGGGGCTGCGCCGCGCTCTCGGTCGATCGTTCCCCGTCATCCGCGCGGGCGTCGTCGGGCGACAGGCTCAGGGCCGCAGCCGCGACGAGAGCCGCGAGCAGCGCCGCCGGGTGAACCGAGAGCTTCGTCCCGCGGGCATCCTGCGGGATCGGGAGAAGCTCGGGATAGCGTCGGGCGATCTCGTTGATGAGGGCGCGGAAATCGCTGCCTCGCATCGGGCTGTCCAAGACATCGGACGCGATGACGTAGCTGCCGTCGATCCTGGCGAAATGCATGACGGCGTCGCCATCCGGCCGGCAGAAGACGAACCAGGGGTCCGCCTCGTCGCTCAGGCCCTGCTCGCTGCCGATCTGCAGGCCGGCTCGGATCAGGGCGGCCTCGACGCGGTAGAATTCCGCGAGCTCCTGCTGCGACCAGCCGCCCTGGCACGTCGTTGCGGGTCGGAAGAACGAGATGACCGCGCCCATCGGGACCTCACGTCCGCACAGTGACTGAGAAGCGGATTCTATCGTTCATGGAAACTGCGTCCCAGAGCATCGAAGAAGGGCGCCACCAGATAGTCGAGCGCCGTGCGCTCGCCGGCCGAGACGACGACCTCGGCGGGCAGGCCCGCCAGGAGGCGTGGTCGTACCTCGTCCGGGAGTTGATGGTCGTCGATCTCCACGGTGCCGGCGAAATAGGCCTGCTTGGTGCCGTCGTCGATCAGGCGGTCGCGGGAGACCATCGTCAACGTCCCGAAGATCGCCGACATGCGGCGCGTCTGAAAAGCCGGAAACTTCACCTCGGCCCGCATGCCGGCATGAACCGCCTCGAGATCGTTCGGCGCGAACTGCACGCTGATCACGAGCCTGTCGTTCGTCGGAACGATCTCCATCAGCGGCTCGCCCGAGCGGACCACCTGGCCGATCGTGTAGACCTTCAATCCCTGGATGACGCCCTGGTGCGACGCCCGGACCTCGTGCCGACGGAGGACATCCCGGGCCACGATGAGCTTCTCGCGCAGTTCAGCGATCTTCTGGCGCGTGTCGAGGAGCTGCGCGGTCAGCGATTCCTGCAGCTTCTGCTTGAGCTGCGCGGTCTGCATCCCCGCCTCGTTGATGCCGTTCCGCGCCTTGGCGGTCTCCGCCACGGACCGTCCGATCACGCCTCGGAGGCGCGCGTGCTCGCGCTCCATCATCAGAACGCGCGAGAGCGGGATGAGGTTCTTCTCCTGGAGGCCGCGCAGGCCCTCCAGCTCCTGCTGGATCAGGGCGACCTGCTGCTCGCCCGAGGCCTTCTCGACCGCCAGCCCGGAAATCTCCGTCTTCAGCTGCGTGACCCGCGCCTCGATGAGGCCGAGCTGCGCCTGGAAGGACGCGCGGCGCTCCGACAGCTGGCTGGCCTGGTCGTCGATCAGGCCGGCGACGGCCGGCTCGGCGCGCCGCTCCGCGATCTCCGGCGGCAGGAGCAGATCCTGCGCCTGGCCCTGCTCCGCGCGGAGGCGCGCTTCGAGGATCAGGGCCCCGTCGAGTTGGCCGCGGAGCAGATCGTTGCTGGCTCGCGATTGCACGGGATCGATGCGTAGCAGGACGTCGCCCGCGCGAACCGCCTGGCCGTCCCGGACCAGCACCTCCTGGACGATGCCGCCTTCGAGGTGCTGCACCACTTTGCGGCTGCCTTCCGCGACCACCACCCCGGGACTGATGACCGCCCGGTCGAGGCGCGCGACCGCGGCCCAGGTGCCGACAACCCCGAACGTCGCGACGATGAGCGCGTAGCCGGCGACGGCGTACGCGCGCCAAGTCGTCAGGTCGGCCGGCCCCGACCGGTCCCGATCGGACCTTCTTCGCACGGGGGACGGGCTCGGGATCGCGGCGCGCGTGACGGTCATCGCTTATCCCGCGCTCCGCTGTTCGTCGGAGCCACGGCGGGTCTGGGATGCCGCGGGGCCGACGGGCGGCACCAGGGTCGGGACAGGCCGCTGGCCGGTGACGTGAGCGAGGACCTGCTCGGGCGTGCCGGAGAGCTGTACGCGGCCCTCGCTCATGAGCAGGATACGGTCGGCCTCCTCCAGCAGGCTCACCTTGTGGGTCACCAGCACCACCGTCGTCCCGAATCGCTTCAGGTCCGCGACGGCGCGCATCAGCGCCGCCTCGCCGGGCTGGTCGAGACTCGCATTGGGCTCGTCGAGCACGACCAGGCTCGGCTCGCCGTAGAGCGCGCGGGCCAGAGCGATGCGCTGCCGCTGACCGCCTGACAGCCCGTGTCCCCCCCGACCGATGACCGTATTGTAGCCCTCCGGAAGCGACTGGATCAGCGCGTGACAGCCAGCCCGTTGGGCAACCTCGATGACGCGCGCGTCGTCCCGGTCGGCGAAGCGCGCGATGTTCTGCGCGACGGTCCCGTCGAACAGCTCGACGTCCTGAGGCAGATAACCGACATGCTGCCCGAGCAGGGCCCTGTCCCAGTGGTTCAGGTCGGCCCCGTCGATGCGCACCGTGCCTTCCAGCAAGGGCCAGACCCCGGTGAGCGCGCGAACGAGCGTCGATTTGCCGGCGGCACTCGGGCCGATGATCCCCACGACGCTGCCGGGCTCGAGCCGGACGCTCACAGCCTTGAGGATGGGGCGCGTCGCGCCGGGGGCCGCCACCGAGATGTCTTCGGCCTCGATCAGGCCGCGCGGCCGCGGCAGGACGAGGCGGCGCGTCTCCGAGCCGGCGACCGCCACGAGATCGGCCAATCGCCGATAGCTGGCCCGCGCCGCCGTGAAGCCCTTCCAGTTGCCGACGACCGCCTCGATCGGCGCGAGGGTGCGGCCGATGATGATGGACGCGGCGATCATCGACCCGGCCGAGATCTCGCGGTGAATCGCCAGATACGCGCCGATGCCCAGCACCAGGGTCTGCAGCAGCATGCGGACGAACTTCGTGGCCGCGACGATCAGGCCCGCGCGATCGCTGGCCCGCGCCTGGAGGAGCAGGACGTCGTCGTGGCGGCGCCCCCAGAGCCCGCGCATGGACGCGACCATGCCCATGGCCTGCAGCACCTCCCCATTCCGAAAGACCGTGGCGGCGCTCTGCCCCGCTTCGCGCGAGGCCTGACTGGCGGCGTCGAGCGTCCGACGGGTGGCGACCTCGTTGAGCAGCGTGAGGCCGAGGATCGTACCGCCGCCCACCAGCGCCATCCAGCCGAACCAGGGATGGAGGATGAAGCAGGCGAGCAGGAATATCGGTATCCAGGGCAGATCGCAGAACGCCAGCATGCCGGCGCCGGTCAGAAACTCCCGCAGGACGTCCACGTCGCGCAGCGCCGTATCGTGCTGCGCGCCGGGCCTGAGCAAGGTGCCGCGATGGGCGGCATCGAAGATCGGCGTGGCGATTTTCTGATCGAACACCACACCGCCGCGCACCAGGAGGCGGGCGCGCAGCATCTCCAGCATCGCGTAGACGGCCAGGCCGAACGCCGCGATCAGCGTGATCCCCGCCAGGGTCGTCTCACTCCGGCTAGGGATCACGCGGTCGTAGATCTGGAGCATGTAGAGCGGGCTGACGAACAGCAGCAGATTGATGAAGAGCCCGAACACCACGGCGGTCGCCAGGACCGGCCGGAGCGAGCGCAGGCCGATGGTCAATGCCGATTGCAGCGAAGGATCGCCCATTCTGCCCTCTTCCTGCGATCGATCGGCACGATCGGTGATACCCGATGGCTCAGATTCCCGTGCTGCTCGCGTCAGTGACCCTCGGGCGCTCAGATCCGCGAGCGGCAATCGTACGTGCGATTCTCGACTTTCATGGGCCGCTATCCAGAGACATGCACCGGTAGTGGGGCATCCGGCACCATTCTCCAAATCGTTCCTTACAGGATGATAGCGCTATTCAGGTAGTTGCCAAGCAACGGGATCCGTTCGGGGAGGACGCGGGGACGACGGGTGCCGCCGCGCATCTGGACAGCGCGGCTCCGTCCCAGCTATATGGTGTTTGCTGTATAAGCGCCGCGCCGCGTGGCTTCGGTCGGCAGGAAGGTGAAACCCCGTGTATGCCCATCAGCAACGCCTGGACTCCGAGGAGGTGCTGGAGCTGCGTCGGGAGGGGGGACGGTATCTGAAGGAACTGCGGGAGGCGCGCGGCCTGTCGCAACGACAGCTCGCAGCTCTTGTCGGTGCGGATTACTACACCTTCATCTCGCAGCTGGAGACCGGGCGCGGTCGTATTCCTCCGGATCGGTACCGCGCGTGGGCCGAGGCGCTGGCGATCGAGCCGAGAGCGTTCGTCCGGAACGTGATGCGCTTCTACGACCCGATCACCCACGAGATCCTGTTCGGCGATCGGAGCGCGGAGCCTGAGGGCAACGAGGCGTAGGCCGTCGACGCTCTCAGGGCCCGGATCGTTCGGATGCGCGAGGCGCGCGGGACGGCTCCAGCCTGGAGACGACCGCCCGCGCAGCTCAGGAGGTGGAGTGATCCGCACCGTCCACCGTCTGTGATCCGAGGGGCGAGGGGTCGTCAGACGTCACGTCGGCGGCCGATACGGGCGCGCCGATCGCCGCCATCAGCATTCGCAATCCCTCGATCCACGTATCGGCCTCGGTCCGCGAGATGCACCCGCTGCGGCGAAAGATTTTGCCGGACTCCAGCTTGACAACAACGTCGAAGTGGCCGTCCGGCCTGTCCGTGATCCAGTATTCGACATTCTGAGGCATCGACGCTGCCCAATAGATCCTCACCTGGCTGGCAACAGCCGCCCCGCCCACGCAGCTCGCAGTCTGACGGCGAACGCGCGCCTCTCGCCGACGTGACTCGTTCACCTCGATCCGTTGTTCCTCGCTCGGCCTCAGACCACGTCGGGGTTCACCTGCGCGCGCGATGATCTTCGGCTCCTTCTCGGTTCAACATGTCCGCCCCCCAGGGACGGAAGCGTGGCCCAACGCGTAGGCCGCGGAGAACGATCCGCCGCTTGCGGGGTTAGATGTTCACTGTACAGTCAGGTGGCGGGTCCTATCTGGAGGGGTGGACGCTCGATGACGCGCGTGGTCGGGCCACTCCCGCCGGATGGCCCGCTGCAGATCGCTGGTTCGTCAGGCGGGGTTCACGGCGGCCCGAGATCGGTTCGTGCGGCGAGCGCTTTGAGAGGACGTGAGTTGACGGACACGCTGGTTGCTCAAGACGGCCGAGTCGATCGGCCGAGCCGACAGGACCCTCCGGAACCCGCGATTCTGCCCACCGGTGTGCGGGATCATCTCGGCCTGCAGCTGCGCGCCGCCTACGAGGCCGTGACACGGGCACAGACACCGCCGCGTCTGCTGGACCTCGTCGCGCGGCTCGATGCAGCGCTGGAGGGGCCGCGCCAGGACGATGCCACCGCGTTTCGCGAGGGCCTGACCGAAACGCTGCCCGGCCTGCGCGCCTTCGCCCTCTCGCTCGTCGGCGATGCCTCGCGCGCCGACGATCTGGTCCAAGAGACTGTGCTCCGAGCCTGGGCGCGCCAGGACCTATTCATCCCAGGTTCGAACCTGAAGGCGTGGCTCTGCACCATCCTGCGCAACCAGTTCTACACCGAGTGCCGCAAGCGAAAGCGCGAGATCGAGGACGTGAACGGTGCCGCCGCGGCGCAGCTCACGGCGCCCGCAGCCCAGGAGCACGGGTCCGATCTGCAGATCGTCTGGTCCCATATCGGCAAGCTGCCGGAACTGCAGCGTGAGGCCCTGCTCCTCGTGGGGGCCCAAGGCCTGACCTACGAGGCTGCCGCGGAGGTGATGGGCTGTCAGACCGGGACCGTGAAGAGCCGGGTGAGCCGCGCCCGGGCCTTGCTCGTCGCGCATCTCGCCTGAGACGGGTATCCTGACCGAGGGCGGATTTTCCACGCTCGACGGCCCCTGCATGGTTGAGACAGGTGCCCATCCGCGCTCCGCCTTGGGGCGAGTCCCGACGGGCGACGACCTGGGAACGGTCCCCCGCCGTCCTGGCCGGTGTCGAACCTCGACGGCTCGACCATCCTTGTCGGACGGATAGCCCGGGCAGAGAGACGAGGTCGGGCGCGCGACACGCTCGAAGGCCGGGGAAAGGCCAGGCGCAGGCCGGCAAAGCTGTCTCGGCCCCTATCGCGACCGCGAAACCGCCGCGGGACGCCCTCCCCCATCGCGCTTCAAGTCGCACGAGCGTGTCGCGAGCAGCGACTGCACCACGCGGCCGCCATCGTCGATGGACAACGCCGCGGTTCAGCCCGCGCTTCGGGAAGGTTCGGGCCCGTCCCGGTCGCTGCCGCCGCAGCAGGCCGCTCGTCCCGGTCCGAGCCAGAGATCATCCCCGGGCACCTCGACGGACGCTCCGCCTCCACGCGCTGCCCGTGTCGCAGGAAGGTCGGCCGTGGCGTCACCGACCATTGGGCAGCGCCGCGTCTGGCATCCTCGCCGCGGAGGCTCTCGGCGCGGTCTCCGGGCCGCCGCGGAACAGGTCGCCCTTAACAAACTCACCCATCCCCGTACGAATCCGGGTCGCCGCTGGACTCACTTTGCAGAATCGGTCCACATGAACAGTCACGTTGGCAGAATCGGGCGGGGACCGATGACCGCAGAGGAACGGCTGGCTGAGCTGAAGGCTGCGGACACGCGCCGTCAGACACGTCGCAGGGAGGCTCTGAAGCAGAAGGGCATGACCCAGCAGAACGTGTGGCTGAAGCCGTCGGTCAAGGCCGTCATCGACCAGGCGATCCAGAACGGTCGGTTCAGGAGCCGTACCGAGGCGATCGAGTGGGCGCTCGCGTCTGCCTTCGAGGAGAAGTCGGCATGATGTAACGGGCAAAGCAGAAGGCCCCGAGGCGGGAACCTCGAGGCCTTTGGACCTGACATACCCTGGGATGGGGCGCGACAGGCGATTCGCACCCCCTTTATGCCCCCTCCCCCAGGCCGTCGTCAAGAACACCCTTCGGGGTGAACGGTCCCGCTTTGCCTCCTGAGAGGAGGCGGACGAGGTGGAGACAGTTCATTCCGGTGGCCGGCCGCTCACGCGCGCCGCGCTCGCCGGCCGGAGACGTGCGCTCGAAGACGGGCGGACGGTCTCGCGCAGGGAGCTCTCGGCCGCGGGCCGGGACGCGGCCAAGGCCCTGAACCTGCGCCCTGCCCTGCGTTCGATCCTCTCGGCGCTCTGCGCCGTGTGGGGTGAGCAGGATTGGGAACGCCTGGTGGTGTGGCCCTCGAACGAGCACCTGTGCGGGATGACCGGGCTGTCGGAGCGCGCGCTCCGCTACGGCCTGCGCGACCTCGTGGCCCTGGAGGTCATCACACCTCGGGACAGCGCGAACGGCAAGCGTTTCGCCATCCGCGGGCCGGGCGGCGCCGTCATCGACGCGTACGGTTTCGACCTGACTCCCATCGTCGCCCGGAAGGGAGAATGGGCGACCGCGATCATGGATGCCACCGCGAGGGACGCTCAGCGAAGCCGCGCGTTCGATCTCCTGACCGTTCGTCGCCGCGCGGTGTCGGAGGCCCTTGCTGCCCTGCGCGCCCGCTTCCCGGCGACGGATGCTGCCGATCTGCTCGCGGCGCAGGAGGCCCTCGAGCGCAGCACGCCGAGGAGACGCGCTTCCGGCATGGGCCCTGACGTCGTCCTCGACGCTTGGGGAGAACTGCAAGTCATGGCGGAGGAGCGGTTCTATCAAGCCGCCTCTGCCGGCAATTCCGGCCGTCACATAGAACAAGACACCGGATCTCCTACCGATCCTTGTGCAAAGGCTCCCGAGAAGGAGCCTGAGCCGACCCGTAGGCTCGAACCGTCACTCGTCGCGGCTGCTTGCCCTGTCGCTGCCGAATTCGGCGTCACCCTCAGAACGGAAGCGGATGTCATCGAGATCGGCCGGCTGATGCGGGGCGGGATCGGCGCGCATCCGTCGGCCTGGAGCGAGGCTTGCCAAGCCCTCGGCCCGTTCCGGGCCTCGGTGCTCGTGCTGATCGTCGCGCAGCTCCACGACGACGACGTGCGCCGGGGTGAGATCCGCATCAAGAACCCAGGCGGCTACTTCAGACAGCTCGTCCGCCTGTGTTCCGAAGGTCGCTACGGGCTCGAAGCCGAGCTCATGGCGATGCGCAGGAGGAAGATGACGTGACCTCGGGCGAACGTCACCCGCCCCGGACCGCCAAGCCCTGCAGATGCGCCACGCCGCGGCAGCGAATCCGGGCATCCGGATCCTGACCGATGTAGGTAGCCTCCGGATCCCGGAACTCACGCTACGCTTGCGCGGCCGTTGAAAATGGGAGGCTTGCGGTGAAGGTGTTTCAGATCCGGCACGAGGTGACGGGCGCCATCCTCTGGACGGGCTCGGCGCCTGACCCGCTCGCTGCCCTCGACGCCATGGCGCACGAGGCGGGGTATTACGATCATTCCGACATCCCCGACCATCTCCGGGCCGGTGGACTCGCCATCGAGGAGATCCGGGTCTAGCGCGCCGACAACCACGCGAAGAGTCCGATCCCTTACCGGCCCCAGGCACGCTGCGGTCATCGAGGCGCCGGGCAGGCGCCCTCGCTTCACGGAAGACCGCCGCGGTGACGTATCGGTGAGCGATACCGGATTGGTCAGGCGCCTGCAGTGCCGTTCCGCCAGGAAGCCGGGCAGGTTCCGCGGCACCCGGCACTCTCGGTGCGAGGGGTTCGGCGCGTGATCGCCCCGAACCCGGTCCCCATCGGACTGGTTTGCGTGGGACGCAATCGGGGTCCGCTGCGTTACTGCGGCGACGAAGTGTGGAGATTTAGGATGGCAGACGCCGTCGCGTCGCAACGCGCTGTGCTGATTGTCGAGGACAATCCCGTGCAGCTCATGGATGCGGCTGCAGCCCTTCGCGACGCGGGATACGAAGTCGCGGAGGCCGCCACTGTCGAAGCCGCCCAGGCTCATCTGGCGGCCCGTCCCGAACTTGTGGCCATGGTCGCGGACGTGGACTTGGCAGGCGAGCCCTTGAGTGGCTTCACCCTGGCCAAAGCCGTCGCGGCGCGCTGGCCCGAACTGGCGATCCTGATCGTGTCGGGTGTGGCTTGGCCGGCCGAGGAGCAGATGCCGATGGGCGCTCGCTACCTGCGCAAACCGTTCACACCGGAGGGGCTGGCCGGCGCGCTGGGGGCTGTGCTGGCGGCGCGGGGCGTAGGGTCCGGGCCGCATTGACGGTGGCCAGCCCAGCGTGCGCCGGCGCGGGAGAGATGCGCCGTCGACGACGGGCCGCATCACGGCGAGGTTCAGGTCCCGCTGTCGCCGGCGCTGGCGTCGTCGCTAGCGTCGAGCAGCCAGTCCGGTATCCCGGGAAGCACTTCCCCGGCGACCTCACCGGCGGTCTTCAGGGCCCGCTCCACTTTCGCTTCCGAGTACTCGCCGCGGACCTCGGCGAACAGCTCACGCGCCAGACGGTCCAGCTCCTCGTCCGAGAGCGTCTGGTCCGGCTCGTCCCTCATGCGTGCCCCCCCAGCTTCGGCCGTCCTGCGCCACCGATCCCGTCACGGGGCGGGGGAGCGTCTGGTGTCACCACCCGTGAGCCGATACGCAACGCGGCCCGCCATCACGGTGCCTGGGCCCGGTTAGGGGATCGTCACCGGCGGGGAACCGAAGATGTCCCAGGCTGACGCTGACGCCGCCGATCCTTCCGTCGCGGTGATCGGCCACCCGCCTCAGTCCACGCCGCAGGCGAGGAGATCGCGCCTGCGCTGCTCGGACGTCTCTCGGGCCTCGTCCTGCCAGCTGGCCTCTGGCGGGTCTCGGTCGGCCTTCACCGGTCGCTCGCCAGGCAGGTACAGACTGCGGGGATCACCGGGCAACGCGCCCGTCGTCTCGGGGTCCCGGTCGCAATCCCGAGCCGGCTGATCGGCCAGGGCGAGCGCGGGACCCGCGCACACGACGACGGCCACGGCGAACGCGAGCAACTTTCTCATGGGGGTCCCGATGGGCCAGGCCCGGCGCATGTACCGCGTCGCCGGTAGGGCCGGAGGGCTTAACGGCGGTTCGCGATGGTCGCCACACCCGTGTCGGCACGGCAGACATGCGTGACCGTCGCCGCAGATCGATCGGCGCCCGGGGACGATTTCCGCGTCGCTGGCACCGAGCCGCGGCGGCCAGGGCGCGGTATCCGGACTGCCGCGTGCCCGTCACTCCGCTCGCGGCCGCGCCGGTCAAGGCTCGAACCGACGAACCCCCACTGCGCCCCCACTGCGCCCCCGCGCGGACGTGAATGGCCGAATCCGCTCTGTCGGAACGGTCAGGCCTGCCGCATCTCCGTGTCGCTGCCGGACGGCAGAAGCTCGGACCGGCGCGCGTGAGCGACGCCGCCCAGCAGGATGAGAAGCACGAGGGCGGGAAGCGGCATCAGAACGGGGTCGCCCGCGAGAATATGGCTGCCGACCGCGCCGGCCATGAGCACGGCGAGAAGACCGGCGCCGAGGGCGACGCAACCGGGCGTCCAGAGGAGCACCGCGCCGAGGAGTTGCAGGGCGCCGACCACGTCCATGAACCACAGCGGGTAGCCGAAGCGGACGAAGCCCTCGACCTCGAACGGCACAGCGGCGAACTTCATGCCGGCGGCCACCAGGAACACCGCGGTCAACAGGCCACGCAGCGCCACGCTGCCGACACTCCGCCTATCCCGAACCCGAGCCATCCCCATACCCCTCCCAGCAGGCATCACTCTCGGCGGATCAGACGAAGTGCGTCGGCAGCGCCGCGGTCAGGGCGAGCTGGAGGACGGCGAGCGCCAAGCCAGTCAGCATCGACCAAGCCACGATGTGGTCGGTGACGGTCATGCCCTTGGTCATCATCTTGGTGGCCATCGGTGGTTGCCTCATCCGTGCAGCCGTGGATCGGCTGTCCCAGGACGGTCATATGGCCAAGCTGGATTGCGCCGTTATTGCTTCGATTATTGCGTTGGATTGCACCAAATCAGTTGAGACGCCGTTCTCGGTGAGCGATCCACGGCGCCACGCGCGATCGCCGGCACGCCTCCGGGATGCGCCGGGACGCCATGGCCGCGCGGCGACCGACCGCCGCCGGCCACATCGTCGGCTACATGCCGGGGTGAGGCCGTCCTCGCCCCGCTGGCCCGGCGCGCTGTCAGTTTGCCGCCGTCCCGCTCGGCGGTGACGAAGGCCTTCGCGTCGGGATGGATCGCCGACGGATCGACTGGCTCATAGGCGACGATCGGTGTCTCAGGCGACACCGCCACGGTCTCCGACGCGCCGCCCCCGTGAGCCTCCGCGGCGGGGACCCGACAACCCGGGAAGACGGGCGCGGCGCTCGGCGACGCCTGGAGTCCAGCCCGCCCGTTCGCGGGCGCGACGACGGTGCTGTCGGGAGGACGCTGCCGATTCAGGCGTCCGCGTCGGCGCGTCCGTCCCACGCGTCGAGGCGCGACGGCGCCATCGGTGCCGCGGCGGCGATCCCGAGCCGGGTCGCGGCAGCCACAGCGGCGATGATGAGGCCGATGAAGAGCAATGGTTCGAGCATGGCCGTGCCCTCAGCTATGGGCCCGCGCGGCGAGATGGCGGCGCGCCGAACGGTGGCGGGCACGCGCATTGTGCTGCCGCCGCATCTGTTCCTGGAGGATCTCGTCTTCGTGCCGAGGGAAAACTGTGATCGCGGTCGATTGCGGGACACGCAGACCGTCCTCACGCTGCGGATAGATTGGTTTCATGACCGCTCCCCCGTATTACCTACGTAGAAGCTTAACCGTTCTTTAACCGATTGCAACCCGGTGGCAGGGTCGGGTTCCGACGGCGCCGGCGCGCGCTGGAGATCCTTCTCCCTCGGGTAGTCCGCCCTGATCGCCGCGGCGACGCGCCTTCCCTCACCAGCCCGGGCACTGGCCGCATTTCGGGCCCGACGGCTCCGGTCCCGGCAGACCCCCCGATCTCAGAGGCCGGGCGGCTGCTGATCCGGGCCGGGGAACTACCTCAGGCACGGTTGCCGCCTATGTCATCTGACCGGGAGCCGCCGTCGGACTGACTTTGATCGTGGAGGACGCAACGATGCCGCCCAAGCTGACCAAGACCATCATCGGAGCCGTTATCGCCGTCGCGCTCGCCGCTGCAGTCTCCTACGGAGTCATCAGCCAGCAGACGGCCGACAAGATCCAGACTCAGGCGAACCAGACCCTGCAGAACGATCAGGCGCCGGCCAGCACCGGTCAGCAGCCGCCGCCTCCGCCTCAGAACTCGATCCCGCAGGCACCCGCACAGCCGGGGGCGTCGCCGCAGAACCCCGCGCCGGCACCGCGTCAGTGAGCGAATCCGGGCGCGTCGATGGTGGGTCCGCAACGTCGAGCACGCCCCGGGATCGGCCCGGGTCACTGGCATCGGGGTCGACGGCACATCCTCCCCTGTCGGCGATGACCTGAAGCCGCGGCAACGAGATCGCGGCCCTGTTCGAGCAGAATACTTCGGAGATACGGCGGTCATCGCGGAGGTGCCCTTGGCAAAACCGTTTGCCACGCTGCTGCTCGCAGCAGCCGTCTCTGTTCTGTCAGATCTGCCGGCGCGATCTCAGGTCGCGCCCGTCAACAACTGGGCTGAGTTCCGCGAGGCGATGGCGGCGTGCTGGACGGTGCCGCCCGGCACGGAGGGATCCCTGATTGCCTACCGGTTCGGCCTCGACAAGACGGGTGCCATCCGGGGCAAGCCGCTCATCACCGCGCGGCGACTGGTCGGCGACCAGGACGCGCACCGTCGCTACGAGGAGGCGGCATCCGCTGTGCTGGCACGCTGCTTCCCGCTCAAGGTGACACAGGCGTTCGGCGCGATCCTCGGCGAGAGCCCGATCTATCTGCGGTTGGTCAACACGAAGCCGACGGCCGCCTACCAGATCAACAGCAACGTGACGATCTTCGCGCCTCGCTAGGCTGCCCCTCGCGGATGCTCGCCTTGCCCGCCCGGGGGCCTCCCGAGACCGGCTGACAGGCGGTCCGGGAACGCAATGCCTTCGCGGGCAGCGCGCTCGACGGCCCGTTCCATCTGTGTTTGCTGACACGGCCGGCCAGGAGAACGAGCCGCGCGGGAGGGGGGACCATGCGGACCGGTTGGGTTCTTGCCGGCGCGCTCGGCTGCGCGCTCGGCGTCACGCCGGCACAGGCGCGGATCACTCAGATCGAGGTCGTCACCGTCGAGCCGTTCGCCGACGGCGCTGAATTCGGACCTGCCGGCGCGTACGAGCGGGTCGTCGGTGCCGCCCGCGGCGAGCTCGATCCGGCAGATCCGGCCAATGCCGGCATCGTCGACATCGCGCTGGCGCCGCGCAACGCGCGCGGCATGGTCGAATACAGGACCGACCTGTTCATCCTGCGCCCGAAGGACCCTGCCCGCGGCAGCGGTACGCTGCTGTTCGAGGTGCTGAACCGCGGCCGCAAGTTCCTCTTCAACTGGGTGCTGGACGCGCCGGCCCAAGGGGCCCAGGCCGTCAACGATCCGCGCAACGCCGTCGACGCCGGAACCGGCCTCGTCCTGCGTCGCGGCGACACGATCGTCTGGTCGGGCTGGGAGGCGGACGCGCTGCGCCAGCAGGGCGGCATGGCCATCGACGTGCCGGTCGCCTCCAGGAACGGCAAGCCGATCGTGGAGATCGTGCGCGACGAACTCGTGAGCGCGACGCGCGGGCCGCCGGAGGCGCCCTTCTATCTCACCTTCAAGGCGGCCAGCCAGGACAAGGCCGGCACGCAGCTGACCGTGCGCCGCCGGGAGGCCGACCCGCCTCGGCCGGTTCCGGAGGAGGCGTGGCACTACGCGACGCCGCGGCAACTCGAGCTCCTGCCTAAGGGAACGAAGCCGCTGCCGGGCTCGATCTACCAGTTCACCTACCGCGCCACCGAGCCGAAGGTGCTCGGCATCGGCTTCGCCGCGACGCGCGACGTGGTCGCCTACCTGCGCGGCGATGCCGCCGGTGGCGCCAACCCGGCGGGCGGAGCGATCCGGTACGCGGTCGCGCTCGGCATCTCCCAGAGCGGGCGGTACCTGCGCGACTTCATCGCCCAGGGCTTCAATCGCGACGAGGCCGGGCGCCGGGTCTTCGACGGCGTGCTGTCGCACATCGCGGGGATCGGCGGCGTCTTCCTGAACGCGCGCTTCGGCCAACCGTCCCGCACCAACACGCAGCACGAGGACCATCTCTATCCGGAGAATGCCTTCCCGTTCTCCGCGGCGGTTCAGCACGACCCGGTGACGGGACGGAGCGGCGCGCTGCTGCGCGACGACGGCTTCGACCCGCTGCTGATCGAGGTGAACACCGGCACCGAGTACTGGCAGAAGGGTGCCTCGCTGCTGGCGACGGATCCGCTGGGCCGCACCGACCTGGCCTTGCCCGACACGACACGCGTCTACTTGGTCTCGAGCGGCTTCCACTACGGGCGCGCCGGACTGACCTCGAGCAGAGGCCCCTGCGCCAACATGCGCAGCACCCTCAATCCGGCGCCTGCCCTCCGGGCGCTTCTCGTCGCACTCGAGGACTGGGTGACGCTCGGCACGCCCCCGCCCGACAGCCGGATCCCGCGCCTGTCAGACGGCACGCTGGTGGAGCCGGCCGAGGCCGGCTATCCCTTCATCGTCGGTGTGCCGGTCCCGACCGCCCCGAACACGATCGCCCGCTTCAGCACCTACGTCGATCCCAAGCCCGAGAGCGGGCCGCAGTACCGGCCGCTCGTGCCCCGCGTCGACGCGGATGGCAACGACGTGGCAGGCATTCGCCTGCCGGCCGTCGCCGCACCGCGCGCGACCTTTACGGGCTGGAATCTCTACGCCGATCCCTTCCCGGCGGGGGCCCTCTGCGACCGGGAGGGGAGCCAGCTTCCGTTCGCCCGGACCCGGGCGGAGCGGGAGGCCAACGGGGATCCGCGGCCCTCGCTGGAGGAGCGCTACCCGGATCCGGATGCCTACCTGGCTGCCGTGACCAAGTCCGTGGACGCACTGGTTCGGGATCGCCTGCTCCTGCGCGAGGACGGCGACCGCCTTGTCCAGGCGGCGCGGCAGGAGTCCGCGCCATGACCGTTCCGGATTCGGTCGCGCCGCCGGCGTAGACATGCGTCGGGCGGACCTTGTCCCTCAGGGGGCCGTCTCGGACAGTCGACGGTCCTCCAGAGCGGCGTAGACCATGGTGCGGGTCAGCGTGCGGTAGTGCTGGCGCTGGTCGGCCGAGGAGGTCTGCATCATCAGGAGCGCGAAGAACCCCTCTACAGGGTCAACCCAGAAGTATGTGCCTCCGACGCCGCTCCAGAACCAGTCGCCGACATTGCCGGGGAACGGCGCCTCGCCCGCCGCGAGGCGGACCGCCACGCCCAGCCCGAAGCCGTAGCCCGGCCCCGGCGGATAGTAGGCGGCCTTCGCGATCGCCGCCCCGAGATGATCCGAGGTCATGAGCCGCACGCTGGCCGGCGCCAGGACGCGCGCGCCGTCGAGACTGCCGCCGGCGAGAAGCATGCGCAGGAAGCGGGCGCAGTCCGCCGTGCTCGATACGAGGCCGCCATTGCCCCTCTGGCCGCGCCGCGGCTGCGCCGGATCGTGAAAGACAGGGCGCTGCCCCGGTGCTTGCGGCAGCGGCTGCGCGACGCGTGATCCCATCGCGGCCGATGTCTGGAACAGCGTGTCGGCCATGCCGAGCGGCTCGAGCACGGTCGCGTCGAGGACCCGCTGCAGATCCGCGCCGCCGGCGATCTCCAGGACGCGGCCGAGCACGTCGGTGGCGTGCGAGTAGTGCCACACCGTGCCGGGCTCGTGCTCCAGCGGCAGGCGGGCGATCCGGTCGGCGAACGCCGCGTTGTCGAGATCCTCGGCGAGCAGGCCGTCGGCCGCGTAGGCGCGCCGCGCCGGCCCGTCGCCGAGATAGCCGTAGGCGATCCCGGCGGTGTGGCGCAGGAGATCCTGAACGGTCGGCCTGGCCCTGGCGGGCCTGAGGCCGCCGTCCGGATCGAGCACCGACAGGTGCTCGAAGGCGGGAATGAATGCCGCCACGGGCTGATCGAGGCGCAGGGCGCCGCGCTCGGCGAGCACCATGGTAGCGGCGGAGACGACGACCTTGGTCATGGAGTAGATGCGCCAGAGCGCGTCGGGCCCGAGGCGCGCGCGCGCGACGCGGTCGCGGTAGCCGACGGTGCGTCGCCAGATCGCCCCGTCCGCGCCGCCGACGAGCATGTCGGCCCCGGCGATCGCGCCGCTGTCGACATCGGCCGTCAGGCGGTCGCCGAGGCGGTCGAGGTGGCGGGAGGAGAAGACTGGCGCAGTCCGCATGGCACCGATGTAGCGCGCGCCACCGCGCCCGCATCGCCGCGGCCGCGAAAGGCCGGACGGCGACGCGCATCGGCTCCGGTGTCCTCGGGGCGCCGCGCGCCGGGGCGACGGTCCGGCCCGGCGAAGGATGGCGCGCCACGTAAGGACCGGGCGCGGCTCTAAGCCTCTGTTTCGACGCGCTCTCTTGCGCCGGACCGGTATCCACTTCGGTGCAGAGCGCTCTAGGTCGCGGACTCATTAAGCTCACAGCCAGACCCGCACGGCTGCGAGCTTGACGCTGGCGAGGAAGTTGTCGGGATCCTTGTCGTAGCGCGTGGCGACGGCGCGGAAGTGCTTGATCTTGCTGAAGAAGCGCTCGACCAAGTTGCGGTACTTGTACAGGAACGGGCTGAAGGCCAACACCTTCTTGCGGTTGGGCATCGGCCTGACGTTCGCCCACGCGCCCTGCTCAGCCATCTGGGCGCGTAACGCGTCGCTGTCGTACGCTCGGTCGCCCAGCAGGATCTGGCCCGTGCCCAGACCGCCCAGCATGTCGGCCGCCGCGCGCCCATCGTGCGCTTGACCCGCGGTGATCTTGAGCGCCACCGGACGGCCCTCGGCGTCCACCAGCGCGTGGATCTTGCTCGTCAGGCCGCCGCGCGAGCGACCCATGCCACCGGATCGGCCATCTTTTTTTGGGTGCATGCGGCATGCTGGTGAACCCGCACGCTGGTGGCGTCGATCATCTGCAGGTCTCCGTCGTAGGCCTTTGACACCGCGTCCAGAAGCCGATCCCAGATGCCACGCTTGCGCCAGCGCCGAAAACGGTTGCCGCAGGTCGTATGTGGGCCGTAGCGCGCCGGGATGTCGGCCCAGGGCGCGCCCGTGCGCAGCCGCCAGAAGATCCCGTTGAGCACCCGCCGGTCATCCACGCGCTCTTTGCCGCGCACGTCCGTCGGCAACAGCGGCTCGATCACCGCCCACTCCGCATCCGTCAGATCAAACCGCGCCATCAAGGCCCTCCTGCTCAGAAGGCTAACGACGCCGCGGTTCAACCGTGCCAGCCGTTATGGGTTCGCCACCTAGCGTCCCGATAGCAGTTTCAGGGTGTCCGCTTCCGCCGGTTTGCATCCCCGAAGCGGACCATCTTGAAGCCACCCATTTTGGACGTTCAGATGGGCGCGTCGTGGTGGCAGATGCTGGCCGAAAGCAGAACAATCGCTTCTGAAAAGGCCGACCAGAGATGCGGACGGCCTTCAATCGATCCGGATCGGAAAGGAACGGAGCGAAACGCGTCACTCATAAGCAGATGTCCCGGCCTTGACCGAGAGCCTCCGGTTCCATCCCGGCGGCTCGAGCGGCCAACCGGCATAGGCAAGCGTTAACCCTTAAGACAGATGTGGCGGACCATGCCTCAGGTCACTGTGGCGGTGTCTTGCCAGGCTGCGCCAAGGACCCTTCGCGCGCTTGCATAAGCCACCTGCAATCTCCAGCGTGGGCGCAATAGAATGGCCGAGATGTCCGTCGATGAAGCTCTCGATCGAGCCAACGCCGATATCCAAGCGGGACGGCACCAAGAAGCCAGAAATCTTCTGGAGGCGATACTCAAGGTAGAAGACAAAAACCCTCGAGCCTTGATCGGACTTTCGGTCGTCAGCTTCCAACAAGGCGACCTGCCGAACGCGGTCAACTACATCTCGGCAATAGTCCTAGAGAATCCATTCGACAGCGACCTCCTCGGCACGTGCTCGGCCCTTCTGCGGAGCTTTTCCGTCGAGGAATTCGCCGATCGTGTCGAAGCGATAAGTGATGACGCCAAGAAGGATGCGCGGACAATAACGGCGTGCCTCGACGGTTTTCTCAACATGGCGGATTTCGGATCTTCGGGCGAGGCGATCGTGCGCGTCCCATCCGAGATCGCTAGCGCGATCCACTTCATATCGCTCGACGCTCTGTCTGTAGGCTCCAACAGATCGAAGTTCGGTCGGTACTCGCCTATCAACTGTGTCATCGCTCCTACCGCGGGAGACTATGAATTCCGCGAGAAGCACTTCATCTACGCGTCCTCACTGCTGGAGGACAAGCAGGAGATCCTCGAGGCGTTCGGCCTCCGGGATCTGGCACGGGTCAAAGCGGTTCACAAGGTCAAAGCCAAGCGCATGTCGGATGCCCTCGATGAAATCGGGGTCTCAGGTCTCGACTATTTCAAGAGCGATCTGGAGGGCATAGACGGCTTGGTCCTGCGCGACGCCCGGCAGCACATCGCCGGGGCCGCCGTCGTACAGGCCGAGCTCCGTTTCATGCCGGCCTACGAGGGGGAGCCGCACTTCGACGAGACCGTCGCCTACATGCGCGGACAAGATTTCGAGGTGCTGCATCTGACCAATGAGAATTGGCGGTACGCGACCCGGCACAGGGATCACATGGCCAGAGGTCGGACGGTGTTTGCGGATACCGTGTTCGTGAAGAATATCGACACGTATCTATCGCTTCAAGGACGCTCGACCGAGGCCGTGGTTCGATATTGCCTCGCCTGCGGCGTGTCCGGCAACGCAAACTATGCCGAATTCATACTCGAGAAGCACAAGGAACTCGTCCCTTGTGATCTCGTCGCCGCTCTCGTCAACTACCTGATACCGAAGGCCCGCTTCGGTCAGCCTCAGTTCGCCAAGACCCGGCTCGGTCATGTCGCCATGTCGTGACCGGAGTTTCCAGCCTCACGCCCTGGAAGGCTACGGCGGCGGGCCATCCAGGGCGATCAGATCGACGTTCCGCGCCTTGAGGACGCTGAACAGGCCTTCCAGTTCTCTATCGCAGGGATCGTCCACGATCGCGGCTTCCGGCGTGTCCTCCTCCAGCCACGCCTCCGCATCCTTGTTGGAGGAGAACCCGAGCGGGTCGTAGCCGAGTCTCTCGAGCATTCGGCACGCCCGTCGCCGCCGTGCGGCGCTACGGGAGCGGGCCAGGGCCGGAGGCCGGAGCGGACGAGCGGCCATCACGCGGCCTTCCGCGACTTCGAGGACGTCGCCTTGCCCGCGCCGCGGTTCGAATTTAGCCGCGACCGCTTCGAACCCGCCTTCTTCCGGGCAGCGGCCGGCTGAGCGGAGGATCCACCCTTCTCGGAGTCGATGCTGCGCCTGAGGGCCTCCATCAGGTTCACGACGTTGCTGGAGCTCGGTGCCGCCACCTTCGATCGACCCTTGCCCTTCTCGGGCTTCTTCGCCTTGCCCTTGACCAGCGCGATCAGCGCTTCCTCGTAGCGGTCCTCGAACTTCGACGGATCGAACTTCCTCGTCGACCGGGCGATCAGCTCCTCAGCCAGGGACCGCATCTCGTCGGTCGGATTGCCGTCCGGCATGTCCTCGAAGTAGGCGGTGGGCGACCGGATCTCGTCCTGGTACCGCAGCAGGGTCGCCAGCAGGCCTTTGCCGTAGGGCTCGATCAGGACGATGCGCTCCCGCTTGTAGATGACGATCCGGCCCAGGCCCGCCATCCCCTTCTTCCTCATCGCATCCCGGATGACGGCGAACGCCTCGCGCGAGACCTTGTCCTCGGCCGCGAGGTAGTAGGGCTTGTCGAGGTAGCGCTCGTCGACCTCCTCGCGCTTGCAGAACGCCTCGATGTTGATCGTATGCGTGCTTTCCAGCGCGATCTCGCTGAGCTCCTCGTCCTCGACGGGGACGAGGTCGTCCTTGGCGACCTCGCAGCCCTTCACTTGGTCATCGCGGTCGACACTCTCCCCGGTCACCGAGTCGACCAGCAGCTGCTTCACGCGGTTGCCGGTCTCACGGTTGATCGTGTGGCACTTCAGGTCCCGCGACGAGCTGATCGCCGGATACAGCCCGACGGAGCAGGAGACGAGTGAAAGTCGCAGGTGCCCCTTCCAATTGGCGCGAGATGCCACCGCAGACTCCAGAATTCGCACAAGTATTCGTCGCCGGCGATGAGTCGATGCGATGCCGACCACGAATTCGGCGACTCAACGAGAGTCGCTCTCGACTCGTTCCTGCGCAGTTCGCCCTGTGGATAACTTGCGAGATCTTGCCTGCCCCCGCAGTCGAAGCGGCATCCCGGAACCGGCGATCGGCCGCGCGGTTTGCCGGAAGTCATGTCCGAACTCCTCAAGCCGTACCGCGAGAAGCGGGACTTCGAGTCCTCGCCCGAGCCTCGTGGGCGCCGTGGCCGGAAGACCGCCAAGGCGCGATTCGTCGTCCAGAAGCACGACGCCCGACGCCTGCACTACGATCTGCGGCTGGAGATGGACGGGGTGCTCAAGAGCTGGGCCGTCACCCGCGGGCCGAGCCTATCGCCGGCCGAGAAGCGGCTCTCCGTCCGCACCGAGGACCACCCCCTCGACTACCTGCGCTGGGAAGGGGCGATCCCCAAGGGCCAGTACGGCGGCGGAACCATGATCGTCTGGGACATCGGCTCCTGGGAACCGGTCGGCGATGCGGCCGCCGGTCTCGAGAAGGGCCACCTCGAGTTCGTTCTGCACGGAGAGCGGCTCGGCGGCCGTTGGCATCTCGTGCGCATGAAGGGTCGCGGCGGCGAGAAGAGGCAGCCGTGGCTGCTGATGAAGGCCGAGGACGAGCATGCCCGCCGCGAGGGCGACATCCTCGGCGAGCACGATGCGTCGGTCCTGTCGGGCCGGACCAACCGCGATCTCGCCGCCGGCGGCGAGATCAGACCCGACCACGCGGCACGTGCGAAAGTTGCCTTGACGCGCGTGACGAAGACCGCCTCGGCCCGGTCCCCGCGCGCCCGCAAGGCCGTGCTGCCGCCCTTCGTCGAGCCGGCCTTGGCGACCCTCGTCGACGCGGCGCCGACCGGAGAGGGCTGGCTGTACGAGATTAAGCACGACGGCTACCGCATGCAGGCGCGCATCGACGGAGGTGCCGTGAAGCTGTCGACGCGATCCGGCCTCGACTGGACGGCGAAGTTCGAGCCGATCGCGAAGGCCCTCCAGAAGCTGAAGCTGCCCTCCGCCCTGATTGACGGCGAGATCGTCGTCGAGAACGCGAGCGGCATCTCGAGCTTCGCGGCGCTTCAGCAGGCCCTCGCTGACGGCGACACGGGCGCGGCGCTCTTCTACGCCTTCGACTTGCTCTACATCGACGGCAAGGACATCCGCGCCCTCCCCCTGACCGAGCGCAAGGCTCTGCTGCTGCAGAGCCTGGACGATGCGGGGGCCGCCGACCGGATCCGGTTCAGCGAGCATCTCATCGACGACGGTGCGGCCATGGCCCGCCATGCCTGCCGCCTCGGGCTCGAAGGCATCGTCGCCAAGCGGGCCGACGCGGCCTACCGCTCCGGACGAAGCGATCTCTGGCGCAAGGTGAAATGCACCGGCTCCCAGGATTTCGTCGTCGCGGGCTTCATGCCCTCAGGCACGGCCCCTAAATCCGTCGGCTCGTTGATCCTGGGAACACACCAGGATGGCACCCTCGTCCACGTGGGACGGGTGGGTACGGGGTTAGGCGACGCGGTCGCGCGCGAGCTCTGGGTGAAGCTGGAGTCCCTGCGGATCCCAGCGCCGCCGTTCGACGCCGAACTGCCGCCCCTGGCGCGCCGCAATGCACGATGGGTGGAGCCTCGTCTCGTCTGCGAGGTGACGTTCCGCGGATGGACCGCCGACGGTCAACTGCGGCATGCGTCTTTCAAGACCATCCGGACCGGCGTGGCGCCCGACGAGGTCGTCCGGAAGGCGGCGCCGGCGCGCTCACGGGCGCCGAAGCGGAGAACCGCGGAGTCGACCGTGACGCTCACGCATCCAGATCGCGTGCTCTGGCCGGACGTCGGCCTGACGAAGGAGGGCTTGGCCGGGTACTATGCCCAGATCGCCGACCGCATCCTGCCGCACGTGATCGACCGGCCTCTGTCGCTCGTCCGGTGCCCGGCTGGCCTCGGCTCGTGCTTCTACCAGAAGCACGGCTGGTCCGGGATCGACGAACGCCTTCTCCGCGTCCTCGAAGGCGGGACCGGGAAGGCGGTCGTGATCGGCGACCCGGATGGCCTGCGCGCCCTGGTCCAGGCGAGCGTCCTGGAGATCCATCCCTGGGGCGCGACGGCCGCGGACCCGGATCGGCCGGACCGCTTGGTCTTCGATCTGGATCCCGGGGACGGCGTGGGCTGGACCGACCTCGTCGCCGGCGCGCTCGAGGTCCGCGAGCGTCTGCGGATCTCGGGGTTCGGCGCCTTCGTCAAGACGACCGGAGGTAAGGGACTGCACGTCGTCGTCCCGGTCGAACCGAAGGCTGGGTGGGATGAGGCGAAGGCGTTCTCGAAGGGGCTCGCCTCCGAGATGGCCAAGAACGCGCCCGACCGCTACGTCGCGACCGTGTCCAAGAAGTCCAGGGACGGCCGCATCTATATCGACTATCTGCGCAACCAGCGTGGTGCGACCGCGGTCGCGACCTTCTCGACCCGCGCCCGCGCGAGAGCGCCGGTCTCGGTGCCGGTCGGCTGGGACGAACTCCCGTTCCTCGGTTCCGGATCGCGCTTCGACGTCGCCACCCTGCCCGGTCGCATGGCGGCGCTCGGCAAAGATCCCTGGGCCGGCTTCGAGCGTGCCGCGCGGCCTCTGGAGGCAGCCGGCAAGCGCGGGCGTCGACGAATCTGACTGGCCTGTCTGTATGGACTTGCCGTCGGCTCGTGCAAGGTCAGCGTGGGCCGGGCAGGCGAAGAGCGAGATAGCGGACGGTCTTGGCCCCGCCGTGAATGGTGGCTGCGCCGACCTCCTCGAAACCGAGCCGGGCGTGGAAGGCGTCCGAGCTCGGGTTGGGGGGCATCGAGTTGACTTCGCACACGATCAGGTCGTGACCGGCCTCGCGGGCCTTCCGGAAGAGATCCTCGTAGAGCCGCCGCGCATGGCCGAGGCCGCGGGCAATGCCGGCGACCACGACCCGGTCGACGTACACGAAGCGCGGGTAGCGACTGCGGAACCATAGATAGTTCGGGCTCGCATAGGTCGGATGCCGCTCATCGAGGGCGATAAGGAAAGCGTCATTGCGGCCAATCCGGCGTACGTGGAAGCTCCCCGCCACGAGCTCGGAGAGACCTTCCTCGTCGAGCAGGGAGAGCTCGGCCGCGTGCGCGTTGTTGAGGGCCAGTATCGGACTGGTGTCGGTCGATGAGATCTGCAGCAGCGATGTCATGCACTCTCGCGTGTCGTCGGCCGAGCGTTGTACGCCATCCCGACTGCAAACTGGATCGAGGCAGCCGTTGTGGTCCCAGCGCGGATCGCAAGCTAGGTGGCCGGGACTCGGGAGTTGCACCTCTCGCTCTGGCATGCATTATACCAGTGACCTGACGCATGGGTCGTCCTCAACGCACCTCGCGCCCTCGTCAGAAACGTCGGGGGCGTTTTTTCTTGGGAGCGGTACGGCCGGCAGCTTCGGATGGAAGCTCGACGAGGTCTGCGGCGGCGGTCCTTCGGCCAGGAAGGCGCGATGGACGCTCTCGGTCGCCGGCGACACGATGATCGCGTCGATCGCACGCGGCTTCAAGGCCGGCGAGTCGTTCACCCTGAAGCGCTGCGCCACGAGGTAGCCGGGAAGCCGAGCCTGAGGCCCGGCCGGCTATCGCTTCCCGCCGTTCGGGTCCATCCATGGGCGGGCACGCCCCTCCCCCTGGGTGCGAAGGAGCTGCGATGAGCCCGCACGACTACACGTGGCTCCTGTTTGCGACGCCCACGGCCGTCGCCCTGCTCGGCGCCTTCGTCTATGTCGCGACTGGTCTTCAGGACCGGATCGACGGCCGCGGCGACCGGTAGACCGGGCCGCTGGCCCTGCCCACGAATGGTGCGCCTGTGCCGGGCGCATGGGGCGGCATCCCCGGGCGGAACCCGAGGTTCCGGATCCTGTTGTGGGATCGGCGAGCGCAGATGCCACTTGGCCCATCGGACGCCCGCCCTTCGGAAGGATCCAGATCGGGCACCTCGGCACCATGAAAGCAATCGTCTGTCTGTCCGCCGTCGTCGTCGCATCGACGCCCTTCGTCGGCACGCCCGCCAGGGCCGACGATGCCGAGGCGGCGCGCCTGTGCCGAGGAGACGCATTCAAGCTCTGCCTGAGCGAGATCCCGGACCGTGACCGGATCACGGCCTGCATGGTCCGGAACAGGGCGCGCCTGAGTCCGGGCTGCCAGACGGTGTTCAACAAGCCGTCCCGGCCAGCCACCGTCGAGGCCGCCAGCCACACGATCCGCTGAGCAGATGACGGTGGAAGGTATCCTCCGAAGGTCAGCACCTGCGGCCGTAGGATCGTGACGCCCGCCTCCCCGCCCATCCCATGGCTGGATCGAAGCTGGAACTGTCGATTACCGAAGCGCGCCGCATCGCGCTGACCGCCCAGGGCCTCGGCATGCGCCCGCTGTCGGACGGGATCGCCGTCTCGCGGATGCGTCGGCAGATAGGCCGCCTGGGCCTGCTCCAGATCGACAGCGTGAACGTCCTCGTCCGCGCCCACTACATGCCGCTGTTCTCGCGCCTGGGGCCCTACGACCGCGGCGCCCTCGACGCCCTGGCTGTCGCAGGCTCGAAGCGCTTCTTCGAGTACTGGGGTCACGAGGCGTCCCTCCTGCCGATCGATCTCCAGCCTCTGCTGCGCTGGCGCATGGACCGCGCCCGCCAGGGCCACGGCGTATGGAACCAGCTCAAGGCGTTCGCGGGCGAGCGGCGCGCGGAGGCGGACGCCATGCTCGCCCGGATCGGGCAGGAGGGCCCGCTGGCTGCCTCCGACGTCTCGGGCCCGAAGGCGTCCAAGGGCATGTGGGTCTGGAGCGATGCCAAGCACGCGCTCGAATGGCTCTTTTGGGCGGGACTCGTGGCGTCGACGCATCGGAGGGGCAGCTTCGAGCGCGTGTACGACCTGCCCGAACGGGTGCTGCCCCGCTCCGTCCTCGCCCGACCGACCCCGGCTCCGGTGGACGCCCGGCGCGAACTCGTCGCGCGATCCGCGGAGGCGCTCGGCGTGGCGACCGCGAACGACCTGCGCGACTACTACCGCCTTTCGCCGACCGAGGCGCGCCTGCCCATCGAGCAGCTCGTCGAGGAGGGCGTGCTCATTCCCGTGACCGTCCGCGGATGGCAGCAGCAGGCGTACCTGCACAGGGATGCCCGGCCCGGCCGCCGTCACCGCGGCGCGGCCCTCCTGTCGCCGTTCGACCCGCTCGTCTGGCACCGGCCACGGACGGAGCGCCTCTTCGGATTCCGGTACCGCCTCGAGATCTACACGCCCGCCCACAAGCGCGAGCACGGCTACTACGTGCTGCCGTTCCTCATGGACGGCGCGCTGGTAGCCAGGGTCGACCTGAAGGCGGATCGACGGGCCGGGGCGCTGATCGTCCTACGCGCGCATCAAGAGCCGGGTGCGCCGGCGGCTACGATGGAGCGGATACTCGCGGAGTTGCGATTGATGGCCTCGTGGCTCGGCCTGTCCGACGTCGTGATTTCGTCGACAGCCGGGCTGGAGAGCCGCGATCACCGGGTCAGTTCTCGGATGAGCGACCGGGCGGCGATGGAATAGCCGGCGGACCCCAGGCTACGCGTTGCGCCGGGCCGCGGACACCGCCTCGGCCAATGCCGGGAAGCCGCCGCGCAGATCGGCCGCCGTCATCCAGTAACCGGACCGCCCGAAGACCCGATTCAGTTTGGCCCTGCGGCGCGCCCCCTTCGTCCAGGACAGATGCGCGTCGGCCGTCGGGTCGATCTCCAGCACCAGCATGCGCTGCCGCTGGATTTGCATCGGGGTCACGCTGCGGATCGTCTCCCAGGGGATCCAGTCGGTCGACAGCCTGCGATCGTAGATCCCACGCGGCCCGACGGACACCACCGGTTTCGACTGGAACAGCTTGGGGAAGATCAGCACCGTGCAGAGGCCGAAGAACGCGACGCCGGCATAGGCCTCGAACTCGGCGAAGCTTCCGGGCGTCACGGCCGTGCGCCCGATTGTCGGGTGCGCATAGATCAGCCAGCCGGCGAAGGCCGCGAAACCGACGGAGGCCAGGAAGAGGCCGATGGTCCGCCACGGCGAGCGATGGATCTCGACGACATCCACGTAGGCGAACTCCGCAATGCGATGGGCTGACCTGCGCCAGGTCGCTCCTCGGGAGAGCGACTATCGCGCGCCCGAAGGCGATACCGTAGCCGATGTTGGGCGACTTCCTGCATGACGCGGTCCCAGAACGCCTCGGCGCGGGCGCGTTCGGGTTGATTCTCCACCTTGTTCAGGCAGGCCCGAATGAAGACGCATCCGCCGCGACGGCCTCAGCGCGGATCAGCGGGGCGGCATTCCTGGCCTGGATCTTCTCGACAATCGAGAGCAGGTGCGCGCGATCCACCGTCTTACGCGTGGCGCTGCCGGAGCGTCCGCTTCGGAGAACACGGCGGTGTACCCCGAATGGCCGGGTTGAGCGCGAAGCGAAACGGTCGGTCCTACGCGCCCCGACGATCCGGCGAGACGTAGTCTGGCCGTAAGCGGCCGATCCGCTTCAGAGCATGCCCGCTGTGGAATTGGACACTAGCGACAGGAGCGATGTCACGACCGCGTGCCGAAGTCGCAGCCCGTGTTTATTGGCTTTGATGACAGAGGTCTTTCAACCAAACGCGGGTTGCGGAGGGAGAGAATAGCCATTCCGCCGGTGGCAAGGACGAAAGCGACGAGTCCCGTCGAGACGGCGAGACCGCCCGTCAGGCTCGTGAAAAATCCGAACGCGATTGGCGCCGCCAGGCTTCCGACCTGCCCCATGCTGCTGATGAAGGCGAGACTTCCCACGGCTTCGGCTTCGGTCAGGAAGCGCACCGGTATGGTCCAGAACAGGGCGGTCGCCGACAGATAGCCGATGGCGAGCAGGGCCAGGCAGGCGATGGCCGCCGCAACGTTCTGCGCGACGAGGGAGATGGCGAGGGCGGCCGTCGCGGCCAGGAAGGCGGATAGGGCGAAATGCCACCGCCGCTCGAGCCGCCGGTCCGAACTACGGCACAGCAGGAGCATGCCGACGGCACCCACAGAATAGGGGATCGCCGACAAGAGCCCGACGCTGAACACGTCGGCTACGCCCGATCGCTGGATAATCGTCGGCGCCCAGAAGTTCAGAACGGTCCCCGCCCAGGTGATGGAGAAATATCCGAAGGTCGCGATCCACAGCTTCGGATTTCGCAGGGCCGACAGGAAGGCCCTCGCGGGCGCGTGTCCCTGTTCGAAGGTCCCGGATGAGAGATCGGCCGCCACGATCGCCTTCTCCCGTGGCGTCAGCCAGGCGGCATCCGCGGGTCGGTCACTCAGCACAAAGAACGCGCCGACTCCGACGAGTACCGGCAGCGCCCCCTCTACGAGAAACAGCCATTGCCAGCCCTTGAAGCCGGCCGCGCCAGCGAGGTGCTGGATGATCCAACCGGAGGCTGGTCCGCCTACGATGCCCGACACCGCAATGGCGAGGACGAACAGCGACATCACCCGCCCGCGCAGGCGATGGGGGAACCAGAAGGTGAGGTAGAGGACGATGCCCGGGAAGAAGCCAGCTTCGGCCGCACCGAGTGGATCCTGGCCAGGTAGAAGGTCGCCGGGCTCGTCACAAACGCCATCGAGCAGGACACGAGGCCCCACAGACACATGATACGTGTCAGCGTCTTCCGCGCGCCAATGCGGCCAAGGAGAAGATTGCTCGGCACCTCGAAGAGGATGTACCCGACGTAGAAGATGCCGACGCCGAAGCCGTAACTCGCGTCCGACAGGCCGATGTCACTCTGGAACGTCAACTTGGCGAATCTGACGTTTACACGGTCGATGTAGTTCAGGACATAGCATAGGAAAATCATCGGGATCAGCCGGAGGCTGATCTTCCGATAGATCCTGGCTCGTTCGTTCTCAGACGCTTGCTCGATAGCAACGCGCGTCTTGGACGCATCGGCCATTCCAAATCCCCCATCGCGAGCTTGGCTTCCGCGGCGCGATCCTGTTCGAATAATTCGCGCCGTCCCGACCGAGCCAAGTCTCGCTACGAAGCATAGCAGGCCATTTTGCAGTGTTGCGATGATATATTTTCGTCGTTTCAATCGATGCCATCGATCGATGATGCCGGCAGATCTGTCGCACGCCCTGCGAGGGTGTGCCGATCAATCAGCCATGAAGTCCGGAGACATCGACACAGTCCGTCCCGCTTCGGTCAAAATCACCGACCTCGGAATCGCCTGCTCGAAGGTCGCTCCAAGATCTGTCAGACGTTGAAGCAGCTCAGGCAACCGGACGAGGCATCCAGCCTCGATGTCATGAATGACCACGACACTCCAGTCCTGCTCCCGCACCTGGGCCATCGCGGTCTCGACCCAGCCGTCCGCGTCCTTCCAGTCACCGGGGACGCTGTTCCAGGTGATCGTCGTGTAGCGTTCGGCGAGGAGGTGATCGAGCGCCGCCCGACTCAACAGATGCCGGCCGATCAGTCCGTCGTTCCCGTAGGGGCGGAAGAGCTTCTCCGGTCGCGTCAGCGAACCGATCCTTTGCTGCGTCTCCTCGATCTCTCGGAGCGCATAGTCCCGGTCCGTCCGGTCCCCGAGTGCCACCGAATGCGTAAAGGTGTGATTTCCGATCCAATGCCCCGCTGTATGAGCAGCCCGCATGAGATCGGCTGCAGCGTGGTCGTCGAGCCTCTGCCCGATCACGAAGAAGGTGGTCTTGATTCCGGCCCGGTCTAGGATCCCCAGGATCTGATCCGTCACATGTGGTGTGGGGCCGTTGTCGAAGGTGAGGGTGACCTGCTTGGCTGCCATATCTGACTCCAATTCGGGCTCGTTCGCCGTAGCGGTCGTGGACACACTGGCGAGCTCCCGCGACGACATCCCCGCTACAACCGACGCGTCGAATGAGAAGTCTTATCGCAGGCTCGTCGGAGCGTGTGCAGGAAGGATGCGACGTGCGGAGGCAGGACCTCGTTCCGGCGCAATAGCACGCCAGGGCTCCGCATGGGCGTGGGAGTTTCGAGAGGAACCGACAAAAGCGTCCCATCCTCTGGGACGGCCTGTCTCGACAGGATCGCGACGATGTTCATACGCCGAACGAGGCCGAGGATGGGACCGATCGTGTTCATCTCTGCGACGAGGTGCGGGACGGCGCCGCATTGCCGGAAGCAGTCATCCAGCAGCCTGCGGGTGGTGAATTCCGGTGAGAGCAACACGACCGGCTGATGGTGGAGTTCCGCCATGCGGACCCATTTCCGGGCTGCCCACCGGTGTTCAGGCGAAAGCACGAGATCCAGAGGCTCGTCATATAGGGGTTCGAAGGCGAGATCCTGCTGGTGGTCCGGCCTGTAGGAGATACCGAGATCGAGGGCACCGGCCAGGAGCCGCTCCTCGATCACGCTAGCGGCGAGTTCCTCCACGACGACGCGCATCGAAGGATTGCGGGTGAGGAACTCGGTCAGGCAGGCGGGGACGAGATTGACGTTAAAAGTGTGCGTCGCGGCGATCCTAAGCCAACCGGTCAGGACCTGATCCTGGGGGGACAGAGCCCGAAGGCCCTCGTCCAGTTCGCCGAGGGCCCGTAGGACACGGGGCAGCAGGTTCTGCCCGGCTTCAGTGAGGAACACGCGCTTGCCGACGCGGTCGAACAGGCGTTGCCCGACCTGATCCTCCAGTTGCCGGATCTGGTGAGACAGGGTCGATTGGGTGATGTGCGTCTGCCGCGCGGCCCGGGTGAAGCTCAGGTGCTCAGCCAGAGCCACGAAGTAACGCAGGTGACGGAGTTCCATCGGTCTGCCCGTTCGATCGACGGCATCGATCAATTGAATGCATCGATATCATTATATCGATGCAACCCGGCGCGCTATACGATGCTGACGCTGGGCTGACGGCTTCTACCTTCACGGTCCGCCACTCCGCGCAAACGCCCTGATTGGGAGCTCGAAGTGCCGAGGATTGGGAACGCGAGCCGGGCCAGCGTCGGACCAGATCACCAGGGATTGTTCGACCGCCTGGAAGCGCTGCGGGGAAAGCCGGTCGAGAACGTCTTTCTCGCCGTCGCCAACGCGCCTGCGCTGTGTGACGGGGTTCTCGCGATGGCGATGTCGCTGCGCCAGAGCACTCTGCTCGACCGGCAACTTCGCGAACTAGCCGTCCTGACGGTCGGGCTTGAGACGCGGGCTGACTACGAGGTCGCGCATCACTGGAACTCGGCGGTGAAGGCCGGGCTGTCCCAAGCCAAGCTGGAGCAGCTTGCGCAGTTCGAGACGGATGACCGGTTCACCGCTTCCGAACGCGCCGTCATGCGCTTCGCTCGCGACGTGACGCGGACCGGCCGTGTCGATGACGGCCTCTGGGCCGAATTGTGCGGGTTCCTGGACGAGCAGGAGCGACTAGAACTGGTCCTGACGACGGCTTGGTACAACTGCGTCGTTCGCATCCTCCTCCCCCTCAATATCGAACTTGAGGACTGGTTCTCACGTCTCTGAGGGCGAGCGCGAGAGAACTTGCGCCCGGCGTGCCTTCGAACCGGACGGAAGTTCCGGAACCGAATAGGGAGATCATGAAAATGGACGTGACGCCCGGAGGTGATCCGCCCGTGCTTGGCCGACCGCCGGCTAAGTCATTCGAGACGGATGATGTGGATAGCGCCGCACTCTATCGAAAATTGCAGTGGCGGCTGCTGCCGTTCCTCTTCGCATGCTACGTGGCTGCCTATCTCGACCGGGTGAATATCGGCTACGCGCAGTTGCACATGCGCGCGGAGCTGGGCTTCAACGACGCGGTTTACGGCCTCGCCGCCGGACTATTTTTCGTCAGTTACTTTCTGTGCGAAGTCCCGAGCAACTTCGTCCTTCAGCGCGTCGGCGCCCGGCGAACGCTGGCGCGCATCCTAATCCTGTGGGGGCTCGCCTCCTCGGCAACGATGTTCATCACCGGGCCCCATTCGTTCTACGCGCTGAGGCTGATCCTGGGAGCGTTCGAGGCGGGCCTCGCCCCCGGGGTGATGTACTATCTGACGCTCTGGTATCCGAACCGCCGCCGGGCGGAAATGACTGCAATTTTTCTGAGCGGCAGCATGCTCGCCGGTGTGATCGGTGCACCTGTCTCAGGCTTCATCCTCGAAGGCATGCAGGGCGTCCTCGGCCTCAGGGGCTGGCAGTGGATGTTCCTTCTGGAGGGCATGCCGGCCGTGCTTCTCGGGCTCGTCGCGCTCCGGATCCTCGTCGACAAGCCTCAAGATGCTCCCTGGCTGACATCATCCGAGAAGATGCTCCTTTTGGCAGAGATCGACCGGGACGCGAACTTGGCTGCCGGCGGCCATGCATTCGGTGCGGCGTTCCGCGACCCACGAATCTACGTCCTCGCGCTGGCGTACTTCACCCTCGTCTGCGGGCTCTATGCGATCACCTTCTGGATGCCCGTGATGATGCAGGCCGCCGGTGTCCAGGGAGCCGCCGCAATTGGCCTATGGTCCGTAATCCCCTATGCGATCGGCGGCATCGGCATGGTGTGGCTGTCCCGACGCTCTGACCGACGGCAAGAGCGGCGGTGGCACTACGCCGTCTGTGTCGGTGTCGGTGCCTGCGCGCTGATTGGGGCGTCCCTCGCCGGCGCGAACCTTCCAGTCGTCCTGGCACTGCTCTCCGTCGCGACCGCGACGCTCTTCGGCGCGATGCCGATCTTCTACGGCATCCCGATGGCCTATCTCCCCGAGCGTTCGGCCGCGGGCGGCTTGGCGCTGATCAACTGCCTTGGCCTCACGGGTGGCTTCGTGAGCCCCTTCCTGCTGGGCTGGATCCGGAACGCGACGGGGAGCCTGACGCCCGGCCTGTGGTTCATGACGGGCCTGATGCTGACGGGCATCGTGGTGCTACTCCTGGCGACACGCCGCCCGTTCACGCGAGTCACGCCCCACCCCGCCAACTCCGGGCTCAGTTTCGGGTCTGAGGCAGGCCGGTGAGCCTCGATAGCTTGGCCCACCGCTGGTATGCGTCGGAAGGGAGCCGATCGCCGCTCCTCCTGCTGCACGGCACCGGAGGTGACGAAGACGAGCTTGTGCCCTTTGCCCAGGCAGCGGCCCCCGGCGCGCCGATGCTGGCCGTCCGCGGAGCCGTATCGGAAGGTGGCAAGCTGCGCCACTTCGCTCGCCATCCGGACGGTCGTTTCGATTCATCCGAGGTCGTCCGCCGAGCCGATGAGCTGGCGGCCTTCGTCGCGGCCGCCCGCGACCGTTACGGTTTCGGGCCCCCGCTTGCCCTCGGCTTCTCGAACGGAGCCAACATCGCGGCCGCACTCATGCTTCTGCATCCTGCTCTTCTGACGGGCGCGATCCTGTTGCGCGCCGTTCCACCGCTGACTGGTACCGCGGCCGCTGCCCTTGTCGGGCAGCGCGCCGTCGTTGTCTCGGGCGAGACGGATACGATCGCGCCGCCGGCACTCGGGGCCGATCTGGCACTTTGCCTGACCGAGCTGGGCGCCGAAGCGACCCACCATGTCCTACCCTGCGGCCACGACCTGACACCGGCCGATGTGCCCCTCGCCCGCGACTGGCTCAGCTCTCTCGCCGAAGGGGCACCCGCTGGACCGGCTTCCTCCCACTTGATTCGCCCTTGATCCGGAGATGATCGATGAAGCTCTGTCGTTACGGTGAGGTTGGGTCCGAGCGGCCTGCTCTGGTCGATGCTGCAGGCGTCCTCCGCGACCTCTCGTCGGTGTGCCGTGATCTTGGTCCGTCCGAACTCGCGCCCGACGGTCTCGCCAGGATCGCACAGACGGATCCGACGCGGCTGCCCCGGGTAGAAGGAAGCCCCCGCCTCGGCGTTCCCTTCACAGGCCTCTCGAAGTTCATCTGCATCGGGCTCAACTACTCGGACCACGCGGCCGAGGCCGGCATGGCCATCCCGAGCGAGCCAATCATCTTCCTCAAGGCTCCGAGCGCCGTCTGCGGGCCGAACGACGACACGATCCAGCCCCGCGACTCAACCAAGCTCGACTGGGAAGTGGAACTCGGCGTCGTGATCGGATCGACGGCGCAGTACGTCACCGAGGAGCACGCCCTCGATCATGTTGCCGGATACTGCGTCGTGAACGACGTCTCGGAGCGGGCCTTCCAGCTTCAGTCCAGCCAATGGGACAAGGGCAAGGGATGCGATACGTTCGGTCCAATTGGACCCTGGCTCGTGACAAAGGACGAGATCCACGATCCGCAGCAGCTCGACATGTGGCTCGACGTGAATGGAACCCGCCGTCAGACGGGCAATTCGCGCACGATGATCTTCGGCGTTCGCGAGATCATCGCGTACTGCAGTCGGTACATGACGCTCCTGCCGGGCGACATCATCGCGACGGGCACGCCGCCGGGCGTCGGCATGGGGATCAAGCCCAAGCCCGTCTGGTTGCAGCCGGGCGACACGGTCTCGCTAGGGATAGAGGGCCTCGGGCAGCAAAGCCAGCGCATCCGGCGGACCGATCACGGCTAGGGCGCCTGTCGGCCGGCTCAGGGTCGGGAGGGCGACCCGCCATCCAATCCGGGCTGAGCCGGCGGCCTGCTCGGATCATGCATTTCGCAGAATCGCGATCTTAGGCCCGTAGGTCCGCTTCAATGTGCGGCAGGTGCAGAACTTTGCAACGGCATTGCACGTGCTGACCACGAACGCAGTGAAATGCGGAGCACTACGGGCTGTGTTGGCCAATTCGCCGTGACGCGGGAGGTAGTGGCCGAAGATGGCGTGGCATAGCAGCATGATCTAGGTAGGGGACTCATTCAGGTCCTAGGTAGGGGAGTCATTCAGGTCCATGCGATGACAGAGGAAACTAGCGCGACGGCTGCGAGATAGTTGCAGGCTAGGCGATCGTAGCGGGTCGC
>NZ_FOCS01000071.1:0-1485 GCF_900110155.1 Methylobacterium sp. UNC300MFChir4.1 | reverse complement strand
GGTGCAGATCCTTGCTTTCGGTCAGCTTCAGCGCGAACGCCGGACGTCTGCTTCCTCCGTTCTGCGCCATAAAGCGGAAGGACGGCAAACCACCCTGAGCCGACATGTGCGTATGGGTACCAAGCGTGAGATTTGGACTACTAGATGTTCGGTCCCGGCATCCGGCGATCCGAAAGCGGACGCGTTTTCACGGCTTCATTTTGATGCTGTCATGTTCGCGGTTGGCCGCATCAATCGCCGCACCGTTGTTGAGTGCCCACGCGCAGAGCGCCTCAAAGGGCTCGCGTAGTGAATGGCCGAGCGGGGTGATCGCATACTCGACGCCGATAGGTGCGGTCGGCAGCACCGTCCGGGTCACCAAACCATTGCGCTCCAGCCGCTTCAGCGCGTCCGCCAGCGCCTTGTGCGTGATGCCGTCGAGCCGCCGCTTGATCGCGTTGAACCGTGAAGGCCGCGGGCAAAGCACCGTGAGGATCAGGATCGTCCACTTGTCGGCGATCTTGTCCAGCACCGGGCGGACCTGCGCCATGTTGGCGAGCGCGCAAGCGGACGCGGCATCGAAGTCGGTATCGTCGGCCATATCTAGGCTACCTTAAGTGCGTTCTTGATAGCAGATACACGCTGTGTATCTGCTGCGCCATCGCAGATGAAGGGATGCCCCGATGGCTCGCATGCAAGACAAGGTTGCGCTGGTGATCGGCGGGGCGAAAGGCATCGGCCTTGCGGTCGCCGAGCGGCTGGCGGTCGAAGGCGCGTCGGTCGTCTTCACCGGGCGGCGCGCCGACGAGGTCGACGCAGCCGCTGCGAGGATCGGGCGCGGTGCGCAGGGCCTCGTCGCGGACGCAGCCCAACAGGAGGATCTGCACCGCGTCGTGGCGACGGTGCGGGAGATGCATGGCCGGATCGACGCGCTGGTCCTCAACGCGGGCATCTCGGAACCCGCGACCCTGCGCGACGGGACGCCCGAGCATTTCGACCGGCACTTTGCGGTCAACGTCCGTGGGGCTGTCTTCGGGTTGCAAGCGGCTCTGGGCGCAATGGGGCGGGGTGGGGCCATCGTGCTGATGGGGTCGATTGCCGACGTCATGGGCGTGACGCCCTACGGGACCTACGCCGCGACGAAGGCAGCGCTGCGCTCCTACGCGCGCACATGGACGGCGGAACTGGCCCCACACGGCATCCGCGTGAACGTGGTGGCCCCCGGTCCGACCGATACCGCCATGATGGCGAGCGTATCTGAGGACGGGCGGGCCGCACTCATCGCGCCGATCCCGCTCGGCCGCATGGCGCGTCCCGAGGAGGTGGCAGCGGCCACGCTGTTCCTACTGAGCGACGAGGCGAGCTTCGTCGCGGGGGCCGAACTGTGCGTCGACGGCGGGATGCAGCAGGTCTAGGTAGGGGACTCATTCAGGTCCATGCGATGACAGAGGAAACTAGCGCGACGGCTGCGAGATAGTTGCAGGCTAGGCGATCGTAGCGGGTCGC
>NZ_FOCS01000034.1:0-43637 GCF_900110155.1 Methylobacterium sp. UNC300MFChir4.1 | reverse complement strand
GCCCATGAACTGCCGCACGCGCTCCCCCTACTCGATCATCTACCGGGCGTTCCGGGATGGATCGTGGCCGATCGGGGCTACTCCAGCCACCGCTTCCGGCAGCACGTCCGAAACGCCGGGGCAAAACCTGCCATCCCGTCCAAGCGCAACGAGGCTCCCGCGCGCTGCCCAGAATGGATCTACACCAACCGCAACATCGTCGAGCGGCTCTGGGCACGGCTAAAGGAATGGCGAGCCGTTGCCACGCGCTACGAAAAGACCGCCGCCAGCTTCAGCGGCGTCCTCTGCCTCGCCGCCGCAATAGATCACCTCAGGTGACGACAGACCCTAGAGCGCCCTCCGCCGCGGAGACCGGTTCGGTGAGCAGGGCGCGGAACGCGGACATGGCCCCGCCCAGGAACGCCCCGTGATCTACCGGTTCGGATCCTTCACCCTCGATTCTGCGCGGCGCGAGCTCAGCCGGGACGGCGCCGAGATCGCCGTCGAGCCGCAGGTCTTCGACCTCCTGCGGGTGCTGATCGAGCGGCGCGACCGGGTGGTGAGCCGCGACGACCTGCTGGAGGCGGTCTGGAACGGGCGCATCGTCTCCGAGGCGACCCTCGGCAGCCGGATCAACGCGGCCCGGACGGCGATCGGCGACACCGGAACCGAGCAGCGCTGGATCCGGACGCTCCCGCGCAAGGGCGTGCGCTTCGTCGGCGCCGTGCGGGAGGCCGCATCGGAGGTCTCGCCCGGGATCGCTCCGGAAGACGCGGCGAAGGCGAGCGTCACGTGGCGCACCGGGCCGCGCCTGCCCGCGGTGGCGGTCCTGCCCTTCACCAACATGAGCGCGGATCCGGATCAGGACTACTTTGCCGACGGGATCACCGAGGAGATCATCACGGCGCTGTCCCGCGTCAGCGGCCTGTTCGTGATCGCGCGCAACTCGACCTTCACCTACCGGGGCGCGGCGATCGACGTGCGCCGGGTCGGGCAGGAGCTCGGCGTCGGCTACGTGGTCGCCGGCAGCGTGCGCCGCGGCGGGTCGCGCCTGAGGATCACCGGCCAGCTGGTCGATGCCGGGACCGGCGCCCATCTCTGGGCCGACAGCTTCGACGGCGGGCTCGACGACGTCTTCGCCCTGCAGGAGCGGGTCGCCGCGCGCGCCGCCGCCGCGATCGAGCCCACCCTCCAGCTGGCGGAGATCGGCCGGCTCGGCCGCGACGCGCCGGCCCATCCGGACGCCTACGACCGGCTGCTCCGGGCCAATGCCCGGCTCGCCGACTTCACCGCCGCCGGCATGGCGGCGGCGCTCGATCACCTGGACGAGGCCCTGGCGCTCGACCCGGGCTACGCCCCGGCGATGGCCGCGGCGGCCTATTGCCGGGCGCAGTGCCATTTCCAGGGCTGGATCGCGCAGGGCGAGGCGGAGCGCGCGGCGGCCGTGCGGCTGGCCTGGGGCGCGGTCGAGCGCGCGCCCGGGGACGCGCAGGTGCTGTGGATGGCGGCCTTCGCGGTCTGGAACATGTCGGAGACCGGGCGGGACCGGGCGCGCGACCTGTTCGGCCGCGCGCTGCTCGTCAACCCGAACTCCGCCCTGGCGCTCACCCTCGCGGGCTGGATCGAGACCATGTGCGGCCGCGCGGAGGCGGGACGCGCCATGGTCGAGCGGGCGCTGCAGCTCAACCCGCGGGATCCGCGCGGCTGGCTGATGTCGGGCGTGATGGCGGTCGCGGCGGTCAGCGAGTCCGACTATCCCGAGGCGATCCGGTGGGCCGAGCGGGCGCTGGCGCAGAACCGGCGCTTCGCCGTCGCCCTGCGGGCGCTCGCCGTGGCCCATGTCGGGCTCGGCCAGCCGGAGCGCGCCCGGCAGGCGGTGGCCGAGCTCCTGGCGATCGAGCCCGGATTGACGGTCTCGGGCTTCCTGGCGCGGATCCCCTTCCCGGTCGCCGCCCTTGGGCAGCGATACGCCGAGGCGCTGGCCGAAGCCGGCCTGCCCGCCTGAGCGGGACGCCGGTCAGGCCCCTTCCCGGTTCAGCCGGACGACCAGCTGATCGGCGAACTTGGCGGCGGCCACCGACAGCGAGCGCCCGCGCAGCTGCGCCAGGACCAGCGTCATCGGGGTGAGGTCGCGGGTGTCGATCGGCCGGCTGTGCAGGCGCGGGTCCTCCGGGATGCCGCTGGGCACCTGCAGGCTCACCACGTCCTCCCGCAGGGTGAGGTTGCGCAGGAACTCCAGCGAGCCCGACTCCACCACGGGCCGCAGCTCGACGCCCCGCCGGGCCAGCGCGTGCTCGATGTGGTGGCGGATGGCGAGCGATCGGTCGGGCAGCGCCAGGGCGTGCGCGAGACAGTCGCGCAGCCGCACCGGCCCGCTCTCCGCCGCCAGCGCGTGGCCTCTGCGCATCAGCGCGCACAGGGTCTGATGGCCGGAATAGAGCGGGTGCAGCTCCGCCGAGGGCGGCGGCTGCAGGATCAGGGCGAGGTCGGCCTCGAATTCCGCCAGGGCTGTCACCGCCTGGGCGTGGTCGCGGACCTGCACGGTGAAGCCGACCTGCGGAAAGCGGGCGCGGTAGGCCTCGACCTCCTCGGGCACCACCTGGGTGACGAAGGCCTGGCTGCAGGCGAGCGCCACGTGCCCCCGCCGCACGCCTGACAGGTCGGCGATCTGCGAGCGGACCCGGTCGAGATCGGCGGCCTGGTCGCGGATGTGCCGGGCGAAGAGCTCGCCGGCCGCGTTGAGCCGCATCCCCTGCGGCAGGCGCTCGAAGATCGGCGTGCCGAGCTCGTACTCGAGATCCTGGATCTGCCGGGTCAGGGCCGAGGGCGTGAGGTTCAAGCGCTCCGCGGCGCGCCGGATCGAGCCGGCGCGGGCGACCTCGGCGACGTAGGTGACGGTGCGCAGGTGCTTCACGCCCGCACCCTGCCGGGCTGTTGCGTTTATGGCAACGGCACGCTCAGAAAATAGCACTTCCTCGCAACAGGTTGGTGCCCGTAGCCTCGGCACATCGAGACCCTGCAGGAGCCGTTCGATGATCCGCCGCCGCACCCTCCTGGCCGGTCTCGGGGCCGGCCTCGCCCTCGGACCCCTGGCCCGGGCCCGCGCACAGGGCGCGCCCATCACGATCCGGATGGGCTCCCTCAAGCTGATCCACTCGATCGCGCCGAGTTTCTACGCGCGCTTCACCCCGCCCGGGGTGAACGTGGAGGTGGTGCCCTTCGAGAGCCCGACCGAGTGCAAGAACGCCGTGGTCACCAAGTCGGTGGATTTCGGCACCTTCGGGATCGCCGCCGCGACGCTGGGCGCCGCCGCCGGCGAGCCGCTCGTGGTCATCGCCTCCACCTGCAACCGCGGGATGGCGGTGATCGCCAAGAAGGGCTCCGGCATCCACGCCATCAAAGACCTGCGCGGCAAGCGCGTCGCGATCTGGCCCGGCAGCACCCAGGAGGTCTTCGTCCTGGAGCGGATGCGCATGGAGGGCCTCTCGGTGAAGGACATCACCCCCGTGCGCGTCTCCTTCTCGGAGATGCACATCGCGCTCGCCCGCGGCGACGTCGACGCCTATGTCGGCGCCGAGCCGGGCCCGGGCGTCAGCCTCGCCTCGGGCGTCGGCCAGCTCGTCGAGTACCCCTACGGCACCGAGATGGGCGCGCTGAACATGGTGTTCGGCGCCCACCGCGACACGCTGGCCGAGCGGCCGGACCTCGTCCGGATCATGCTGGAGATCCACCGCAAGGCGACGGACTTCGCGGCCAGCGACCGCGACGCGATGATCGCCATGGCGGTGGCGAAGCTCGGCCAGAAGCGCGAGGCGCTCGAGCTCTCGGCCCCGAACGTCGAGCTGACTTGGCGCCTCGGGCCGAACGAGATCCGGCAGGCAGACGCCTACGCGCAGCACATGCTCGCGCTCAAGCAAATCAAGCGGCTGCCGGAGCCCGGCTTCATCGACACCCGCTTCGTCGACGCGCTGGGGCGGGCGTGAGCACCGGGATCGAGGCCGGCGCCCTGCCGGCGGCGGTGACGTCGGCGCCCGCCCGCCGGGCCGGATCCGGACCCGAGCTCGCCCACCTGCGCCGGCTGGCGCTCGCCTGCGTGGTGCCGGCCGCGCTCGTCGCGGTCTGGCAGGTCACCACCGCGGGCCGGCCCTACAGCCTGATCCCGCCCCCCGCGGAGGTCTGGGCCGAGATGCGGGATCTCGCGGTCGGCGGCGTCAACGACGACGCGTTCAGCGGCACGCTCTGGACCCATCTCGCGGCGTCGCTGAGCCGGGTCTACGGCGGCTTCGCGCTGGCGGCCGCCGCCGCCCTGCCGCTCGGCCTGCTGATCGGCCGCGTGCCCCTGATCCGGGCGCTGCTCGATCCCGTCCTGCAGGTGCTGCGGCCGGTTCCGGTCACGGCGTGGCTGCCCTTGGCGATGATCCTGTTCGGCCTCGGGCCGCGCTCGGCCTTCTTCCTCGTGTTCCTCGGGGCGTTCTACCCGATCCTGGTCAACACCGTGTTCGGGGTCCGCTCGGTGGAGCCGCGCCTGTTCGAGGCGGCCGCGATGCTGGGCTGCACCGGGCCGGCCCAGTTCGTCCGCGTGGTGCTGCCGGCGGCGCTGCCGTCGATCTTCACCGGCCTGCGGCTCGGCCTCGGCTTCGCCTGGGTGGTGATCGTGGTCGGCGAGATGACCGGCGTCCAGACCGGCCTCGGGGCGATCATCATGGAGGCGCGCCAGCTCTCGCGCACCGAGATCGTGATCTGCGGCATGGCGGTGATCGGGGTCGCGGGCTTCGTCTCCGACTGGCTGGTCATGCAGCTCGGCCGCCGGCTGCTCGCCTGGAGCCCCAATCATGGCTGATCCGACGATCCCGATCCTCGACATGCGGGCGGTCTCCAAGACCTACGCGGCGGGCGGCCGCCGGACCGAGGCCCTGCGCGAGGCGAACCTCACGGTGTCCCGCGGCGAGTTCGTCTGCCTGCTCGGCGCCTCGGGCTGCGGGAAGTCGACGCTGCTGCGGGTCGCCGCCGGCTTCGAGGCCCCGACCGCCGGGCAGGCCCTGATGTGGGGCAAGCCGATCGCTGGGCCGGGGCCGAGCCGCGGCATGGTCTTCCAGGATTACGGCCTGTTCCCGTGGCTCACGGTGCGGGACAATATCGGCTTCGGCCCGAAGGCCCGCGGGCGGCCCGCCGCCGAGGTGCGTGACACCGCCGAGCGCTACATCGCCCTGGTCGGCCTCCAGGCCTTCGCCGACGCTTACCCGCACCAGCTCTCGGGCGGGATGAAGCAGCGGGTCGCCATCGCCCGGGTGCTCGCCAACGAGGCCGAGGTGGTGCTGATGGACGAGCCCTTCGGGGCGCTCGACGCCATGACCCGCGAGCGGCTGCAGGACGAGCTGCTCGACCTGTGGTCGCGGACCGGGCTGACGATCCTGTTCGTCACCCACGCCATCGAGGAGGCGATCTTCCTCGCGGACCGCATCGTGATGATGTCGCCCGGCCCCGGCCGGATCGAGGCGATCCACCCGGTCGAGTTGCCGCGGCGGCGCGACGTGTCGAGCCCGGCCTTCAACGACCTGCGCCGGATGCTGGCGGCCCAGCTCCACAGCCACCACGCCCCGCGGGCCGCCGCCTGATGGACACCGCGCCCGACGATCCCCGCCGGCCCGAGAATCGCCTCGCCTACCGCGCCGCCGTGGACCGGCCGCGCCTCACCTTGCCGGGCGGCAAGCACGTGGCGGTCTGGCCGGTGGTCAACGTCGAGCACTGGCTGATCGACAACCCGATGCCGCGCCAGATCCTGGTGCCGCCGACCGCCGCGAGCCTGCTCCCGGATATCCCCAACTGGGCGTGGCACGAGTACGGGATGCGGGTCGGCTTCTGGCGCTTCCTCGAGGCCTTCGCCAGCCGCGGAATCCGCCCGACGCTGTCGATCAACGGCTCGGTCTGCTCGGCCTATCCCCGCGTGGCCGAGGCCGCCCACGCGGCCGGCTGGGAGTTCATGGCCCACGGCTTCCACCAGGTCCCGACGCACCGGATCCCGGACCAGCCGGCGATGATCGCCCGCACCGTCGCGGCGATCACCCAGACCACGGGGCGCCCGCCGCGCGGCTGGCTGGGACCGGGCCTCACCGAGACCCTCGACACGCCCGACCACCTGCGCGCGGCCGGCCTCGAGTACGTCGGCGACTTCGTGGTCGACGACCGCCCCTACCGGGTGGCGACGCGCACGGGCGACCTCGTCGCCCTCCCCTACTCCGTCGAGCTCAACGACATCCCGCTGCTGGCCATCCAGCACCACCGGGCCGACGAGTTCGTGGAGCGGGCGCTCGCCCATCTCGACCGGCTCGCCGCCGAGGCCGCCGGCTCCGGCCCCCTCGGCGGGGCCAAGGTGATGGGCTTCGCGATCCACCCCTACATCACCGGCGTGCCGCACCGGATCGGCCTGCTGGAGCGGCTGCTCGACGCCGTCCTGGCGCGCAGCGACGCGGTGTTCATGCAGGGGGGCGAGATCCTCGACTGGTACCGCGCCACCGGCGATGAATCCTGAGCCTCGCTGCGAGGAATGACCGTGCCCCCCTTCCCGACCATCCCGCTCCTGCACGCGGCCTACGCCGAAGGCCTCGACCCGCGCGCCGTCGTGGCCGAGGCCTACCGGCGGCTCGCCGCGGTGGACGATCCCGGCATCTTCCTCGCGCTCGTCCCGGAGGCGGATGCTCGCGAAGCCGCGGCGGCGCTCCCGCCCTTCGACCCCGCGGCGATGCCGCTCTGGGGCGTGCCCTTCGCCGTCAAGGACAACATCGACGTCGCCGGGCTGCCGACCACTGCCGCCTGCCCGGACTTCGCCCATACCCCCGCCGAGACCGCGCCCGCGGTGGCGCGTCTCCTCGCGGCCGGCGCGATCCTGATCGGCAAGACCAACCTCGACCAGTTCGCCACCGGGCTCGTCGGCCTGCGCACCCCCTACCCGGCCCCGCGCAACGCGATCGATCCGGCCTACGTGCCCGGCGGGTCCAGCAGCGGCTCGGCCGTGGCGGTGGCCCATGGGATCGTCGCCTTCGCGCTCGGCACCGACACGGCGGGGTCGGGCCGGGTGCCGGCGGCGCTCAACAACGTCGTCGGGCTGAAGCCCTCCCTCGGGGCGATCTCCAGCCGCGGGATGCTGCCGGCCTGCCGGACCCTCGACACGCTCTCGGTCTTCGCCGGCACCGTGGCCGACGCCGACGCGGCCTTCCGGGTCATGCTGGGTCCGGATGCCGCCGATCCCTGGTCGCGGGCCCTGCCGGTGCCGGCCGCCCCCGCCGCCCTCCCGCCGGGCCTGCGCCTCGGGCTCCCGGACGCGGCGAGCCTCCGCTTCGGCGGCGACGGGCTCTCGGAGGCGGCCTTCGCGGCGACGGTCGCCGATCTCGAAGCCCTCGCCGGGGCGGCGCCGGTCGATCTCGCGCCGATGTTCGCCGTCGCGGCCCTGCTCTACGACGGCCCGTGGGTCGCCGAGCGCTACGCGGCGATCCGCCCGGTGATGGAGACGCGCCCCGACATCCTCCACCCGACGACGCGGGCGGTCATCGCCTCCGCCGAGCGCCACAGCGCGGCCGACGCCTTCGCGGGCCTCTACCGCCTCGCGGCGCTGCGCCGGGCCGCGGACGCGGTCTGGGACCGGATCGACGTCCTCGCCGTGCCGACCTACCCCCGCCCGCAGACCTGCGCGGCGGTCGCGGCCGACCCGATCGGGCCGAACAGCGAGCTCGGCACCTACACCAACTTCGTCAACCTGCTGGACTGGTGCGCCCTGGCGGTGCCGGGCCGGCCCCGCGCCGACGGCCTCCCCGCCGGGATCACCCTGCTGGCGCCGCGCGGCTCGGACGGGCTCCTCGCCGCCCTCGGGGCACGCCTGCACGCGGCCTCGGCGCCGCGGATCGGCGCGGGCACGATGCCGGTGCCGGTCGTGGAGCCGGGACCGGCCGCGGCCGGACCGGACGCGATCGAGCTGGCGGTCGTCGGGGCGCATCTCTCGGGACTGCCGCTGAACCGCGAGCTGGCCGGCTGCGGCGGGCGCTTCCTGCGCGCCGTGCCGACAGCCCGGGACTATCGCCTCTACGCCCTGCCGGGCGGCCCGCCGCAGCGCCCGGGGCTGCTCCGGGTGGCGGCCGGGGACGGCGCCCCCATCGAGACCGAGGTGTGGGCCCTGCCGCCCGCCGCGTTCGGACGCTTCGTCGCCGCCATCCCGGCACCGCTCGGCATCGGTACGCTGCGGCTCGCCGACGGCACGGCGCCCAAGGGCTTCCTGGTCGAGCAAGCCGGCCTCGACGGGGCGGCCGACATCACGCGCTTCGGCGGCTGGCGCGCCTACCTGGCCGACCGCGCGGCCGCGTAACCCTCGCCCCCGGGGCCTGACATCGGGCAGCGAGAGGAAACCGGTTCCGGTCCCTCGCGCGGCGACAGGCCGCCCGCGCCGCTGCTAGGCTGCCGCCCGGTGGCGGAGCGTTCCGATGCGGCGATCGATCCTGTTCCTGGCGGCCTGTCTGCTGGCCGGCATCACGCCGGCGGCCTCCGCCGGGCCCGCAGCGGACGGCGTCGCCGATCTCGGCAGCTACGCCGCCCGCGTGGAGGTTCACCCGTTCGAGAGCCTGACGCTGACCGACCGGCAGTTCCTCACCGGCACGTCCGAGGGAGCGAAGCCGGTCACGGTCGCGGGGATCCTGCGCATCGCCAAGGCGGGGACCGAGCGCCTGCCGACCGTGATCCTGATGCACGGCTCCGGGGGCCTGGGCGGCAACATCGAGTTCTGGCAGCGGGCGCTGGCGGCGCGCGGGATCTCGACCTTCGCGATCGACGGCTTCACCGGGCGCGGCCTGACCAGCGTCAACACCGACCAGAGCCTCCTGGCGCGCACGAACCTGATCCTCGACATCTACCGGGCGCTGGGCGTGCTGGCGAAGCATCCGCGGGTCGACCCGGCGCGGATCGCCGTAATGGGCTTCTCGCGCGGCGGGCAGGCCGCGCTCTACGCCAGCCTCAAGCGCTTCGACGCGGCCTGGAACCGCTCCGGCGTGATCCCCGCCCTCTACCTGCCGGTCTACCCGGACTGCTCCATCCGCTTCCGGGACGACACGGCCGTGGCGGATCGGCCGATCCGGATCTTCGGTGGCGGCGGCGACGACTACAATCCCGCCGCCACCTGCGCGGCCTACGCGGAGCGGCTGAGGGCGGCCGGCGCCGATGTCGACCTGACCGTCTTTCCCGGAGCGCAGCACGTCTTCGACAACCCGGCCGGGCCGACCCAGCCCGTGGTCGCCCGGGGCGCGCAGACCGTCCGCGCCTGCGCGATAAGCGAGGCGGCGGACGGCGCCCTCGTGGCGGGCCCGGACGCCACGCCGTTCACCTACGCGGACCCGTGCGTGCAGCGCGACCCGCATATCGGCTCCGACGCCGCCGCCCGCGCCGGGATCCTGGCGCGTGTCTCGCACGCGCTGGACGCCGCGTTCCGGGGACGGTGACCGACGGAGCGCGGTGCGGATCTGCGCGGCCCCTGCCTGCCCGCCGCGCGCTCGCGCGGCGGGCGACTCGGTCAATTGACGTCGTCGGCTTGCCCCGCACCGCCCGGGCCGCCCCCCAACCTGCGTGTCGCGTGGCGTTCTACCTCCAGGCAGCGTCATGAATGCTCACAGATCGAACGTGCTCGGCCGAACTGTGCCGATCTCGTGCCCAACTGGGCCAGTAGGCGCAGACTCTTCGACGGCGAGGACGATCTATCGGGGCTCTCTTTAACCGCCTGGAGACCCGCGACCCCGCTCTCGCGGGCACGGACACCTTCCGACCCGAACACCGCAACCAACTTCGCATGAAGGACAGGGACAACCGAGAGCGTAGCTGTGCGCTTCAATCGACAAATCTACTGCGTTAGATACATCATCGAAATTCGATTTGTCTTAGATGCACGGAAAGCGGAGCTGTTCATATCAGGGCCGAAAATCACTTGTCGCGAGACGGAGCCTATCGCCGGGATCCGCCGGCAAGAATGGCCACTGAGCCCCTATACTACTTTTGGTCATTGCGTACTTCGGAGATTGCTGTAGCCAGTTTATAGGGGTTGGACTCGCCCCGCCCAACACTGGTATGTCATGTGCAAGCTTGGCTAGAATGGCCCGGCGCAGCGCGAGGGCGACCATGGCTTTCAGACGAATCGGAACGCTCGTGGCGGTGCTCACTCTAGGCGCGTGCTCCCACGCGCCGCTGATGCCGACTGCCTACAGCGCCTTGCCGCCCCCGACCGCGATGCCTGCGGCAACCGCGTCGACGGGCCCGCTCTTGGGCGCCGCGGCACCGCGTGCTGAGCCCGATATCGATCCGCTCCCCGTCGTCATTCCCGGCACTCTGAAGCTCACGGACGCGCAGATTGGCCAGAACGGTGTGAACCCTCTGGCGGTTCTCGACTCCTCGATGCGCAACCGCATGAGCTGGAAGAGTCTCCGTCCGGAGAATTTGACGAAGCCGCCGATCTATTCCGGCCTGTCCCGCATGTCGAACGGTGCCGGCGTCGGAGAAGCCTCGGCCACACAGAAAGACAACATTCCCGGCTTCGATAAGGATCTCGCCACCAAGAGGATCATGTCGGAGTACAATCGCGAAGCGGCGATGGCGGCGCTCCTGAAGGGCGGACGCGGCGCCGCGAAGAGCGTATGCTCAGGATGCTGACGTCGCTCTTCGACGCGGCTCGAGAGTGAACGGCGAGTTGTCTGTATCGACCGGCACGCCTCGGTGCGTTCTCACCCGCCACGCCGGTCCCGACTACGGCCCTCAAGCCGGCGAAGTGGCCATCGCTTTCGCCGTGCGCTCCGTCAGCCGACGCCGCGCAGAAGTCCGTTCGCGGACTCCTTCCGGGGAGGATCCCGACGATGCGCCGCACCCATCCTCTCCGCCTTCTTCACACCTGCTGCCAAGCGTCAGTAGCGCGGCGAGAAATTCATCCCCGTCACGACGGTGAAGACCGGTGGCGTGCGGTCAGCAAGCTCGATGCGTGCCGGATCCTGCGAGCGCTCTGTCTGAACTGAGGGACAGAAGACGGTGGAGGGCACCTCGACCGTCGGTGAGAGCACCCGCTCCAGAGGAGTCGGCCTCGTCATCGCGGGCTTCGGGTCCAGCCAAGTTCCGGGCACCACCTGCTGCCCACAATTGCTGACAACCGCTTCATGTATCGTCCCATCGATTGCGGCGGAAACCACACAATTGGCGGGATGGTACACCAACTCGTACTGAAACTTCCTATTCTCGTCGGATTCGGTTTTGAACCGTTTGTCCAAAATCACGGCCGTGTGCGGGCGATCGGTCGTCCCGACAACATAGAGCCGACCGGTGGCAATGGCAGCGACCGTGATATCGGAGGCCGCCGATGCGGGCATGCTGAAGACAAGCGCCAGCACTCCGGAGAGCGTCGCAGTCGAAACCAAGCCGCGCATCCTGCCCTCACCCTCACCCGCAACCTGTTCAGACCCGGCTCGATTGTATCGTCAGCCGTGATCGCGCCCTGAACAGCGGATCCCACAGCCATTCTACCGAGCAATGGCCAGCGTCCATCACCCGATAGAGGTACTCAGATCTCCCATCCACCGGGATATCGAGCTGGACGGACCGTATACCAACGCTCGAGCGCCGGCCCGCCCGTGATCACCGAGCCAGGTCCCTGGGTCCGGGACAAGAGCGTGCACGAACCTGACAGCCGGCGCATCGACGCGATCGCCATCCGATACCGGGAACGTGCCACCTTTCCTGACCAGGGACCTATACGTCCCAGACCTGGAATCGATGGCGCGGCATCACGCACCGAATCCTGGGAATGCCGCTTGCGCCGTTCCGCTCCGATCGGTGAGCCTTCCGACCGCTCCACAACCCGACGTCGGCGATGACGCGAAAGCCGAGCGACGAAGGATCGTGAACATCTCTATGATACAACACCGAAGAGTCTCAACATAAAATAGATTGCGCCGAACAGCGTTACACTTGCAGCAACCCAGATAAAGACCAGCAACCATCGATCAAAATATGCGACATCGCAGTCGGCGTATTCTGTGGCGCAGGGAACGCAATATGCGTTGGAGATCTCCACCTTGGCCCCGCACGTTTGGCAGGCACCGACCGAGAGGGAGCGCTCGCTGGCGGTCATCCTGCGCGTGCGCGGCGGCCAGCCAAAGTGCCAGCGCCGAATGGCAGCCCCTGCCTCCGAGAACCTCATACAAGCACTCGCCACTCGATATGGGCAAATGACATCTGATCCCGTTCGGGATCCATCACGTCTGTCAATTTTCAGAATGGTCAATAGCGCTACTTCATAGCGTTAATATTGTCAATCTCGACCTGATGAAGCTCTCACAACCGGCGCCGCGGCTCCGAGTTCGGTATGCTCCGGACATAACCGGCCTGCGTGCCCGAGAGGTGGGCGGTGAACGGACGCTCAGATGCGCGTTCAGCGTGGCATCACGCTCACCGGAGCTCGGACGGCTGGAGGCCGCGTCGCGGGTCCGTCGGCGGATGACGTATCACGACAGGCCGCTCGAGCCCGGCGAACGCTTCACTGTGACGATGCTGCGCTCGGCTCAGAGCCGCTTCGCAGCGGTGGTCCGATCGCGCAGGATCGAGCGCGCGGCCCGGCACCACAGTCGAGTCGGTAGCCAGTACAGCGCTCGCACCGCATCGAGAGCCGCCATGATCGGCACGAACGCGTGCGCCAGCAGATCGAGGATGACGCCAGGCGGCTCATCCGCCTCGATCCGATCGTACCAGATCGGATCCTCGTGCCGGTACGGGTCTCGTTCGGTCATCGCTGGCACCCGCCACAATCCGATCCGGCCCTCATCTATCGGACCAGCAAAGTGCTGCCCCGAACCGGATCTGGGAGCGCGGTTCGTGCTGCGCCGTCGCGCAGGGCCAGAGCACGCCGTGCCCCGGCGCGGGGCGGCTCGGGGACCACCCGCGCCTCATCGGCTCCCGCGCTGCGCCAGAACCGCGGGAACCGTGCGCAGCATGATGGCGAGATCCCGGTGCAAGGTCCACCGGGTGGCATAGTCCAGATCCAGCGCGACGCGCTCGGCATAGGTCGTGTCGGAGCGGCCCGAGACCTGCCACAGCCCCGTCACGCCCGGCGGCACGGCGAAACAGGTGGGGAATGCCCGCCCGTAGCGGGCGACTTCGGCCGGCACGATCGGGCGCGGACCGACCAAGCTCATCTCGCCGCGCAGCACATTCCAGAGTTGCGGCAGCTCGTCGAGCGAGGTCTTGCGCAGCACGTAGCCGACGGCGGTGACGCGCGGGTCGTCGCTGAGCTTGTGCGTCGCCGCCCACTCGGCCCGGGCCAGAGGATTGGCGGCCAGATGCGCCGCCAGAACAGCGTCGCCATTCGTCACCATGGAGCGGAACTTCAGGCACCCGAAGCGGCGACCGTCCCGGCCCACCCGCATGTGGCGGAAGATCGGCGCCTTGCGATCACCGGCATACACGAGAGCGGCGATCAGGATCAGCAACGGCAGCAAGAGGAAGAGGGCCGTGGCCGCCACCGTGATGTCGAGCCCGCGCTTGGCCGCCCAACCCAACCGCAGACCGCGCGCCACGAACGGCGCCGTTGGCAGAACGGCCTCCGCGACAGCCTCCGCGGCATCGCCCACTTGGTCCGCCAGCTCGACACCGTACTGCGGCGCACGCAAGGCAGGCTGAAGCGGTGGGCCGACGTCGCGCAGCATGTTCTGGCTCCTCGTGACGGCAGGTGGCCGCCAGGCGCAGCAACGGTTAATCAATTGTTAACGACGGGATATCAAATCATCGCGCCTGTTTCAAGCTTAACCGTACCCTAAATGCCAGTATATTTTCCGCCCAAAAATGCAAGAATAGATTTCGATCCCGCAGGATGAAGCACAGTGGCACCGGGCCCCTGCCTCTCGACCCGGCCACGAATCCGCCTCGATGCCGCAATCCAAGCAATGTCACGAGACACCGACCTTGGCCGGATGCTCACCCATCATTGTGCACTGCGTTCGTCCAGCCCGAGGAATGCCGCGCGTTCCCACGGTTGATGGTCGAGAGCTGAGCCACTTGCAGCTCTGTGCTTCTCCCGTGCGCGCGGGCCACCCGTCCGGACCGGGACGCTCGCGCATGGGATCGCGGTGCAATGTCCGGACGTCCCGCCGCAGGCATTCCGGGAGGTCGCTGCGGCGGCGATCGCCGGGATGTTGCTGAATGGCGCGACGAAATCAATTTCGCGCCGAGGGCGATCATGACAACGTGCGGGGCGCGCTCTATGGATGGACTTCCGATACAGTACCTCAGGCGTGGTCAGCGGGATGAGACGCGTGCCGGATCGGTGGCAACGGCCGCCGCGCCGCGACGGACCATGCGTGCGCGGCCCTATTGCGATGCCGCGGGACTAATCCCTATGGCGGCGGGTTCCGCAGCGTGACCCGGATGGGCGAACTCAGTATCCTGCGGATGGCTAAGCGGCATCCAACGTGCAGGAGCGGCCACAATGCCGGAGCCAGTACGGATTGGGGCCACTCATGATGCATGCGCCGAGAGAGAACAGAGTGCCGGGTGGCGCGGCACGCCGGGTGGTCTGCGCCTGTTCGGCCGACGGGTGGGAGCGCAGAGCCTGATGCGGCCCCGGAGCATACCCGCCAAGTCGGCCAGGCCTGCCTGCAACGTCCATCCGCAGCGGATGGCCTGAGACCCGTCGATCCCGTCTGAAAGTCATCAATCCCCGCGGCTCCCGAGGCTCGAACCACACAGGTCCAGCCGAAGGCGCACGTTTCCGATCAAGACTGAGAATAGCGCAATCATGGTCCCTTGCCTGTGGAGCAGCTGCCTGCCAGCGACCGATCGGACATCCACCGGGCAACTCGGTGAGAGCTGCGCGGCGATCGGGGAAGCAGGTTCCGAGCGATGAGAGTCGCGATCGTCCATTACTGGCTCATCGGGATGCGCGGCGGCGAGAAGGTCGTCGAGGCGCTCTGCGACCTCTATCCGGAAGCCGACATCTTCACGCACGCCTACGCCCCGCAATCCATGTCGCCGACCATCAGGGCGCACCGGGTCAGGACCTCGTTCATCGGCCGATTGCCGTTCGCGACCAGCCGATACAAATCCTATCTACCCCTGATGCCGATGGCCCTCGAGCAGCTCGATCTGCGGGGATACGATCTGATCATCAGCAGCGAATCGGGTCCGGCGAAGGGGATCATCCCGCCATCCGACGCGCTTCATATCTGTTACTGTCACTCACCGATGCGGTACGTCTGGAACATGTACCACGATTATCGCGAGCGGACGGGGCTGCTCACGCGCCTGCTGATGCCGCCGGTGGCCCATTACGTGCGCAACTGGGACGCGGTCTCGGCGGGCCGGGTCCACGAGTTCATCGCCAACTCGGACACGGTCGCGCGACGCATCGAGACTTACTATCGACGCCAAGCCAAGGTCATCCATCCGCCCGTGGACACGGCGGCCTTCGAGATCGCTCCGGATGGCCAGCGCGGTGACTACCATCTGATGGTCGGCGAAATGGTCCGCTACAAGCGGCCGGAACTGGCGATCCAGGCCTTCAACCGGTTGGGGCAGCCGCTCGTGGTGATCGGCGGCGGCGAGATGCTGCGTGAACTGCGCAGCATGGCCGGTCCGCACATCAAGATCCTCGGTCCGCAGCCCTTCGAGGTCCTGAAACACCACTACGCACGGTGCCAAGCCCTGATCTTCCCCGGAGAAGAGGATTTCGGCATCGTCCCGGTCGAGGCCATGGCGAGCGGACGGCCGGTCGTCGCGTTCGGCAAGGGTGGTGTCACCGAGACGGTCATCGACGGCGTGACCGGCACCTTCTTCCACGAGCAGTCCGTCGACGCGCTGATCGATGCCGTCCAGCGCTGTCGGGCGATCGGGGTGGAGCCAGAGCGCCTCGTCCGGCGCGCAGCCGACTTCGGTGTCGGCCGCTTCGCGGACGAGATCAGCCGTTTCGTCGACGGGGTCCTCGCGCGCGAGCGCTTGGCGGCCCCTCGTCCTCCGCGTGAGCCGAGCCGCGCCTATCTGGTCCAGTGAGACGGCCCCGCGTCGGCGGCCCCGGCCTCCTCGCCGAACCGCCGAGGTCACGACCGAGGCGGGGGAGGCCCCGGTCTCAGAGGGCGGCGCGCGGCGCCCGCCCGCCGAATCGACTCGACTAAGCGTCCGATGTCCTTGTCGGCATCAGGTGAGCCGCCGCGTTGAGCGTCGAAACACGGGCCGTCGGCTGGTAGTCGAAACCGCCCTGTCGTCCGAACGACTCGATCCCGAAGTCGGCGAGTTGGGCGAGCGCGCGCGACACCCGCTGATGGGCCTGCCCGGTGTAGATGGGATAGGCACAGGGCACCACTTGGCTGCCCTCACAAACCAGATCACCGGCGAAGAGTCCGTTCTTGGCGACATGTGCCCGAAAATCCTGCTCGGCGATCGTCACGGAATCGTTCGCGTGGCCAGCGATGACCTCGACTCCAAAATACTCGCGCCCTTCCACCCGACCGTAGAAATCGGAATACATCGTGAGCCGCTTCCAAGCGCCGTCATGCGCGAAGTTGTAGAGGATCGAACAGTCGAAGCCGCGATTCCCGTCGAAGCTGAAATACAGGCTGATCAGCGTTACCGAGGCGAGACCGGGATCCTCTCGGACTCCGCAGAGGGCCAACGTCCGCGCAATGGGGATCGTCGAGATGAGTCGCTGGGCGGTCAAACGGCGGCCACCTGTGCGGACATCGAATTGCGTCCCGCGCCGTGTGATCGATTCGATCCGCTCGCCCAGATGAAAGACCGAACCGCGCTGCCGCAGGGTCCGGGCGGCCACTTCGTAGAGGGCATTGAAGCCTTCGCGGGGTCGCGCCAACTGCCTGTTGGTCGGACCCGGCGCGCGATGCCGGCGGACATAGCGTAACAAGACGCGCGGGCTGGCGTGCTCCTTGATCCAGAGCATCCGCTTCTCGGCGAATTCCAGATCGACCCAGTCGGCCGGAACGCCGAAGAACCGCTTCATGTAGCTCTCGAGGCCGGACCTTCTGAGCAGATAATCACCGATCCAGTAGCGAGCAAACTCCCGCGCATTCCCGATTCTGCGCCGCGCCACGCGCGAGAAAGCGGCCGATAGCACGATCCTGAAGATGCCCCATGGACCGGCCCGGACGATGTCGTCCCGGATCGACAGCGGGTACGAGGTGACGAAAGCCTGGGGTGTCAGCTTTCCCCACGTCGGCTTGATCGGAACGTAATGTTCCAGCAGCTCCGGAAAATAATTCAGCAGCGGCGAATCGTCCTGAAATATTAGACTTCCGATGTCGAATGTATATCCATTGATGGATCGGTCGATATGATTGCCGCCGATATTTTCAAATTCGTCGATGACGGCAATATTTCGACAGCCGAGATCGTGAAGAATTGAAGCCGATACGAGGCCTGTAATACCGGCCCCTAATACGATCGCATCGAAAATCTCGTCTCCCGAGTGCCCATGACAATCGAAGGCTGAAGAAACGGTCATGATTCGCTTTGCATCGGCCACGGCGTCAGGCGATGGAGGACGATGCCGGAGCATCATGGTCGGCCGCGCCGAGCACGATGATCATCGCCGACACTCGAATCAGATCGGAAGTTGCGGATCGATACCATAGGATCAGTTCGGAACCCAGTCATGACTACCGTTAACTGAGCAGAATTTGCAAACACACCGTGGCGCGCGGACCGAAACATCTCCTGACGATCGCACTATGGATCTGTCCCCGTTCTGAACGAGCGGACAGGCACTCCGCGCCTTGCGGCCGACAGAGGCAGCATTGGCCGCCCTTCAGCAGGGTAAAGTCAACAACGAAAACGACAGATGTCCCATGAGCCATTTGATCAATGGCTTCGAGGCAGTGGATCCACCCAGCATACCTTGAGCGTCCCCCGCGCCCCCGGGCCATTTCCGAGCTCCCTGCACGGCCGTCGCGGCGCGACGGCGCGGTCCGTGGTTTTGCTCCCGGAGCGGAACACGGAACGGCAGTCCCCGGTGCCGGACGGCAGCAACGCCCAGCCCTCGGTCCGGCCATCGGCCTCCGGGGCCGCCCTCACGTGCCGAGTGATACGTTCTGAGCCGAATGGCGAGCCGGTTCGGCGAGCCGCGACCGTATCGCGACCGCGGCCGGCTCGATCGGAGTTGCGGAGACACCGATACGCCCGACTGGATGACGTGCGGGATAGGCGCAGGCGGTGGCGGCGAAGATGTAGAATATCAAGCCCTGATCGACGGTCGGGCCCGCGATGAGGCTGCCAGGGAGAAGGGACAGGCAGGCGACGCGGCCAGCAGCACGGATGTCGCTCGCGTAGGTCCGCGGCGCTCCGCGCCGAAATCCGAACACCGACGCCAGGAAAAGCACGTAGAAGACGGCTCCGGGAATCCCGACATTCGACAGCACCGCGAGCGGAAAGCTCGATGTGCGATTGGTTCCGAGGCCGACGCCCAGGCCGTTCGAGTCGATGAAGTTCCGCCACGCATAGGCGTTCCAGGCCGAACGCTGAACACCCGAACTCGTCTCGGCTTTGCTCAGGACAAGCGTATCGACGTAATCGTAGATGCGCTCAGCCACGCCGCCGACCGAGAAGGCCAGGAGCACGAGGACGCAGGCGACCAACGGACCCGCGACCACCAGCCAGGCGCTGAAGCGGTCCTGACGACGCGTGCTGCATCGCAGCAACGCGATCGTGTAGAGCATCGGGATCAGCACCGCGGCGCCGACCAGGCCGGTCGAGGAAGTCGACAGGATCACGAACAACAGCGAGATCAACGCCAGAGGTCCCGTCACCAAGGGCTTGCGGCCACAGAGCCACAGCATGCCCGTGAACCCGCAACCTCCCAGTGTCATTCCCGCGAAGGCCGACGCCTCCGGCCAAGCCCCGATGATCCGCCGCATACTGCCGACACTCTCCTCGTCGTGGAACGTGTACTGAGCGTTGCGAATGAATTGCAGGGCCTCCTGCGTGCCCGTTGCCGCCGTGAGGACGTCGATGATGCCGAAACATATGTTGGCAGCCGCGTAGAGGATGAGCGCCTTCGCGAGCGTCTCAATCCCGTTCTTCGAGGATCCGAAAGCGGTGATGATACTGAAACAGACCAGATCACCGATGAGATAGATCGGCTGCGTGAAATTGCTGGATACTGGTCCCAGGGGAACGACGCCGTCGCTCGTGATCAGGTGTGACGACGTTCCCAGCGGCACGATATAGGTCTGCCCCGCGAAGAGCCGCGGCAGGATGTAGCTGCTCGCCACCCCGTAGAGAGTGAGACAGAGAAGCCAGAAACCCGGTTCAGGCAGGCGGAACGAACTCAGGACCTGTGTCGAGATGTTGCGGTGGAACAGTGTCGCGATCATCAGGAACACGAGGAAGAGATGCGCCGGCTGCACGTTGGCGCCGCCCAGCAGGAGTGCCGCGGCCGAGCCGAGATTGCAGAACACCACGAAGGCGATCACCACCGATTCCCTGCCGAACAGCAGACAGAACAGGCCGATGACGACCGCGATGGCGCCTATTGGTTCGAAGCTCATGTCAGGCTGATCCAGGCATGATCGACGGCGGAGCGGCGGTGGCACTCAGGCGACGCACCGGCACCCCCGGCGGTCGTGCCGGGCCGGGATCGGGCGATCGCGTCGTCTGGTCACCGCCCGGATCGATGCGACGCGCACGCATCGACCATCTCAGCGATTCGCACTCTCGGTTGGCCGCAGTGGCGCATCCGAAGCGGCCGGACCGCGGCTCACCGGAGCGCCCGATGATCCGGGCCGCGGCGACGGGGACGGCCGCGTCTCCCCGGCCTTGTCGGCCAGCTGGCGCACGAGCGTCACCCGCACGACGTCGCCGGGCTCGACGACGGCCTCCTCGGAGGCGAGCCATGTGCCCGCCTTCACCCCCTGCTTCCGGGTAATCTCGTAGCGCGCGCTCACGGCTTCTGCCGCGTCGTCGGTGCTGCCGACCATCTGAGACTCGGCATCGGCCGCGAGCCGCTCGGCTGTCCGCGCCTTCTCGTCGATCGAGGCGAGCTTCTGACGGGCATCCGCGGCCTCCGACAGAGCTTCGCGGCGGAACCGGGCCTTGAGGTCGATGATGTCGCGCTCGGCGCGCGTGAGGCTCTGCTGAGCGCGCAGCATGGCGACCTGCACGTCGAGTCGGCTGCTCTCGAACGACGCCTGACTCTGCTCCGCAGCCAGCTTGCGCGGCGCGATCGTGAGCCCCTTCGAGACCAGATCGTTGATCAGGCCGAGTTCACCGCGACTGAGCTCGATCTGGCGGTCCAGCGTTTTGGACTTATTATCGAGCGTGCTCATCTCATTTTGAAAGCTGGCGATCGACTGTTCAATCGACTTGATCTCGGCCTTCAGCGCATTCCGACGCGTGTCGAACAGGAGTTGCTCACCGCGGACGGCCTGCTCTGCGTATATCCTGTCCACCGTGCCTTTCAGCTCGCCGCCGAACGCGATCGTCTCCGCGCCGCCGACCTCCGCTTCGAGACGCGCCAGCTTGGCGGCCAAGGCGACCCGCTCCGCTGCCAGATTTCGCAACTCGCCGCGCGTTGTGACCGCGTCGCGCTGGATACTGCGCGGGTCGGTGCCGCGCATCAGTCCCTGAGCCGTGCTGACGGCCTGTAGTACGGTCAGGCCGGGTTGATACTCGTACTTGCCGGGCTGCTGGACCGCACCGATGATGTAGAAGGGACGGTAGGTCGCGACTTCGACCGATGCTGCGGGCTTCTCCGCGAGATCGGCGACCTGTTTCAGAGCGACACCGATGGCGTTCGCGAGATCGATCGGCGTGCCGCCCGCCGCCTTGATCTGGCCGATCAGTGGCATGGACACGGTTCCGTCCGCTGCAACGACGAACTGACCGTTCAGTGCCGTCCACGAGTACGCTTCGCCGGTGTTGCGACGCAAATCATAGACGCGGATCGTCAGATGATCCTGAGGGCCGAGCAGATATCGACCGGCTTCGTCGGCGGCCGCATTCGCGTGCGGGCTGCCGAACAGCAGGACGCACGCCGCCGCAACTAGACGCAGACGCATCAAATTCTCCCCGACCAGAGCCAAATCTTGAGTATAAGTCTGCGCGCTGCGATCGCCCTACGGTATCCGTAGCACAGAATCCCGAGGGCCACATCGAAAGGTAGCAGACGCCGCCAAGTTAGCCAAGATTTAACGACCCGAGGTCTGTCTTGCGGCCGCTGCTCATCCGAGCCGTTGAAGTGAGCACGGCCAAAATTATACCCTCCGCAATCTCGTGGATCAGCCCGCTGGCGGCTGTAAGTTCTGCGTTCTTCGCCGCTGGCCCTCGCGCGACCGGGCTCATGGACGCAGGGTCCTCAGGCGAAAGCCGAGCAGCAGCATGCTTACGCCGTAAGCCGCCGCGCCGCCGAGGATCAGGGCCGCGAGAAGCCCGGCCGAGCCGATATCCAGGCGGCTCAAGGCGGCCCGCAGCGCGAGGACGGCGGCCGCCATCGCCGCGCAGGAGAGGGCAATCTGCCAGAGATTACGGATCTGCCCCGCCACACCGGCACCGACGAGACGCCGCGCGTAGATCGCGCTGATCAGGAAGTGAAACAGGGCCGCGGCAAGGCGCGCGTAGATCATCATCATCACGCCGCCGAGATAGAATCCCAGTGTCATGCTCAAGACCTTCGCCACCGACTCGAGAAGCGTGATCTTGAGCATCACGTTCGGCTCGTCCATCGCGAGGCAGAGCGTTGAGACAGGTTGGTAATAGGCGGTGAACATGACGGCCAGCGACAGCCATCGCAGATAGGGCGCCGCGGAAATCCATTGCGCACCGAGGATGACGCTCACGATCTGGTCGGCGGTCAGTGCGATGCCCACGCCAGCCGGGAGCGCGATGATCATCGTGAGTCGAGCCGCCTTCAGGAAGGCGGCTCGTAAGCGGAGGCGGTCATCGGCCATCGTCGCGAACGCGGCCATGACCGGCCGCATAGCCGGACCGATGACGCTCTGGGTCGGGAGGACGGAGAAATCGCTCGCCACCCCGTAGCGGCCGAGTACGGCCTTGTCGACGTGGTAACCGAGGAACATGCGATCGAACTGCCAACTGAAGGCAGCGAGGATCTGTGAAGATGTGAACCAGCCTGTGAACGCCGAGAAGGCACTCAGCCGCGCCAGGGAGAGCCCCGGTCGGTAAGGCGCCAGCACGTAGGACAGGATGGTCGGCAGGATCGCGGATGCAGCCGGGTTGATCACCAGGGCCCAGTAGCCGGCTCCCAAGTAGAGAGACCCGATCGAGATCAGGGCCGCGGCCACTTTTCCGGAAAAATCCGCGAGAAACGACGCACGGAAGTCGATCTTGCGGAACAAGTGTACCATGGCCGGGCTGTAGAGGCTTCGCGCGATCGGCGCCGAGGCGAGCGCGAGCGTGATGGGGATCAGTCGGACGTCGTCGTAGATGTGGGCGACCGGCCAAGCGGCGGCCATCATCAGGACGGCGATGACCCCGCCCCGGAGAAGGCCCAGCGTGAATGCAGTATCCAGATGCGACTTCTCGATCTTCTGCAGACGCAACAGGGCCTGAACCAGCGGGATCTCGAGGATCATCTCGACGATCGAGATCAGGGACGCGGCGATGGCCGTCAGGCCGAAATCGGCGGGCGACAGGATCCGTGCGAGGACGAGTAGCGTGCCGAGATCGATCGCGCGCGCGGAGATCCGCGCGGCGACACTCCATCCGGCGCCGCGCAGCGTCTTAGAGGCGAGCATGAACGTGTCCCACGGAGGACTGACCGGCGCCACACCGGCCCGGAACGACGTCGTGCCTCGTGGTCACGACATGGATCCGGATCTGAGCAACATGGCGATTCCGATCCTGACACGCTCTGCAAGGCAGTCCTGAACCAGCATCCGGCGGCGGCATCAATCTAGCTAATTTGGTCAGCTTGCGATCGAGCCGCGCCCGCGGTGCGTTGTGGGAGCCGTGTCCGGGTTCCGCGCACCGGGACGCGCATCACCCCGCGAGGCCGGCAGCGCGCCGATAGACGGTCAAGGTCTCGTCGGCCACCCGTGCGATCCGCAGGTGATCCAGGTTGATCTGGCTCTTCGCTCTCAAAGCGCCCAGGGCGCTCGGATCGGTCGTGAGCGTGATCAGCGCCTGCGCAAGCTTGTCCGGATCGTTTGCCGGGACCAGAATGCCCGCCCTTCCCCCGTCGAGCAGCTCGGGAATCCCGTCGACGTCGGTGCCGACGATCGCGCAGCCCGCCTCCCGGGCTTCGGAGAGCACGAGCGGTGCCGGATCGGCGTGGGACGGGAGCACGAAGATGTCGGCGCCCAGCATCCAGCGGTACGGATCGTCCCGCGGCCCGGCGAAGGTAATGGCATCCGCGCAGGCCAGCGTGCGCGCGGTCTGCTCGTAGGCGCCCCGGTGAGGACCGCCGCCGACGACGTAGAGCCGCATGGCGCGATTGTGGGGGAACGCCTTGTCGAAGGCCTGCAGCAGATCGGGCAATCCCTTCCGGGGATGCAGGCCTCCGACGAAGACGATGGCGGGATGATCCAGAGCCTGCGGTTCCTCGGACCGACCGCGCATGCGGGCTGAGCCGATGGTCCCGTTGAGCACGACGTCGATGCGGGAAGCCGCGATGCCGCGCTTCCGCATCGACGCGGCGACCGCACCGCTCACAGCGATGACCCTGGTCCCAAGGCCCATGAGGACGGCCCCCTTCTCGAACTCATTGTGGACGGTCGTCACGAGGGGAACGCGCAGCAGCTTGCAGGTCGGCCAAGCCAGCACGGCGCTGGTCATCATATGGGCGTGGACGACATCGGGACGCCAACGCCGGAGCACACCGCCACATCCGAGGAACGACGTCAGGATCCGGGCCGGCGTGCGCGCGTGGCTCGCGAAGATCGACTCGACGCCGTTGGACCGGAGCAGCGCATCGAAATCCCCACCCTGACTGGCAATCGCGACCCGGTGTCCGGCCTGCGCCTGTTGGCACGCGAGATCGACGGCCGCGTGGACATGGCCGTTCAGTCGGCGCGTGTGATTCAGCAGATGGAGAATACGCATGACTTACGAGCGCTCGTGTCGGATCCGAGCCCCGGCCTGCGCTGGACTCCATGCAAGCCGCGGCGCCGATTAGGCGGGAGATACGACCCTGGCCGAACAGGAGAGCCGCCACATATTCCGGAGCCATCTAGGTGTAAAAGCGCGACCGGGCGCAACAGAAAAATCCGGCGCATTACTGATTTTCAACAATGCCCCGCACCGATCGTGGCGCGCAGGATCTGTCGGACCGGCCGGCGCTTGGGCGAGAAGCGGAAGGCGAGCAACGCCTGCGCACAGCGAACGGGCGCGAGAAACGTCGCGACTACGAAGAGCGCATTCGCCATTTTCCACTTCAGGGAACGCGGCTCGATCAGGACAGATCTGATCAGGCCCAGGAACGGCCTGCCACCGTACCGGACACCCCGGAGGATCGCCATGCAGAACTCGAGGAACTGAAAATAGTATGTCTGCTCTGGCTCGACGAGGGAGATCCCGGGACGCCAGTCGTGAAGAAGACCGCGCAGATGCCTCAGACGTGACTGGAAACGCTGGAGATCCCGCTCGACGGTGGCCGCCTGCGGGACGCGGCCCAGACCGGAGTCATTGCGGCCATGGACACGGTAGAGCCCGAGACTTTCGGAAAGGCTGACGATCTCGCCCATGAACGGGGCAGCCAACAGGATCACGCCATCGACAGCTTGGTCGTACGCGCATTGATGGAGCAGATCGCAGACATCGCGGCGGAAGACATTCCCGGACGTGGGCGGCGTCTGGTAGACGCCTGAGCGCAGGATGTCGCCGACAGTCCTGTCCTGCCCGCGGAACGCGCCGAGAGCGGGGTATGGGTCCGCCAGGATCGCCCCCGCCGAGTCGACGCATCTCAGACAGAACTGAAGTTTGGCGACAGTCGGATCTAGCTCCGCGAGAATACGGTCGAGAGCACCGGGCAGAAGCTCGTCGTCCGCGTCGAGAAAGAGCAGAAACGGGGCAGAAGTCTTGGCCAATCCATACAGGCAGGCCGCCCTCTGACCGCCGTTCGGAATCCGGAATGCCGCGACGCCGGACCGCTGGATAATCGACCATGAGTCATCCGTCGATCCGTCGTCTATCACGACGATCTCACAAGAGTCATTGTGCTGGTCGACGACACTCTGAATCGTTTTATCGACAAAACTTTCGTAGTTGAAACAGGTAATAATGACTGCGAGCTTAGGATCCTTGACCACGAAAGACGTCTTTCTCGCTCGTCGCTCCGCGCTCCCGTCTCTCACTGTCTCGAGCGCTCAACAGGATGTTGGCTCGCACGGCATCCCGCCGAGATCCACAATCGATACATGAAGACGCAGCCACAACCCAAGTCTAATTGCCGGACTTATCGCTGACGAGCTCAGCATTTCACGTTGTCTCGATGACAATAGTCAATTCTCCGTGATCGAGAATCGATCGAGGTCCATCCCTTTCCGGCCCGGGCCGGGCTTCCAGGAACGTGTTGAACCCCGGATGAGGCGCGAGATCGAGGTGACATCCAGGCAAGTCGAGCCTGTCGGTCGATCCGTCGCGGCCGACGGCGCCGGCCGCACTCCCAGCGCGGGCGGTCGTACCTTTGATCCCCCGGACCTACTCCGAACGGCGGTCTTGTTGGGCGCCCCCAAGCTCCACTAAGGCCCCCTTTCCCGGAAATTCCCCCTCGGTCGGGCCGATCAAGCCGCCTTTTCGGGGGGTGCGCGGTCGCCTCGTCAATGCTTATGGCCGTAGCAGCGCGCCTTCATTGATGTCGGACGGGACAGATTGTTGCTATACTCGTTGGAGGATGGACATCGCGCGCAGCGTGGTGCCGTCACGGCACCGTCATTGCAGAAGGGATCCGCCGGACGCGGCCCGGCGGGCAGACATCAGGTTCGATCGCCATCGATCGGGAGAGATCTAGCCATCATGCACCTACCCGAGACGGCAGCCCGTATCGTATCCTGCGACGTCTTCGACACGCTGCTCCTGCGCGATCACCGGTCCGAGCGCTGCCGCTTCCACGAGATCGCGGCCGTCGCGTCGCAGCTGCTCGCGGCGGAGCACGGCGTGGTGCGCCGTCCGGGCGCGATCTACGCCGCGCGCCTGGAGGTGCAGCGAGCGGCCTACCGGGCGCTCGACTTGGCCAATCCCTCGGGCGACGTGCGCTTCGCCGACATGCTCGCGGCCATGACGCGCGTCCTCGGCCTCGATGATCGGGCCGCGGATATCCTGTATCGGGCCGAGATCACGGTCGAACGCGCTCAGTTGCGCGCGAACACCCGGCTGATGACGTGGCTGAGGGGCCGGGCGCGGGCCGGAGGCAGGATCATCGCGGTGAGCGATACGTACCACCGCGGCGAGACCATCGCGCAGCTGCTGAACGCGCTGGCTCCCGACCATCCCATCGCGCGCATCTACACCAGTGCCGACCACGACGCGACCAAGCGGACACGGGCGCTCTTCGATGTCGTTCTCCGGAGCGAGAAAGTGCCCCCGGCCGAGATCCTCCACCTCGGCGACGACACGCTGGCGGACGTGACGATGGCCGCCGCCGCGGGCCTGAGGACGGCACAACTGCTCCGGCCGCGCCACGTGGTGCTGCGTCGCCGCCTCGATGCCGTCCGCGCTCGCGTGATGCACCGGCACTGGATCGGTGCCGCCCGCAGCGGGGCCAGGAGGATCGGGCCGTGAGCGCGACCGACGCCGCACGCGGCCCCGCGGGCGACGACGCGGGCGACGACGCGGGCGACGACGCGGTCGCGTTCGGCCAGCGCGTGCTGGGCCCGATCCTCGCCGAGTTCTGCCTGCGCCTCTGGCTCGCGGAACGCTTCCTCGCGCCGGACAGGACCGTCCTCCTGTTCTGCGCCCGGGGTGGCCTGCGCCTGCAACTCGTCTACGAGCGCTTCCTCCAGCGAACCGGCCTGCCACAGAACCTCCCGCGCGCGGCCCTGATGGTCTCGCGCCTCGTGGCCGCCCGCACCGCCTTCGATCCGCCGAGCCCCGGCATGCTCTCCGAACTCGGTCGGGAGTTCAGCGGCCGGTCGATGGCGGAGATCGCGGCGGCGCTGGCGCAACGCGACGATCTGGCCCTTCCGGCGTCCTGGGATGAGCCCTTCGAGGAGGGGGCTTTCACCGCGCTGCTGTCCGGCAACCAGCCCGGCGTGGCCCGCCTTCACGCCGCGATCGCCCAACAGGATGCCCGTTTCCGCGCGCATCTCGAGGCCTGCGCCGGCCCGGCGCGCCACTGCGTGCTGGTCGATACCGGGCTCTACGGCAGCACGGTCCGCATGCTTCAGGAGGGCCTGCCGGAGCGGACGTGGTCAGGGCTCCAGCTCGCCCGCTGCAACTACAAGCGCCTCGCCACACCGCATTTCCGCCGCACGTTCGGCCTGAGTGTCGAGAGCGACTGGTACAAGCCCTGGGACGCGCGCACGTCGGTGCTGCGCTTCTGGCACCTGATCGAGGCCTGCCTGGAACCGGACCTGCCGAGCGTCCGCACCTTCGCCCAGGCCGTCCCGGGATCGCCGCCGCGGGCCAATCTTCAGGACGACGGCTGGGAGGCGCGGATCGCATCGACGCGGCCGGACCTCTTCACCGGCGTTCTGGCCCACATCGACGATCTTCGCTCCGAGAGCGTCGCGGCGATCCCGGACGACGCGGCGCGGGCGTGGGCGGCCCTGAAGAAGGCAATCATCTGGCCGGATGACCGGACCGTCTCGACCTTGAGTCTCGGCGGCAGATCCCGCGATTTCGGACGCGTCGAGCTGAGCGCGCAGTACGCCACACCGCGGCCGGCCCGACCCGCGCAGCAGATCCGCGAGAGTCTCTGGCGCGAGGGCGCGCTTCTCCGCTTCTTCCCGCGGGCCGGCCGGTTCCTGCTTCCCGTGATCGAGGCCGTCTACGCCGGTCGCGCCCTTCGAAGGGAGGCCACGTCCCGTCTCGTCCGCCGCCGCGAGCCCGCGCCCGAGGCGCGCGCGGAGCCGCCCCTGTGGCGCCGGCAGGCCTCTGGCGCGAACTGAGGTCTCTCCGTGTCGTCGAATGCAGCGTTCGGGCCTCGGCTACTGAACTTGGATTTTCCTGTCGAGAATCAGAATGCTGCCTATAAAATAATTAGCGTCCAGGATTTTTGCCTCTATTACGTACGCGAATTCTGCGCACGCGCGGGGTCATGCGCGATCCCGGTTCCTGGGATCGCGGGTCCGACCGCGCCGCTCACGCGAAAGGTGGAACACTCTTGTTCTCGTATTCGATCCGCGAATCGGGGCTCCGACAGGAGTAGAGCGACAGCATGACGGCAGTCGGATCGTTCGGAATCAACGGTCGGTTCCTCACCCAGCCGATGACCGGGGTTCAGCGCTACGCGATGAACGTCACCCGGGCGCTGAGCGCGGCCCTGACCGCTCGTGGCGAGAGCGCCCCCTTGCTGTCCGTGCCGGACGCGGAGGATCCCCGTCTCGCAGGCACGCCGCTCCGCACCGTCGGACCGGCGGGTGGGCATGCCTGGGAGCAATTCGTCCTGCCGCGCGCCTGGCCCGGCCGATTGCTCAACCTCTGCAACACCGCCCCCGCGTTGAAGGCCGATCAGGTCGTCTGCATCCACGACGCGAACGTGTTCAACGCGCCGGAGAGCTACAGCGCGTCGTTCCGGACCTTCTACAGGACGCTCCAGCCGCTTCTGGCGCGCCGTGCCGCGCGGATCGCCACCGTCTCCAGCTTCTCGGCCGGACAGATCGCCAACCATCTCTCGGTGAGAGCCTCCGACATCGTCGTGCTCCCGAACGGGCACGAGCACGTGCACGCCTGGGATCCGCGACAGGCCGTCCGGGCGCCGGCGGCCCTGGACCGGGACGCCGACGGCCTGGAGCGCCCCTTCGTGCTGGCCCTCGGGTCCCGCGCCCGCCACAAGAACCTCGATCTGCTGCTCAAACTGGCGCCCGCCTTGGGCGAACTCGGGCTCGACCTCGTGGTGGCGGGCGGCCAGGCGACCATCTACGCCGCCGAGGACCTGCGGCGCGGCGAGAATGTCCGCCACCTCGGCTTCGTCACCGACCACGACCTCGCCTACCTGATGGAGCGCGCCCTGTGCCTGGCCTTCCCCTCCCTCACGGAGGGGTTCGGGCTTCCGGCGCTGGAGGCGATGGCACGCGGCTGCCCCGTCGTCTCGACCGACCGCGCGAGTTTGCCGGAGATTTGCGGGTCGGCGGCCCTGCTCGCTCCGCCGGACCGGCCGGAACGCTGGCTCGACCAGATCCGCGCCCTGGCCGCGAGCCCGGACCTGCGATCGGACCTGATCGGCCGCGGTCGCGATCAGGCCGCCCTCTTCTCGTGGGAGGCTTCGGCGCAGGGCTACCTCGATCTCATGCGGGCGCCGAAGGTGCGGCCGACCGCGCGCCCCGCCGCGCGCCCTGCCGCGCGATCCGCGGCACCGCCATCTCCGCCCAGCATCGCCGTCGCCATCGCGACGCTGGGCCGTCCCGAGGTGGTGACCGGCACGCTGCGGCGGATCCTGGATCGGCAGACCCTGAAGCCCGCCGCCATCCTGATCTCCTGCGTCACCCCGGACGATGCCGGCGAGGCGGCCGCGTGGCCCGGCGTGACGGTGGTCACGGGGCGTCCCGGCCTCGCCACTCAGAGAAATGCCGCCCTCGCCGCGCTGCCGGAGGCGATCGATATCGTGGTCTTCTTCGACGATGACTTCGTCCCCGAGGCCGGCTGGCTCGCAGCAGCCGCGCAGCGCTTCGAAGACGAGCCGGACATCGTCGGCCTGACGGGCGACGTCGTCGCGGACGGCATCAAGGGGCCCGGACTGCGCTTCACCGAGGTCGACCGGATGCTCGCCGCGCTGGCTCCGGTCGAGCCGGCGGCGCCCATCGAGGCCTTCAGCCCGTACGGCTGCAACATGGCGTTCCGTCGCTCGGCCATCGGCACGCTGCGCTTCGACGAGCGGCTCGTCCTGTACGGCTGGCTCGAGGATCGCGATTTCGGCGCGGCCCTGGCGGCCCGAGGCGGCCGGCTCGTCAAATGCATAGAGGCCCGCGGCGTCCATATGGGCGTGAAAGGCGGCCGCATCTCCGGCGATCGGCTCGGCTATTCGCAGATTGTCAACCCGCTATACATGCTGCGCAAGGGTACGATGACCCTGTCTCAAGTCTTCGGCCAGATTACCCGCAACGTTCTCAGCAACGTGACGCGCTTCGCGGCCCCCGAGCCGTTCATCGACCGGCGCGGCCGGCTGCGCGGCAATCTGCGCGGCGCCGCGGACGTGCTCCTGGGACGGCTGGAGCCCGAGCGGGCCCTGAAGATCCGACGGAAAGTGTGAGATGAACATCCACAACACCAACCGGATCCCGCCGGACCAGTCCCAATCGGTCTCCCATTCTCCGGAGACGACCTCCATCGGCGTGCAGGACGGCCCGCTGGCCGTCATCTCGGCGGCCCTCAAGGCGGCCCGCCGGCACAAACTGGCGGTGGCCGTCTGGGTGGTCTTCTGCATCGGCTGCGCGGCGCTCTACACGGTGACCGCGACCCCCTTCTACACGGCGACCGCTGTGCTGCTGCTCGAGCCGCGGCGCCCGGTGGGCTCGGGCTCCTCCGATGGCGCCCTGATGCCGAGCCTCGATGTGGGCCGGGCCGAGAGTGAGCTCCAGGTCCTCCGCTCGGAACGGCTGCTGGCGAACGTGTTCAACAGTCTCCAGCTGGCGAACAATCCGGAATTCGGTCCTCCGGAAGCCGAGAGCCCGAAGGAGCCGGGCCCGGGCGCGTCCGAATTGTCGGGGCTGCGGACCGCCCCGCCGTCGACGGCAGCCATCCTCCAGCAGAGGAAGTTCGAGAACTTCGCCGAGCGATTTACCGTCAGGCGGGTCGGACAGTCGTACGTTGTCGAGGTCTCGTACACGTCCAGAGACCCGAACCTGGCGCGGCGCGTCGCGAACGCGGCCGTCTCGGCCTATCTCCTGCAATCCATCGCGGCGAAAGCCGATGCGGCCAAGAACGGCGCCGAGTTCCTCCAGGGTCGCGTCAATGCCCTCGCCGCCCAGGCGCGGTCCGCCGCGGCGGCCGTCACCGAGGGCACGCTGCCGGACGCGCCGACGCCCGATGCCGACGCGCGGGTGATCGGCGCGGCGCTGCAGCCCCTCAAACCCTCGGCCCCGCGGAAGACCCTGATCCTCGGCCTCGGCGCGATGATCGGCCTCGTCGGCGGCTTCCTGGCCGTGGCGCTGCTGCAGGCCTTCGACCGCCGGATCCGGACGCCGCAGGATCTCGTCCAGAGGGCCGGCATCCCCTGCCTCGCCGTGATGCCCGAGGTCCTGCGCAAGACGGCCGAGGGGCGCCGCGAGACCGTGGATCTGCGCAACGTCAACGCGCCGTGGTTCCTCAACGTCAAATTCTCCACGGGCGTCCGAGACCTTCGGACGTCGATCCAGCTGGCCCTCTCCGCGCGCGGCCACGATTCCGACTGTGTCATCGCCCTGGTCGGCTGCACCCCGCGCACCGGCACGACCCTGATCGGCCTGAGCTTGGCGCGCCTGCTGCAGGAAGGTGGCCGGACCGCCCGGCTGATCGACACGAATATCCACGGCGCCGGAACCTTCTTCCTGACCCCGGACTCCAAGGCCGGGGTCGGCGCGAGTCTCGCCGACCTGATCATCAATCCGAGCCATCTGGCCCTCGCCAAGTTCGTGGATTTCGGGGGCGTCTCGGTCCTGCCGTCGCGGTCGCCGTACACGGCGGTCGGCACCGGCATCTCCCTCAGCTCCTCGGTCTTCCAGAGCGTCATCGACCAGATGCGCCGGGGGGGCTACGTCATCCTCGACCTGCCGCCGCTCTCCGTCTCGGCCGAGTCCCGGGTCGCGGCCCGTCGAGCGGATGTCGTGGTGATCGTCGCCGAGGCCGGGCGGACGACCGTCGACGAGCTGTCGGACGCGGTGAACGGCCTGATCGGTGCCGGCGCGAACGTGATCGGCGCCGTTCTCAATCGCGCGTGAGTCGGACTCCGGCATCGTCGACGGGCCCGCGCCCGGATCGCCGGAGCTTCGAACGGAAGGAGTTGGTTGGGATGGCGGCCGGAGATCGTGAGAAGGTCCAGATCCTCTATCTACAGCCGGGGTCTTCCGTCTTCGCCGGCATCGAGCGAGTGGTCGACACGATCGGCGGGGAACTCGCGCAGAAGTGCGGCACCGAGTTCGCCGTCGACGTGCTGCGAGTCACGCAGCACGCGAACTACCCGGCGGAACCGCGGCCTTACAGAAGCGTCTTCCGGCCGGTCACATCGCGCCTGCACCTCCTGCGGATCTTCAGGGATGTCAGCAAAGGAGGCCGCTACGATCTGGTCATCGTCCCGCAGATCGAGCCGACCGTCATCTTCTGGCTCGCCCGGTTGGGCATCCCGCAGCGGATCACGATGCACCTGCACGGCAACCCGCGGCGCGAATCCGCCAGCCTGAAATCGAAGGTCAAGTTCTTCCTCCTGAAGCATTACATCCTCCCGCGGATCGCTTCCGTTTTCGGCACGTCGCCGCGGCAGCTCCGGGCGTTCGAGGCCGATTTCAACTGCAGACGGCCAATGTACTGGGTTCCCAACCCGGTCAGGCACTTCGAAGCGTCGGACACCGACATCCGGCCCGACCCCGCCGTCATCACCTTCGTGAATGTCGGACGCTACGCCTTCCAGAAGGGTCAGGACCTTCTGGTGCGCGCGTTCGCGCGATTGTACGAGCGGCGCAGGAACGTGCGGCTCAACTTGGTCGGCCACGGATCCGACAAAGCGGCGCTGGCGGACCAGATTCAGGCGCTCGGCCTGTCCGAGGTCGTCCGGCTCGTCCACTACCCGGACAACCCGCAACGGGCGCTCTTCGCGAGTGATGTCTTCGTCGCGACGTCTCGATGGGAGGGCTGGTCGCTGGCGATCTGCGAAGCCCTCCGGTGCGGACTGCCCGTCATATCCACCGACTGCGAATTCGGCCCCAGCGACATCCTGGTCGACCGACGTCTCGGGCGCCTGATCCCACCCGACGACGAGGAGGCGCTCATAGAATCCATGGAGTATTACTGTGACAATATAATCCTGGAGAGATCGTTTTCGGAATTCAGGAAGCATCACATCGACCAGTACAGTGCCGAGAGGATCGTGCACATTCACGCCGACGCGATCCGGCAATCGGCATGCTGAACCTCGGCCAGCCCCCGGTCGCGCAGCGGCCCGGCCCATCCTCCACCTCGACCCTAGAGCGCTCTCCGCCGAAGTGGATACCGGTTCGGCGTAAGAGAGCGCGTCGAGACAAAGGTCTAGAGCCGTGCCCGATTGCAACGCGATCGGGCACGGCTCTAAGTCGTCGCGCGCGCCGCGGAAGCAGCATCGACGCGGCGGCCCGCCGAGCGCGTCAGGGTTCGCAGCCGCGATGCGCCGGCCGGCCGGTACGGGGCGATAGGCGCGCGTCGCACGGGAGAGCCGCACCACCGGCCGACAACGTCCGGACCGCGCCGCGGAGCGTCATGGATCGCCGTCCTCACGACCGCGCGCAACCGTCGCGCCCGCTCGTCGACGGATCTATCGCTGGTCCATATCCGCGTCGTGCCCGAAGAATCACTGACGATCCGGCGTCATGGCAAGTGGACACTGAGCATATTCATGCCTCCTCAATGCGTCGATCGTCCACGTCCGCGCTTCAGCAATAAGTGCGCGACGGTAGTCTCGATGGAATGAGCCCGGGAGCCGCCCACCGTGATCCAACTGCGTGCCGCACGTGAAATCGAGGGTCTTCTGGATGCGGCTTGCGATGTCTGCATTGTCGGGACAGGCCCGGCCGGGAGCACCTTGGCGCGCGAGCTGTCCGGCGGCGGCCTGAGGGTCGTGCTGCTGGAGAGCGGCGGCCTCGACCGGATGGAGAGCGCGGACGCGCTGGACGCCATCGTGAATGTCGGCCGGCCGCGCGCGACCCAGTGGGCCGTCCGGAACCGGATCGTGGGTGGTAGCTCGCACACGTGGGGCGGCCGGTGCGCCCCTTTCGACACGATCGACTTCGAGCAGCGTGCCTGGGTCCCGGAGAGTGGGTGGCCGTTCCAGCGCGACGCGCTCGATCCTTATCTCGAGCGGACGGCCAAGTATCTCGGGCTCGCCTACGGCAACCATTTCAGCGACGCGCGCTTCTGGGACCTGTTCGGTTCGCAGCCGGCCTGGTCCGAGCCGGATCCTCGGATGCTCCTGCCCTTCTTCTGGCAGTTCAGCCGCGACGACGCGGAATCCTATCCGTTCGAGTACACGCGCTTCGGGCGGAAACTGGACGAGAAGTTGGGCCCGAACGTCACGTTGATCAGCGGCGCGACCGTCGTCGCGATCGACGTGAACGGGACGGGCGACAGGGTACAGGGCGTCCAAGTCGCGGCGCCCGACGGCGCGATCGTCAAGCTGCCGGCCCGCCATGTCGTCCTGTGTGCCGGCGGGATCGAGAATGCGCGGCTCCTCCTCGCCTCCGATCATCAGGTCCCGGGCGGCCTCGGCAACAGGTTCGACCGCGTGGGTCGCTACCTGATGGATCACCTGCGCGGGCCGGTCGCGCATTTCGACCCTCACCGATCGCGCGCGCTGCAGCGGCGGTTCGGCCGCTACACCATCGAGGATCGGCTGTTCCGAGGCGGGCTCCGCCTGAGCCCGGACGTCCAGCGAAGCCGTCAGCTCCTGAACAGCGCGGTCTGGCTCGGGGAGACGCTCGCCCCCGACGACCCGGGCGACGCGATCCGGAGGATTCTGGTCGGCAAGCCGCGGGCGAAGGACATCCTGACGCTGACGTCGAACCTGCCGCTGCTCCTGCGCGGCTGCCGGGACCATTTCATCGCGCGCAACGGCTTTCCGCGGAAGCTGTCCGAGCTGAGCCTCGAATGCATGGTCGAGCAGCGGCCGGATCCCGAGAGCCGGGTCATGCTCTCCGATCAGCGGGATCACCTGGGCAGCCGGCTGCCCCTGATCGACTGGCGCAGTCACGAAGATGAAGGCCGCACGATGCGCGAGACGGCGCGGCTCGTCGTCTCCGAGTTCGCCCGCCTGGGCCTGCCCGTGCCCGAGCTGGCAGACTGGGTGCGCGAAGAGGCGCCGATCCCGCTCAGCTTCGTCGATGTCGCCCACCCGACCGGCACCACCCGCATGTCCGACGATGCCACCAGGGGCGTCGTCGATGCGCGCGGCCAGGTTCACGGGATCGACGGCCTGTTCGTCACGGGAAGTTCGGTGTTCCCGACAGGAGGCCACTGCAATCCCACGCAGATGATCGTCGCTCTGGCGATCCGCCTCGCCGACCTGCTGAAGGTCCGGGAGCAGCGCGACACCGTGGTCCCCGACCTCCGAACGTCTCCGCCCGTCCCGGGCGATCTCCGCGTCCTCGTGACGGGGGCGACGGGGCGGATCGGCCGCATCCTGGTGGAGGACCTGCAGGAACGCGGCTACGCGGTCAGGGCCGTCACGTCCCAGCCCCTGACCGAGGCGCAGCCGCGCACGGGTCAGGTCGAGTGGCGGACCTTCGACTTCACGGCGGATCAGGATTACGCCGGCCTCGTCCACGGCTGCGCGGCCGTCATGCATCTCGCCGCCGAGCTCGGGAAGCAGGATCGGATGCAGGCCATCAATGTCGAGGCGACGCGGCGACTGGCCGAAGCCGCCGAGCGGGACGGCGTCCGGGCCTTCTGCTACATGAGCACCGTCTCCGTGTATGGCAGCGGCCGCGCGCGCACCATGACGGAGACGGCGCCGGTTCTCACCAGCAGCGTCGACGTCAAATCCGAATACTGGGCCCTGGACTACGTTCGCGCCTACGGTCGAACGAAGCTCGCCGGCGAAGAGGCCATCAGGCGGATCGCCTCGACCCTTCCCTACGTGATCCTGCGCCCGACGGTGGTCGTCGATCTCCATAATCTCATCGGCTTGCGCGACTGGAGCCTCTCGAAGCGCCTCTTCGCAGCGCATCGGCCCTCCCATCACGTCTACGTGCGGGACGTCACGGACGCGGCGATCTGGACGATGACGCGGTCCCTGACCGGGGCTTGGCCGGCGGGCGAGGTCCAGGTCTTCAATCTCTCCGATCACGAGGCGCGCGATGCGCGGATCGGCGACTTCATGCGGCGGGCGTTCGCGATAAGCCGCGATCCCCGCTTCCGGGTCATCCCGATGCCGGCCCTCGTCGACTGGCTCCACGATTTCCTGCGCAACCGGACGCTGCCCTTGCGCAATCCTCTCTGGAGGATGCGGTTCCCCAACGATCGTCTGCGGCAGGCCGGGTATCGACACCGCTACGGAATGGCCAGGGCCCGCGCCATGGCGCTGGACATCCTGCGAGCGGAAACACGGGAGCGAAACCGGTCCTGAAAGCCGTCCGCCTCACCACAGCGGCGCGCCGCCGGGCACCGGCACGTCCCAGATCATGGCGTCCCTGTGAAAGGGAGGTTCGTGCCGCGAAGTTCTCTCTCACTTGCCACGCCGGAACTCGGAGCCTGAGCCATGACGAAACCTCGCTGGGTACGCCGCGATCTGCTGAAATCGTGCTTCCGGGATCTACCGATCTGCGCGGCCGCGTCCCTGCTGCCGACCAGCCGCTCGAGCGCGGCGATCGACGCCTCCGTGGATCCGACGCAGGGCCGCACGCTCGTCTTCGATGAGCCCTTCGCGGAGATCAACGGACGGATCTGGAATGGCGGACCGAAGGCCACGACAGGGCCGTCCGGTTTCTACGGCCGTTCCGCCTTCGCTCCCCTTGCCGGCGCGGAAGGCTTCAAACCCTACGAGATCGTCGCGGATGCGGAGGCCACGGGCGGCACGGCCCTCCAGATTTCCGCGAAATACATCGGACGCAAGATGAGCGTCGTGAATTACTATGGAAACAACACATCCGACTATCAGTGGATTTCCGGAAATTTGCAGACCGGCAGCCGCAGCGGTGTCGTATCGGTCGGCTGGCGCCAAGGCTATCTCGAAGCGCGGATGAGATTCCCGCGGCATCCGCTCACGTGGCCAGCCTTCTGGCTTCTCAACCGAGAGGGCATCACCAATGCCAAACGGAGCATAGAGGTCGATATCGTCGAGCACAAGGGTTTCGAGCCGAAGCTCTACGGCGCGTACTTGCACGAATGGGGGCAGCCCGGTGAGCACAACGAAGGCACCGGCGTTCCCACGCCCGTCGACATGACCGAACAGTACTGCCGGTACGGCGTGCTGATCCAGGACGGTCAATGCATTCCTTATTTTGAGCGCAAGCCAATCATCAATCCTAAAACTAACCAACTCAATATCTGGACACTCACCCGCGCGTCGGAGATGGAACAAGCCGGCGACGTCTTCTGGCCGCTCCTCACATTGGCGTTGCGGACGGATGTCCCGGCCCCTCAACTGACCGAAGCGCAGAAGCTCACCCATATGCGCGTCGATTATTTTCGCGTGTACGCATAGCCTCGGACGCCGCGCCGATGAATCCGTGAGGGCGGCGAGGCTCGCGCCCGCGACCTGTTCTCATCGCGGACGGCACACCAAGCGCGTCGCTCCGAATCTGACCTGACCGGCTGGCTTTGGACCGGGCTGATTGAGAGGATCAGCCAGGACCGAAGGCGTCGGACATGCGGCGAGGTCAGAAGACGAGCGGGGAGCAGGTCGTGCTGAAGCTGCGCCTGATCGAACGCTGGCCGAGCGCTACGGCATCAACCTGAAAGCCGTGGCGAAGTGGAAGACGCGCACGTCCGTCCTCGATCAGCGTACTGGGCCGAAGGAGCGGCATTCGACCGTGCTGTCGGTCGTGCTACGAGGGTATCAGCAAAGCCTGGGCCGCAGAATCAGAGCACTTCAAGCTCGACCCGCTCCACCAAAAGCCGGGACCAAACACGCTCTCGTCGCGAGTTCAGAGACTGCGTGGGTTGGTCGTCCGACAGTCGTCAGCGGGAAAGGGCATTGCCCCGGCATCCGCTAAGCACTTGATTTGAGTGGCGCGCCCGAAAGGATTCGAACCTCTGACCCCCAGATTCGTAGTCTGGCCCCGGTTATTGGAAAACAACAACTTTTTTGCAAATTTTCCGCTTTCGTGGCCATTCGCGGCATACTGGCTGAGCTTGGCAGCGCCAACTCCCGCCCAAAGTCGAGGCGGACAGACGGACCTTGTACTGAAACGATTGCTGCACGGGCTGGTGCGTGCTCCGGCAGCTTCATCATCTCTAGTCCGATGCCGTCCTCACGGGCGGCCGCGGCCGGCTTCTCGCCCGTGTAGCCCTGATCGACGAAGGCGACCGTGACGCTCTCGCCGGTGGCCGCCTGCACGGCTCTAGCTAATTGTCCGACCTGCGCGCGATCTCTAGCGTCAGCGGGCGTGACGTGCAGCGCGAGCAGGTGACCGAGGATATCCACCGCCATGTGCGGCTTCGAGTCCTTCTTGCGCTTAGCCCTATCGTAGCCGGCCCGCTCACCGCTCTCGGGCAGGAGCGCCAGGTCCGACTGCCGAGCAGGGCCGCGCTCGGTTCCGGCGTGCGACCCGCGACCATGCGCAGAACAGCGCGCAGATCCTCGGCCAACTGCTCGAAACAGCCGGCCGAGAGCTAGCCGTGGGCCTGCTGATACGCGGCAAACCAGGGCGGCAGGTCATGAGGCATTCGGCGCCACGAGCAGCCGCTCCTGATGACGTATCTCAGCCCGTTGAACACCTCGCGCAACGCTTGCTCGGACTGACCAGCATCCTAGTCGGAAACGTCACACAGATACGGTTTGCAAGCAGGGTTCCTCACCACCCAACTGAGCATCGCCCCCGCCTAGGTCCCTAACAACCTCTAGCCGTCACGACTTGCTCAGCCAAGGCAGCGCATAGTTCATGCAGGCAGATCGTGGGCTGCGCTTCGTAGGTCGCTCGGATCAGGTGGGTGTGCGCCTCGATGTACAGTGAATGATGATCGCCACCGCGGGGCCGCGGCGCGACCGGGCTCTCCTACCGCGGGCGCACCGCCCCGCGACTGGCGCTCGACGCACTCGCCCTGAAGCGGACCGCCGCGCCATGGCAGGAAGCTGCCACCGCTATCACGGGGAGAACGCGCCCACGGAGATCGATCGACGTGGCTGACGGCATCGAAGTTTCCTCAACCCACCAACGCCTCATCTCGAACCAGATTGCAGTTGAGTTGGACATAGTTCTAGCGCGAATTCAGAGCGACCTACTCTGCACCCGTGTTCAGATTTCGCCGAAGATTTATTTTTCTCGGTCGCAGCTGATCCTCAGGATCAGCTTAGCCGAAAGCCAGCCGGTTATATCAATCGGCGCAACAGTCCGCGCCAAAAGTGACTTGGGCAATATCATTGTACCGATCAGGAATCAGAATCGAAGGCTGCGTGCCGTCGCAGTACACTGACGATACAAATACCGGTCACCTTCGTAAAAATGCCTTGCTTTTCACTGGTAGTTCAATCCATGCTATTTCCAGATTCGCGGGGCACTAGCTTGGCAGGAGGGCTTGGAATGCCTCATGTCACATTTGTTCACGGAATTCTGAATAAGCCTCCAGCAGAGATTGAGCTGGCATTGTGGAAGTCCGCGTTATGCGCTGACGACTTCCCAGTAGATTTAGACAAAAATGGCGTAACCTGTTCATCGGTTTACTGGGCCGATGTGTTGTACGGCTCGCCATTGGAAGGCGTTGCGCCCGAAGATCCTACAGCAACGACCGAGCTGCGAACACTAGAAGGCTCGAAGGTCACAAAAAGTGTAGGTCTCGAAGGTAGAGACCCAAATGAGCAAAGATGGGTCTTAGCGCTTGCCTCCAAGCTAGGCGGTCGCGCAGCGATCCCCGGTGATAAAGATGACCAACCGCCGGTGGAAGAAGCTGATGGAAGCTTTGAACGCGTTCCATTGCCCTGGACGGTGAAAGAAATTTTTCTTAAAAACTTTCTTCGAGATGTCCACCATTATTTATTTAACGAGACTTTCTCTCCGCGGCCCGGTCAAATTTATGCCGTTCAGGACGAAATACGTAGACGATTTGTTTTCGACTCGCAGCAAGTAACATCTCGTCCCCATGTCGTTGTTAGTCATAGCATGGGTACCGTTATAGCGTACGACTGTCTGAAGCGTGTACCTGAAGTATCTCAGGCCGACGCACTGATAACGATCGGAAGCCCGCTTGGATTGGACGAAATACAGGATAAATTACAACCTGGATGGACGCGACCGGACGGGTTTCCGGATAAAGTTGGCGGAACGTGGTCTAATTTCTTCGATCACCTAGATCCAGTGGCGGCATTTGATCCATTTCTTTCGGTGGATTTCCGTAAAAATGGGCAAGAGGTGGTCAAGGATATCCATGAGCCAAATTATGGACTTTGGCGTCACGATTTAGGAAATTACCTGCGCGGTAAGATGCTGAGAGCTACGCTCACGCAGGTGCTCCAAATTTGAAGAGGCTGCGCAAGTATACCCGTCCAGCGATTGGTCGCAATCGTCGAACAGGGCTTTGTGTCATCTAGTTCGAAGCAAGAAAAATTGGAAAGCTCGAACAATCTCGTCATAAAAGATGATGGCAATTATCCGGCCACCTAATACCCTCACTGAAAATCGAATCAGAGGTGCCTCGATGAACATGAAAACGGATTTGCGATACACCATTGGGCTTGCGATCGTATCGGTATGGTTTTGTACTAGCTTATACCACACTGAAGCTAAAGCTCAAAATACCACCGCAACTCAACCTCAAAGGTCTCCACAATCCACTGATTCACGGCCAGTTGAGGCATCTCAAGTTTCGACGCCGCAAATCAAAATGACTATACAAACGCCAAATGGTCCAGCGGAATCTGTTTTCAGCCCTGCTCCAGCAGATATCGTCTCTCCAGCAGAGGTAGCCCGGCCGCAGACGGAGAGCATTGCGCCCAAGGAACGTTTCGGCTCCGGTGTAGTACTTGGATACCCTCAGGCTGAAGTTGCGGGTAAAGCAAAATACAGGGCGCAGCTGGCAAGCATCAGCGGCTGGCCAGAATTTAAAACCGAGATGGAATTACAATGTATAAGTGTCTTTGGCAAGAAACTTTGTACAGACATACCAGCTTTTTATACTCGCAGCAGTAATTTCAAGTTATTCGGAGAATTAGCTATTCCGGATGATATCAATGACCGCGTTAAAGGTGTGGTTAATGGGTGCCTTCTGGGTGCCCTAGGTGGAGCTATAACGGCTGCAGTCGTAACGTCGCCTGGCTCATCAGTCCCCGCGTTCAAGGTTGCTCTAATTTCATGCTTGAGCACGGCCGCTGGCGATATGGCTAAGAGGCTCTTTTCTGAGATCGAAGTTGGTCTGTATAACACAATTGAACCGGGGCCGTGGCAACGTAGATGAACCTGCGGGCAGATCCAAAATAATTTCGCCACGATAAAAAATCCATCATTGATTAGATAATAATTTAGATTGCAATCGGCTCATTTCGCTAAAGCAAGATGGGGAGGGTAAATATGAAGCCGCATTGTATTTCGACACTCATGTTTTTTATGGGTTGTTGCGCGGCAACGGGGCAAGTTTTGCCCTCGAGACCCTACTCGATGCCTCTACCTCCTGCCAGCATCAAAGAAACCGCTGAAAAAGGGCAGGTATTTCGATTTGATCCAACAAAAACGCGTGACGAAAACTTAAAAACATTGGAGGCTATCGACGGCAAACTAGAGGAACTTGTGCGTCGCAAGAAGGATGTGGATCGCGACCGTACACGGGCAACCAATTCTCGCGGGGGGGCAGAGGCGCCGATTCGCCAACGCGATCGCGATACAAGTGAAGCGCTATCTCGAGAGATAGTTTCTCTGGACCGGGAGCGACGACGTGTGCTGATCGAGACTCGATGCGGACCTTCTGACGATTCACAAGATGTCGAATTATACAAGGGTGACCTAGGAGCATCAAAGGAGTTTGTTAATAAACATCAACCGTCTACAGCACTTCTTCAGTGGAGAAACAATCTTAAGTCCCTCCTGTCGCCAGGGGATGATGCTGGAAATGTTGAAGGCGAGAGGTGGTGCACGGGAACATTGCTTTCGGATAATCTTTTTGTCACAGCGGGTCACTGCTTCGATATAGATGCTAACGAATGGACAACTCCGCGGCACCGTATAGGCGCTAACACATATTCACCGTACCAACCAACGGAGTTTGCGCCACTGATGCAGGTAAATTTTAATTTTCAGCGTGACGCGTCGAAATGTACTGATGCTAACCCAGAAAGCTGTCCAACCCGTCCTACAATTATATATCCTGTAACCCGAGTTCATGAGCATCGAAATGGTCAGCTTGATTATACCATTATCGAACTAGGTGCCTCCGATCGCGGAGAAAAGCCGAATGTAACTTTTTCGCCTCAAGCTACTGATTCATCGCGACGGGCATTAGAAGGATTGAAGACCCTAACGGTGATACAGCACCCAAATGGGGTGCCTAAGAGAGTGGCGGCAGGATCGGGGCTGAGGATCTCGGGCGACACCATTTTCTACAGTGACATTGATACTCTCGGAGGGTCGTCCGGTGCAGGTATCATCGATCAAGATGGCAATCTAATAGGCATTCATACCAATGGAGGTTGTTTTACAAACGGCGGCGAAAATTCAGGTCTGACCCTAGAGGGGATTAGACGTGTATCGGGACTTATCCATTGAGGCACAGGCTGTCAGTGTCGTCGCTGTTAGTAACACTGATCCTCTAAGTCGGCCGGGCTACGAGATCGATGGCGATGGCCGCGCCGAGTATCTGCAGGAAGGACGCGACGGCGCTAGCCGCTGAGATCGCCTCACCGCCCAGCAAACTGAGCGCGGCCATTGCCGAAATGGGGATGGCACACGTCTCGGCCCTCAGCGGCATGTTCAGGGGCCTGATCGCCAAGTTCAGCCAGTACACGAAGACCAGCTTCGAAGGCGGCAACGACCTCGGTGGTCTGATCCAGAAGGCCAGCTTTGACAGCGACAGCGGAGCGGACGACAACTTTCGCGCCGCGCCGAGAGTGGTGCGCTTTTAGCCCATCGTGGCCAGCTCAGACGGACACGTTTTTGGCCGAGTACTTCCTCGACCTCAATCGCGAGCGGACCATGGAGGGGCTGAAGGAAGCGCTCGCCCGCGGTCTGAAGAGCGGACGGCCGAAGAAGCTGAGCGAGGACGATATCGCTGTCGGTTGGGCTCTGCTCGCAGCTGGCGCAATCAGCGTGGCCGAGATCGCCAAGCGGCTCGGGGTCAACCGGGATACCCTGTACAGCTACTTTCCGCGGGCGCGGGCCAACAGTACGGCAATCAAAGGCTAAGATGTGCTTGGTGTGGCTTCATCGTAAGCGTCGTTCTCAGGCCACGGCCCTGAGGGTCTGCGGGGCGTAGGCCCAGGGCAGCAGGTCGTCGATATTGCTCTGCGGATGTCCGGCGACGATGCGGGTGATGACGTCGGTCAGGTAGGCCTGCGGCTCGACCCCGTTCAGCTTGCAGGTCTCGACCAGCGAGGCGACGACAGCCCAATGCCCGGCCCCACCGTCCGAGCCGGCAAACAGCGCGTTCTTCCGCGTCAGGGCCAACGGCCGGATCGCCCGCTCGACGGTGTTGTTGTCGATCTCGACGCGGCCGTCGTCGAGGAAGAGAGACAAGCCGGCCCAGCG
>NZ_FOCS01000008.1:0-229894 GCF_900110155.1 Methylobacterium sp. UNC300MFChir4.1 | reverse complement strand
CGCCTACGGCGAGACCATCACCGAGACGCTGCCGCGCCACGAGTTCCTGGGCGAGATGATCTCGAACCAGCTGGTCTACTACCCGACCGTGACCCGCGAGCCGTTCCGCAACCGCGGCCGGATCACCGACCTGATGGTCTCGGGCAAGCTGTTCGAGGATATCGGCCTGCCGCCGATGGCGATCGAGAACGACCGCTTCATGCTCTGCGGCAGCCCCGACATGATCCGCGACACTCGCGAGCTCCTGACGTCGCGCGGCTACGAGGAGGGCAACCACGGCGAGGCCGCCCACTACGTCATCGAGAAGGCCTTCGTCGAGAAATAGCGCGCCCGCGCAGGCCGGTTCAGCCTCAGCCCGGTGCGGTCGTCCGCGCCGGGCTTTTCTGTGCCGGTGCGTCCCCGGACCCGGTCGCGGGGGCGGGGCGCAGGATCGCCCCGTATCCGTCCTGCGCGTCGCCGACGAAGCGGATGCCCGCCCCTTCGAGGACCGTGCGGATCGCCGCGAGGGTCCGGCTGCGGGGCTGGACCTGCTCGCTCTCGATCATGTTCAGGGTGACGACGGAGACCGCGGCGCGGCTCGCGAGAACCCCTTGCGTCCACTTGAGAAGTCCGCGGCCGGCGCGGATCTGGGCGGCAGTGATCATGGGCCGGAGATCGCCCGAACTGAAAGAATTTTCAAGTTTCCGGTTGACGCAGGCCGAGCGCGACCGTATCCACCGCGCCATCGGCCTGCCGGGCCGGTGATCTGAAGTGACCGTACGCTCCTCGTATCCGCGGCCTGCGCGCCGCGGCGGACGAGTCCGGTTCCCTTCGCAACGGTCGCCGCTGGCAGCCGATCGCAGTTCACCGGCGCGGGCCGGAGACGCTCGGTTATCCCTGTCACGGATCCCCCCCGAGCCTCATCGACACGCCCGCGTCACCCGAAGCCCCGTTCGGACGGAGCATGGCATGAAACAGCACGACGGCATCGACGTCGCGGCGTTCGCCCGTCCCGGGCTGATGCGACCGTTACGGTCGTATCGCGGGGCTCTCGGCCCGAGAGGCTGAGCGCGTCTCGAGGACCCTGCGGGCCGGCAGGGGACGGTTATCATCGGTAGAGCGCCGCGGGCTTGTCCCGCGGAGGTTGCGGGTTCGATCCCCGCCGGGGGCCGCGAGGTCGCCGGAGCTCATGCCCGTCCCCGACACCACGACCGCAGGGCCCCGCGAGACGACCGGGGCGCCGACCGTGCGCGGATCCCGGCCGACGATGCGGGCCGGAGAGGAACGATTATCTTCACCGAAGGGAGGTCGCGGGTTCGAATCCCGCCGGGCCGCGAGGCCCGTAGCTCAGCCCGGATAGAGCGCCCGGACACCGTTCCTCACGCCACGCCCGCATCGCCCGGACGCGGGCCGGAAGACGAAGGTTATCGGGATCCGAGGGGTGCGGGTGCGAGTCCCGCCGGGTCGTCAGGCCCGTAGCTCAAGCAGAGCATCGGATAGGCCCCTCGTCGCCGCCACGCCCGCGCCCGGCCGGACGGAACCCCGCCACCGACCACACGAGATACCGGCCGCGCGCGAGCGGCGGTGGACGACGCGCCGCGGCCGCGTCCCCGCCCGACCGCGCGCGCCGGGACGCGCCACCGGCCAGCGATCGGCCGCGATGGAGAGAGGAGAGACCGAGAGGTGCCCGCCATGACGAAGCTCGCACAGATGTTCCGGCTCCGCGCCACCCCGCAGACGGAGCCGATCCCCGGCACGGTGCCGAACGCCGCCGGAGGCCACGCCTTCGCGGTCGGCGATTGGGCGCGGCTCGACCGCTTCCTGGTGCTCGGCTCCGAGGGCGGCTCGTACTACGCGAGCCCGCGCGCCCTGACCGCCGAGAACGCGGCGGCGGTGCAGCGGTGCATCGCGCGGGACGGCGCCCGCGCGGTCGCCGCCATCGTGGCGGTGAGCGAGGGCGGCCGGGCTCCGAAGCAGGATCCGGCGATCTTCGCCCTGGCGCTGGCCGCCGCGTCGGCGGACCTCGCGACCCGGCGCGCGGCGCTCGCGGCTCTGCCTCGGGTCTGCCGCACCGGCACGCACCTGTTCCAGTTCGCCGCCTCCGTTGAGGCGATGCGCGGCTGGGGCCGGGGCCTGCGCCGGGCGGTCGGTGACTGGTACTGCGCCAAGCCCGTGGAGGCCCTGGCCTTCCAGGCGGTGAAGTACCGGACCCGCCAGGGCTGGTCGCACCGCGACCTCCTGCGGCTGGCCCACCCGGAGACGGAAGAGCCCGCCCGGAAGGCGCTGTTCGACTGGATCTGCCGCGGCACCGTGACCGAGGCCGCCCCCGGGATCGTCCACGCCTTCGCGCGGGTGCAGGCGGAGGGCCTCGACGGGGCGGTGGCCGCCGCCCTGGTGCGCTCGCACGGCCTGCCGTGGGAGGCGCTGCCGACCGGGCTGATGGGCAGCCGCGCGGTGAACGAGGCCCTGATCGAGCGGATGCCGGTCGGCGCCCTCGTGCGCCAGCTCGGCCGCCTGACGGCCGCGGGGGTGCTGGCGCCCTTCTCGGAGGGCACCGAGCACGTCCGGGCGGTCCTGTCGGACCGGGAGCGGATCCTCCGGGCGCGCCTGCACCCGATGGCGCTGCTGCTGGCCCTCAAGACCTACGCCTCCGGGCACGGTCAGCGGGGCAAGCTCGCCTGGGAGCCGGTGGCGGCGATCGTCGAGGCGCTGAACGCCGCGTTCTACACGGCGTTCGGCGCGGTCGAGCCCACGGGCCGGCGCCTCGTGCTGGCGCTGGACGTCTCGGGCTCGATGGGCGCCAGCACGGTCGCGGGCTCGACGCTCACGGCCCGGGAGGCGGCCGCCGCGATGGCGCTCGTCACCGCGGCGACCGAGGAGCACTGGCAGGTGCTGGGCTTCACCGCCGAGGCCGGCCGGGCCTGGAGCCAGGGGGCCGCGCTGACGCCGCTGCCGATCGGGCCGTCGACGCGGCTCGATCAGGCGGTGCGGGCGACCGCCGACCTGCCGTTCGGCGCCACCGACTGCTCCCTGCCGATGCGCTGGGCGCTGGAGCGGGGCGTCAAGGCCGACGCGTTCGTGGTCTACACGGACTCGGAGACCTGGGCGGGGCCGGTCCACCCGGTCCAGGCGCTGCGGACGTACCGGGAGAAGACCGGGATCCCGGCGAAGCTGGTGGTCGTGGGGCTGGTCTCCAACGGCTTCAGCATCGCCGACCCGGAGGATCCCGGCATGCTCGACGTGGTCGGCTTTGACACCGCGGCTCCGGCCGTGATCGCGGATTTCATCCGCGCGTGAGACAGGGGCGGGCGGCTCTTCCGGGCTGCCCGCCCTATTGCTGCGGGACGCCCGGCATCCCGTCCGCGAAGGGGCCGCCGCCGGCGCTGAACAGCTTGCGCAGGAAGCCCGGGGCGATCGCCGAGAGCGGGTTCACGCTCACGTCCGGCGAGGCGAGCTTGCCGGAGACGCGGAAATTGACCGCGAACAGGCCCTCGTTGTGGCCGCCGCCCAGCAGCGGCCCGAGCAGCGGCAACTGCGAGGCCACGTTGTTCAGGCCGTAGAGCGGCACGAAGGTGCCGGTCATGTCGGTGCGCTCGCGGCCGGTATCGAGCCAGCCCGACAGGGTGAAGCCCATGGCGGCGTTCGAGATCGCCGCGTCGGTGAAGTCGACGCGGGTGCCGGTGCGCACGAAATTGGCGCGCATGCGGTCGAAGGTGACGTCGCCCGCGCCCCGGCCCGGGGCGACCCGTCGGCCGCGGGCCGTCTCCGCGTCGGACGGCTCCGGGCCCTGCGCCATGATGCTCGACAGCGCGGGCTCGTTGCGCAGGATGAAGTCGCGGATCTGCACGACGCCGGATTGCGGGCCGTCGTTGAGGCCGATCCCGGCCGTGAGCCGGCCGCCATACATCCGCCGGTACACGTCGACGAACCGCAGCGTCGCGCCGGCATCGGCCGATTCCACCGACAGGGTCGGCACGCCGCGCTCGCCGCGGGTCACCGTGGCGGCGAAGGGGGCCGCGCGGAAGCGCCCGGTGATGTTGGCGGCCCGCAGGGTCTTCCCGTGCAGGGAGAGCTTCAGGTTGGCGCCGGTCAGCGCCTCCTCGTTGAAGCCGGTGACGATGGGCACCTGGATGTCGGCGTCGATATCCTTGGGATTCGCGTCCCGCGCCTCCCGGCCGCCCTTCGGGTCGGGGGCGCCCAGCGATTTCAGGAACGGCCGGGCATCGGCCACCGCGCCCCGGACCACGACCTTGTAGCCGCCGACGGTCCGGTCGAGGCTCACGCGCAGGTCGTCGCCGGGGGAGAGCTTGACGCTGGTCAGGTCCGCCCGCTCCAGGCCGCCCTCCTGGGTGATCGAGACGGTGCCGCGCGCGCTCGCCGGGGCCGCGTCGAGGGCGAAGTCCCGCAGGTCGAAGGTCTGGCCGCTGTCGACGAGGGTGAAGGTCAGCCGCCCGGGCTTGCCCGGCGACTTGGTCAGCCCCGGGATCAGCCCGTCGATCCCGGCCTTCGCCAGATCCGCCTCGACCCGGATCGGCGGCTTGCCGGATCCCGGCCGGCCGATCTGCACCACCGCGCGGACCGGGATGGTGCCGGTGAGCTGCGGCGCGGTCGGCAGGCCCTTGCGGCCGCGGACCGCCTCGTCGAGCGACACGTTGACCACCGCCTCGCCGGGCTGCCCGACCTTCGGCTGGCGCAGGTCGACCGACATGGGCGCGCCCGCGACCCGGCCGTCGCCCTTCAGCGTGAAGGCGCCCCGGTCGTAGACGAGGTTGAACCGGCCCGACTCGAGCCGGTCCCGGCCCATCACCTTGTCGACCGCGAGGTCGGCCAGCGAGCCGGTCAGCGTCACCGGCAGGTCCGGCAGGTCGGGGATGTGCTTGAGGTCGAGGGGGAAGTCGACGCGCAGGTCGGCGCTGCCCTTGATCGTGGCGGGGTCGAGGTCGACGCTCATCACGCTCTTGAACAGCTTGGCCTGGAGCACGGAGGCCATGCCGTCGGCGCCGCCGGAGAGCCGCATCCCGATCTGGGCCACGACCCGGTCCGGGGTGATCTGCGGGATGACGAAGCTGCCGTCCGAGATGGCGAGCCCGCGCCCGTCCGGCCCGTGGACCTCGGCGGTCACGTTGCGCACCGTGGTCGAGCGCCCGGTGATCACGCCGACGACGTTGCCCTTGGTCACCGGCGGGGAATCGGCGGTGACGTCGATGGCCGCGTCCGAGACGTGGAAGTCGATGTGGACCGCGTCGTCCGGGGCGGGGTCGCCCCGGGTGGCGGCCGCCAGGACCGCCCCGGACATCTTCACCTTGATGTCGACGGAATCGACCCGGCCGCGCCGGAGCTGGTCCACCAGGTAGGTGCGGGCCGGCGGCGCGATGTGCTCCGGCCAGAGCCGCAGCCCGGTGCGGACCTCGCCGTCGTGGCCGACGAGGTGCAGGGTCAGGCCGCCGTCGTCGGCGCTGGTGCCGATCGTCCCGGTGATGGCGCCCTTCACGCCGGGCCCCGACAGGGTCAGCGCGTCGATGGAGATCCCGCCGTCGCGGCCGGAGAGCTGCGCGTCCAGGGCGTCGATCTTCACCGGCGCGTCCTGCGGGGTCGCCCCGCGTAAGGTGGCGTCGCGGCTCGCCAGCGTCGCGGTCCAGGTCGTGCTCGCCCCCGCGGGGCTGCCCGTCCACGTCCCCGCGAGGTGCACGGCGTTGCCGGCCCCGCGATAGTCCAGGCCGGTCAGCGACATCACGCGGTTGGCCTCGTCCCAGTCCAGGGAGGCGTCGAGGCTCTCGACCGTGACCGGGTTGAAGTCCTTCTCCTCGATCAGGAACGTGCCGTCGCCGGTGTGGAGCTTGGCGTTCATGGTCCGGATGCGGCCGGCCGTCAGGCTCACGTCGGCGCGGGCCGAGACCTTCAGGTCCGTGGTCAGCGGCAGGCCGGACTGGCCCGAGAGCAGCAGGAGATCCGTGACCGGCAGGTCGTCGAGGGTGATGACGCCCGAGCGCTCCTGCCCGTCCGCGCCGTCGCGCAGCGTGCCGCCGAAGCGCCACTCGCCGTGCGGACCGTCGAGCCGCAATTCGAAGTTCCGGGTGCCGTTGACCGGGTCGCGGCCGAACAGGCCGTTGACCCGCGCGAACACCGCGCGCTCGCGGCCGTCCTCGTCGATCAGCCGCAGCCGCGCGTCGGTGACGCGGGCGCGGTCGAGGGCGCCGACCACGCCGCCCGGATCGAGGACGACCCCGAAGATCGACGCGATCGCGGCCGAGAGCGGCGAGACGGTGCCGCGCACCCCGTCCACGCTCGGCGGCGTGTGCGGCGCGACGTCGACCGGGTGGTTGGCCTCCGAGGCCGCGAAGGCGATGGAGCCGTCCCGGTGCAGCAGCGCGGTGGTCTGCGTCTCGCGGAACTCGATCGAGCGCGGCTGCAGGTTGAGCCGCAGGAGCCCCCAGGGGTCGAGGCTGACGAGCGCCAGGGGGGCGCGCACCACGAGGTCGCCCTGCGGGTTGCGGATGTCGAGGCCGGAGAAGCGCAGGCTGAGCGCGTTCTCGCGGTCGAGCTCGAGGCTGCTGCCGCGCAGCCCGATGCTCCAGCCGGGCCCGATCCGCTCGGCCACGGCGGCGGCGACGCGGCGCGACAGGCCGTCGATCTGGAGCGGCCCGTTCGACAGGCGCAGGGCCACGAGGCCGACACCGGCGCCGACGAGCAGCACCAGCGCGAGGGCGCTCACGAGGCAGACGCCGCCGACGCGTCGCGCCTTCCCCCGAGGCCTGCATGCCGGCGTTGTCTCGTCCGCCATCGGGACCTTTGTTCCGGGGTCTCTGCGCGCGGCGCCCTCGGGCTCCGCGGCCGGTGGATCGAAGCGCGCCCGCGCTTTACAGCGGCCGCGACTCCGGGCTTGGCTCGGACGTGCGCGGTGCCATCGCTCGAGCCCGCGCACGAGATCGGTTGCACATCATCAATCGGCCGAAAGGAAGGCACGATGCCGCTGTCAGAGGGGGATCCCGCCCCCGATTTCGACCTTCCCGCCTCGGGCGGAGGGCGCGTCGGATTGTCCGCGCTCCGCGGTCACAAAGTCGTGCTCTACTTCTACCCGAAGGACGACACGAGCGGATGCACGCTGGAGGCGCAGGACTTCAACGGCCTGCTGCCGGCCTTCGCGGAAGCGGACGCCAAGGTCGTCGGCCTGTCGCCGGACCCGGTGAAGAGCCACGACAAGTTCTGCAGCAAGTACGGGCTGACCTTCCCGCTCGCCGCCGACGAGGACAAGACCGTGCTCGAGGCCTACGGCGTCTGGGTCGAGAAGAGCATGTACGGGCGCAAGTACATGGGCGTGGAGCGCACCACCGTCCTGGTCGACCGGGAGGGGCGCGTCGCCAGGATCTGGCCGAAGGTGAAGGTGCCCGGCCACGCCGAGGCCGTCCTGGCGGCCGCGCGCGCCCTGCCCTGACGTCCCCTTGACGTCCCCCTGACGCCCGGCGCGCGACGGATCCTTAACCCTACTGAGGCCTGAATGGCGGCTCCTCCGGTGCCGTCCCGATGCAGCTTCCGAAGTTCCCCGCGCGTCTCAGGCCGCACCGGCCAGCTCCCTGGCTCGCCGCCGGCCTCGCCCTGGCGGTGGCCTGGGCGCTCGGGGCCTCCTGCCTGATCGTGTTCCACGACGACGTGCTCGCCGGGTTCGTGGCCCGGCAGGCCGCCCTGCGCGACGCCTACGAGGCGCGCATCGGCGAGCTCCAGGACCGCCTCGACCGCGACCGGAGCGACCGGGCGGGGAGCGAGGCGGGGCTGGCCGACCGGGTCGCGGCCGCCCTGGAGCGCCAGGCCGAGCTGGAGCGGCGCACGGCCGCCCTCGCCGACCTGGAGCGGCAGGCCCTGCCCGACCCGTCCACGACCGGCGCCCTGCCCGGGCGGCCCGGCGCTGCGCCCGGTACGAGCTACGACGATCTCTTCCTGCGTCCGACTGAGGGTGCGGCTCCGGCGCCGCGCTCCGCCCGCGATCCCCTGCCCCGCCGCGGCGCGCGCGAGGCCGAGACCGGCCTGATCCGGCTGGAGGCCCGGCTCGACGGCCTGCAGGCGGCCCAGGGCGAGCGCCTCGCCGGGCTGGCCGCCCGGGCCGGGGACGCGGTGCGGCGGCTGCGCGGGCTGATCGGCCGCACCGGTCTCGACCCCGACCGCCTCGATCCCGACCGCACCGGCGCGGCCGCGCCGGCCGCCGGGCTGGGCGGACCGTTCGTGCCCCTCGACGGCCGCGCCCTGGACGGCACCGGCTTCGCGGAGGGCCTCGCCCTGGCCCGGCGCGCGCTCGACGACGGCGAGCGCCTGCGCCGGCTCGCCGCCACCCTGCCCCTGGCACGCCCGATCCGGGGAGGCGCGACCGTGTCGAGCCCGTTCGGCACGCGCCTCGACCCCTTCACCCGCGGCCTCGCCCTCCATACCGGGCTTGACCTGAAGGCGGAGTACGGCGAGCCCGCCCGCGCCACCGCGCCGGGCCGGGTGATCGCCGCCGAGGCCGCGGGCGGCTACGGCAACATGGTCGAGATCGACCACGGCCACGGCGTCACCACGCGGTTCGGCCACCTCGCCCGCATCGCGGTCCGCCCCGGGCAGCGCGTGGCCGCGGGCGACGCGGTCGGCGCCGTCGGCTCGACGGGGCGCTCCACCGGGGCACATCTCCACTACGAGACCCGCATCGACGGCGAGCCGGTGGATCCGCAGCGCTTCCTGGAGGCCGGCGCCACCGTCGCGGCGGCCGGGCTCGGCGCCGACTGAGTCCGTCGCTGCGCCGGTCGCCCTGTGCCGGCCTCCGAGTCCCCGAGGGAGGCCGGCCTGGCATCGGCCGTGACGCCCGCGCGGGGATGGCCTTCCGGGCCGGGCCTGTTGCGGGCGGCCGGCCCGGTGCTACGATCCGGCCGAGGTGGGGATCGGCGATGGCTCTGGCCGCGAAGCGCGACGCGCGGATGGATGTGTCCGAGTTCAGGCTCTGGGTGGAGGGCCGGCCCGCGCACGAGCGCTGGGAGCTGCTCGACGGCGAGCCCGTGCTCATGGCGCCGCCGCGGGAGCGGCATCAGCGAATCGTCATGAACCTGGCGGGACGACTCGACGCCCTGGCGGAGCCGCGAGGTTGCCGCGCCATGCCGGGTCTGGCGATTCTCAGCGCCGCGATGGACGATTTCGCTCCGATCCCCGACGTGGTGGTGCGGTGCGGGCCGCCGCTGCCGGAGGGCTACGCCGCCGACCCGCTCCTCGTCGCCGAGGTGCTCTCGCCCTCGACGATGAGTCTCGACCGCGGCCGGAAGATCGACTTCTACCGGACCGTGCCGAGCCTCGCGGTCCTGCTGATCGTCTATTCCGACGAGGCGCGGGTCGAGGTCTGGCGGCGCGCGGGCGACGACTGGAGCGTCGCGGCCCTCGGGCTCGACGGCGCCGTGTCGCTGCCGGAGCTCGACGGCGCCGTGCCGGTGCGCGACCTCTACCGCGGTCTCGCCTTCTGAGCGGCCGCACCCCACCTGATCGAACGGCGAAGCATCAAGGCACCGACTTGCCCCATTTCGAAGATTTCTACGCGGCCAAGCTGCGCGGCTCCCTCGGCGTGACCGACGCCGAGTCGGTGCTCGACCTGCGCGGCACCAACCGGGCGACCGCCGAGGCCTCGCTCAAGGACATGCTGGAGCGCAGCCGCTTCGCCAAGGGCAAGACCGTGGCGATCCGGCTCGATCCGCCCCCGGAGGGCGGCGGCGAGACCCTGTTCCAGCCGGCCGGGCGCCTGCTCCTCGACGCGAAGCGCCGCGGCCTGATCGAGCGCCTGCAGACCCTGCCGGCCCAGGACGGGCTCGGCTTCTACGTGGCGCTCACCGGCCGCGCCGACCGGACGCCCATGTAGGGCGGCCACGGAGGTTGTGCCGGCAACGGATCGGGTGCGCGCCGCCGGGCGTTGAACGCTCCCGCTCCACAGGATGCCGCCCGTGCCCGACACCCGATTCCCCGAAGCCGGGTCCCGCCGATGAGGACCCTTCCCGGCGGCCGCAACGCGATCGAGCGCATCGCCCGCTTCGGCTACGGCGCCCGCGGCGTGGTCTACATCGTGGTCGGCGCCCTGGCCCTGCTGGCGGCCCTGGGGCATGGCGGCCGGGCCGGCGACAGCAAGGACGCGCTCCGCGCCGTCATGGCCGGGCCGTTCGGCGCGGCCGTCGTCGGCCTGATCGCCCTCGGCCTCGCCGGCTTCGCCCTCTGGCGCCTCGTCGAGGGCATCACCGATGCCGACCGGCGGGGCACTTCCGCCAAGGGCCTCGCGGTGCGCGGTGCCCACCTGATCAGCGCCGGGCTCTATCTCGGGCTCGCCGCCAGCGCGGCCTCGCTCAGCCTCGGCCTGGGCATGAGCGGCGGCGACGGCGTGCATGACGGCACCGCGTGGCTCCTGAGCAAGCCCTTCGGCCGCTGGCTCGTGGCCCTCGTCGGCCTCGCGGTCGTGGCGGGCGGATTCGGCTTCCTCGGCAAGTCGTGGCGCGGGGACGTCACCGACCGGCTCGCCCTCGACGCCCGGGCCCGGGACCGCTGGGCCGGCCCGATCGGCCGCTTCGGCTACGCGGCGCGGGGCCTCGCCTTCCTGATCATCGGCGGGTTCCTCGTGGCCGCCGCGTGGCACCAGCGCTCCTCGGATGCCAAGGGTCTGGCCGAGGCCTTCGCGCTGCTGCGCGCCCAGCCCTACGGCTGGATCCTCCTCGGGCTCGTGGCGGCCGGCCACGCCGCCTTCGGGGCCTTCGGGCTGATCCAGGCCCGCTACCGGCACATCGACGCCCCCGACATCGACCGGGTGGACGACGCGGCCGGTGCGGCGGCCCGGGCGCTGGGGTGAGGCCGGCGCCGCCTCCGGCCCCGGCTCCGCCCCTGGGCGGGCCGCGTTGACAGGGCCGGTGCCGCGGCGGATACCCCGCGGCATCCCATCCGGCTCCCGATGCAGCAGCGCCTCTACAAGACCGCGGTGATGGTGACCCACGACCTCGCGGCGACCGCTGCCGCCGTGGTGCTCACCTTCCTGTTCCGCTTCCAGGGCGGCATGCTGGCCGAGCGTCTGCACGCCCTGCCCCTGCTGCTGCCGCCGTTCCTCGTCCTCGCCGGCCTGGTCTACGGACGCTTCCGGCTCTACCGGACCAAGTGGCGCTTCGCCTCGTTGCAGGACCTCGCCGGCATCGTCCGGGCGGCCAGCGTCCTGGCCCTGGCGCTCCTGGTGATCGACTGGGTGCTGGTCTCGTCCGACCTCTACGGCTTCTACTTCTTCGGCAAGATCGCGATCCTGCTCTACTGGGTCCTGCAGATCTTCTTCCTGGGCGGCACGCGCCTGGCGTTCCGCTACCTCAAGGACACCCGCTCCCGGCAGTCGAGCGCGCGGGCCGCCACCGTCCCGACCCTGCTCCTCGGGCGCGGCGCCGACATGGACGTGCTGATCCGGGCGATCGAGGCGGGCTCGGTGCGCAAGCTCGCGCCGCGGGGCATCCTGTCGCCCCGGGCGGACGAGCGCGGGCAGTTCATGCGCGGCGTGCCGGTGCTCGGCGGCTTCCCGGATCTCGAGCGCGTGGTCGCCGACCTCGCCGCCCGCGGCGAGCCGGTGCGGCGGCTCGTGGCCGCCCCGAGCGCCCTCGTGCCGGAGGCGGCGCCGGACGACCTGATCGCCCGCGCCCGGCGCCTCGGCCTGCCCCTCGCCCGGGTCGTCGGCCTCGGCGAGGGCGTGCAGGGTCCGGAACTGGCGCCGCTGGAGATCGAGGACCTGCTGCTGCGGCCGACCGTCGCCATCGACCGGCCGCGCCTGGAGGCGTTCCTCGCCGGCCGCCGGGTCGTGGTGACCGGCGGCGGCGGGTCGATCGGCTCGGAGATCTGCCTGCGGGCCGTGGCCTTCGGGGCCGCCGCCGTGCTGGTGCTCGAATCCTCCGAGCCGGCGCTCCACGGCATCCTCAGCCACCCCGCGATCCTGGCTGCCGAGACCGCCGTGACGGGGGTGCTGGCCGATATCCGCGACCGTGAGCGGACGCACGCGGTGATCGCGGCGTTCCGGCCCGACTACGTGCTCCACGCCGCCGCGCTGAAGCAGGTGCCCTACCTGGAGCGGGACTGGCAGGAGGGCATCAAGACCAACGTGTTCGGCTCGATCAACGTCGCCGAGGCGGCGGTGGCGGCGGGCGCGCGGGCGCTCGTGATGATCTCCACCGACAAGGCGATCGAGCCGGTCTCGCAGCTCGGCGTCACCAAGCGCTTCGCCGAGATGGTCGCCCAGGCCCTCGACGCCGCGCAGTCGGCGCGGCCGGACCAGCCGACCCGGCTGATCGCCGTGCGCTTCGGCAACGTGCTGGGCTCCGTGGGCTCCGTGGTGCCGGTGTTCAAGGCGCAGATCGCCCGGGGCGGCCCGGTCACCGTCACCCACCCGGACATGGTCCGCTACTTCATGACCGTGCGCGAGGCCTGCGACCTCGTGCTGACGGCCGCCTCCCACGCCGACGGCGAGGCCCGGGCGGGCGCGGAGCGCGCCGCGGTCTACGTGCTCAAGATGGGGCAGCCGGTGCGGATCGCCGACCTCGCCGAGCGGATGATCCGGCTGGCCGGCTTCGAGCCCGGCACCGAGATCGAGATCGCCTATACCGGCGCCCGGCCCGGCGAGCGGCTCAACGAGATCCTGTTCGCCCGCGAGGAGCCCCGGATCGCCCTGCCGGGCATCGACGGGGTGATGGCGGCGCGGCCGGTCTTCGCCGACCGGGACAGGCTCGACGCCTGGGTGGCGCGGCTGCGCGACGCCGTGGCGGCCGGCGACCGGGCGGCCGCCGAGGCCGTGTTCGAGGCGGCCATCCCGCATTTCCGCGAGCGCGCGGTCCTCCGCCCCGGGCCGCCCCAGGACGCCGCGGAGCCGGCCGCGGAGCCGGTCGGCGACCCGCCGCGCGCCGCCGCACCCGCCGCCCTCGGCTGATCCGGGCGACCTCGGAAGCGCGTCCTGGGACCGCTCCGATCCTCACACCGTGGCGATCGGCGTCGTCGGCGAGCCGACGGCGCCGGGCAGGCGCAGCGGCGGGGCGGTGAGCAGGAAGCGGTAGCGGCCGCGGGCCCGCAGCCAGTCGGCCAGCGGCGTCAGGTGCCACAGCTCGCCGAGATTGACCCCGAGCTTGAACAGGCAGTGCTCGTGGAGCGGCAGCGTCGCGCAGCAGGCTGGGCCGGGGCCGGCCGGGTAGGCCTCCACCGCGTAGTTGTCGGCGATCAGCGCGCAGAGCCCGGTGCGGGTGATCCAGTCGAGGAGGCGCGGGTCGCGCCCGTCGAGGCCGGCGCAGAGGGTGTGGACGAGCTTCGGGTCCGGCGCGCCGCCCATGGCGATCAGCCGCTCGGCGAAGCCCGTGTGCAGGCAGACCATGTCGCCCGGCTCCACCACGACGCCGTCGGCCTCCAGGATCCGGGCGAGCTGGTCGTAGCCGACGCGTGTCCTGGCGTCGCCGAGATGGGCGCGCAGGTCGATCATCACGGCCCGGCCCTGCATGCCGGTCTCGGCGAGGCGCTCGATCCCGAGGCGCTTCGCCCGGGACGGCTCATCCGCCGCCTCCGGCGCGCTCGGCCCGACGATGTCGCGGCCGCCGCGGAACCCGTTGTAGAAGGTCGGCGCGGCGCCCGCCCCGTCCGCGTCGAACAGCGAGCCGACATGGGCGAGCGAGTCCCACTGCGTCGAGTATTGCAGGTGGATCAGCGCGCGGTCGTCGCAGATCACGTCGGTGGCGCCGTCGACCTCCTCGCAGACCGGGAAGTTCATGTTCGGCCGGCCGTTGGCGCGGCGCGTCGGGGTGATCTGCGGCGGGTGGCGGCGCGGGTTCAGGACGTTGCCGCCCGGCAGGTCCAGCGGCAGGCTGAGGCAGAAGGTCAGCCCTTCGCGCACCTCGGCGACCCCCTGCAGCACCTTCTCGGGGGTGAGCAGGTTCAGCCGGCCCAGCTCGTCGTCGGGGCCGAAATCCCCCCAGGTCGAGCCCTCGGGCCGCCGCGTCCAGCGCAGGGTCATGCCTGTGGTTCCCCTGCCCGTGCCGGCCGCGGAGCGGGCCGCTTCCCGAGGCTCCGGGGCCGCGGTCCGGGGCGAACCCCGGCCGCGGCCGAGCGTGCGTTCCTCACCGGACCGTGCCCTTCTTCGAGGCCACCGGGCCCGCGCTTCGCAGGGCCGCGGCGAGCCTAGGATGCGGCGGCGCGCGGCGATACCCCGGGCGGAAAACGACTCGGTGCAAACGTCACCGGCCGGTCCCGACCGGCCCCTTGTGATCCGTCGGAGCCCGGGTACAGTCCGGGCCAAGCCCGCGAATATAAAATTCGGGCACTGGGATGAGGGAACGCCGATGTCCGAGACCGTGCGCGCCGCCGCCCGGGTTGCCCCGATTCGGCGCACGCTGCCCGCGCTGATCGCCGCGGGGCTGGTCGCCGCCGGGCCCGTCCGGGCCGCGGACCCGATCAAGATCGGGGTGATCGCCGAGGCGCAGTCGGTGGCCGGGGCCTCGATCCCGCAGGCCGTCCAGCTCGCCGCCGACGAGATCAACGCCAAGGGCGGCGTCGATGGCCGCCAGATCCAGGTCGTCACCTACGACGACAAGTCCTCCGCCTCCGACGCGGTCCGCGCCTTCCAGCGGGCGGTCTCCGAGGACAAGGTCAACCTCGTCATCGCCAGCTACATCTCGGAGGTCGTGCTGGCGCTGATGCCGTGGGCGGCCCGGCTCAAGACGCCGATGATCACGCCGGGCGCGGCCTCGAACGAGATCAGCGTCGCGGTCCACAAGGACTACGCGCGCAACAAGTACACCTTCCACGGCTACCTGACCTCGCACGCCCTGGCGCAGGCGGTCTGCGATTCCGCCAAGGAGGTGCTGGTCGAGAAGCTCAAGGCCAAGACCGCCGCGATCATGAGCGAGGACGCGGCCTGGACCCGGCCGCTGGACGCCGCCTACCAGGAATGCCTGCCGAAATCCGGGCTCAAGGTGGTCGAGCACGTCCGCTTCTCGCCGGACACGGGCGACTTCACGCCGATTTATAACAAGATCGAGGCGGCCAAGCCCGACCTGATCGTCACCGGCATCGCCCATGTCGGCGTGCAGCCGACCGTGCAGTGGCAGAACCAGCAGGTGCCGATCGCCATGACGGGGATCAGCGGCCAGGCGACCTCCTCGACCTTCTGGGCCAACACCAACGGCGGCACGCAGGGCGTGCTGTTCGACAGCGTGGCGGTGCCGGGCGTGGCACTCACCGAGAAGACGATCCCGTTCGCCGAGGCCTTCACCAAGCGCTTCGGCGGCGCGCCGTCCTACGCGGGCTACATGGCGTACGACGCCACGCACTACGCGGCGGAGGCGGTCAAGCGGGCGGGCTCCACGGAGGCCGACAAGCTCGTCGACGCCCTGGAGAAGACCGACTACGTCGGCACCGTCGGGCGCCTGAAATTCTACGGCAAGGACGAGCCCTTCACGCACTCGATCCAGTACGGGCCCGGCCTCATGACCAGCGTCCTCGGGCAGTGGCAGAACGGCAAGCAGGTGGCGATCTGGCCGGCCACCACCGCCAACGGGACCATGATCCTGCCCCCTGCGGTGAAGGCGGCGGGACGGTAACCGGGCGGGGAGAGCGCGATGATCGGCCTCCAGATCCTCGTCGACGGTTTCGCGATCTCGTCCCTCTACGCGCTCGGCGCGATGGGCTTCACCCTGATCTTCGGGGTCTCGGGCGTCCTCAACCTGACCCACGGCGCCCTGATGGTCATGGCCGCGGTGGCGGCCTGGGCGGCCTCGGCGCTGTTCGGGCTCGGCTCCTACGCGGGCGCTGTGATCGGCATCCTGTGCGGGCTCGCGGGCGCACTCGTCACCTACTTCGCGGTGGTCGCGCCGATCGAGCGCAGCCGGGCCATCCCGCGAGAGGAGAAGGAGATCTTCGTGCTCACGGGGACGCTGCTCTGGGGGATCATGATCCAGGAGCTGGTGGCCTACTTCTTCACCGACAACCCGAAGACCGTGCTGCCGATCGTCGAGGGCGTCTTCGAGATCGCCGGGGTGCGGACGCCGAGGAACCAGGTCTTCACCGCGGTGATCTGCTGGGTGGTGATCGGCCTGCTCTGGCTGTTCGTGAACCGGGCGCGGGCCGGCAAGGTCCTGCTCGCCGCATCCATGAACCCGCGGGGCGTCACGCTGCTCGGCCACGACATGGGCAAGATCTACGTGGCGGTCTGGGCGATCTACGGCCTGCTCGCCGGCACCGCCGGGGTGCTGCTCGGGATGTTCCTCGGGGTGTCGTCGTACTCGGTGGGGCCGCTCACCGCGAGCGCCTTCTCGATCGTGGTGCTGGGGGGCCTCGGGAGCGTCACCGGCTCGCTGATCGCCGCCTACGTGGTGGGCTACCTCGAGACCGCCACCGCCTACCTGATCTCGCCGGCCTACCGGGTGATCCCGGCGCTGCTCCTGCTGGTCGCCGTCATGTACCTGCGCCCGCAAGGTCTGCTGGGGCGGCGGTGATGGTTCTTTTTGCACCCCGGGTGTCCAGCCCGCGCCCTCATCCTGAGGTGCGGCGAAGCCGCCTCGAAGGAGCCCTCCAGCCGGCCGCGCGATCCCTGGAGGCCTCCTTCGAGGCCGCTGGCGCGGCACCTCAGGATGAGGGGCGTGGGTGGGAAAGGCCTCTGCGCCGAACGAGCCGGATCGCTGCCGTGTGCGAGGCCAATCCATGAAGCTCCTCACCACCCCCGGCTTCTGGATCGCGGTCCTCGCCGTCCTGGCCGCCGCCACCCTGCCCTGGTGGGTCTCCGGCTACATCCTCGGCCTCCTGACCATCGCCTACTATTTCGGCGTGTTCTCCATGGCCTGGGACCTGCTCTTCGGCTTCGCCGGCGAGGTAAATTTCGGACCGACCTTCCTGATCGGCCTCGGGGCCTACGGCGCCGGCATCCTCAACAACCGCTACGAACTGCCGATCCCCTACTGCCTCGCGGCCGGGACCGTGCTCGCCGTGGTCGGCGGCCTCGCCCTGGCGCTGCCGGCGCTGAAGGTCCGCGGCCCCTATTTCGGCCTGATCACCCTGGTGGCGGTGCTGCTCCTGCAGAACATGATCGTGGTCTTCTCCGGCCTCACCGGCGGCGAGATCGGCCTGACCGTGCCCGACGTCATCTCGATCGACGCCGACACCAATTACTGGCTGGCGCTCGGCTTCATGGCGGTCTCCGGCCTGATCCTGACCGCCATCGCGCGCTCGCCCGCTGGGCTGATCCTCCAGGCCGCCGGCCAGGACCCGGTGGTGACCGGGGCGCTCGGCTTCAACGTCGCCAAGCACAAGCTCGCCGCCTTCGCGGTCAGCGCCGCCTTCTCGGGCCTCGCGGGCGGGCTGGTGGTCTTCTACATGGGCACCGCCTCGGTCGGCACGCTGATCAACACGTCGGTGGGCGTGCAGGTGATCATCGCGGCGGTGCTCGGCGGACGGCGCACCATCGTGGGCGCGGCGCTCGGCGCCGTGTTCCTGATCGCGGCGGGCGAGCTGCTGCGGCCGCTCGGCGGGCTCTCGACCTTCGTGGTCTCGGCGGTGGCGCTCCTCGTGATCCTGTTCGTGCCCTCGGGGCTGCTCGGCCTCGGATCGCTCCGGAGAGCCCGATGACCGTCGCCGTCGCGCCCCCGCCGGCCGTGTCGCCCGTCCTGGCCGAGCCCTGCCTCACCGTGCGCGGCCTGACCAAGCGCTACGGCGGCCTCGTCGCTGTCAAGAACATCGACCTCGACCTGCGCCCGGGCGAGATCCTCGGGCTGATCGGCCCCAACGGCTCGGGCAAGTCCACCGTGATGAAGCTGATCATGGGGCTGGAGCGGCCGAGCGCCGGCTCGATCCGCCTCGACGGCACGGAGATCGGCGGCATGCCGGCCCACCGGGTGGCGCGCTCCGGGATCGGCCTCGTGTTCCAGCACGCGCGGCCGCTCCAGCGGCAGACCGTGCTGGAGAACATCAGCCTCGCGCTCCTGCCCGACAGCCTGATCCGGCTGGCGGCCGACCCCCACGTGGCGCGGCGCGCGAGGGAGATCGCCGAGCGCGTCGGCCTCGGCGCGGTCGTCGACCGGCGCCCCGGCACCCTGCCCTTCGCGGATCTCCGCCGGCTGGAGCTCGCCAAGGCCATCGCCCGCGACCCCCGGGTGGTGCTGGTCGACGAGCCCTTCGCGGGCCTGACCGGCGGCGAGGTCGCGGCCTTCTCCGAGCTGATCCGCGGCTTCCGCGACGAGGGCAAGGCCGTGCTCCTCGTCGACCACAACGTGAAGAGCGTCGCGGCCATCGTCGACCGGGTGTTCGCGATGTATCTCGGCGAGCGCATCGCCGAGGGCTCGGCCGAGTCGGTGATGGCCGACCCGACCGTGCGCCGGGTCTATCTCGGCGGCAGCATCGAGACGGCGGCCCGGCCCGAGGCGGCGTTCAAGCCCGACTCGCTGCTCACCGTCGAGGGCGTCGACGTGCTCTACGGCAAGGCGCAGGCCCTGCGCGCCGCCTCGATTCACGTCCACGAGGGTGAGTTCGTCTCGGTGGTCGGCCTGAACGGCGCCGGCAAGACCACGCTGTTCAACGCCATCTCGGGCCTCGTGCCGCACACGGGCACGATCCGGTTCGACGGCCGGGACCTCTCCCGGATGAAGCCCGCCGCCATCGCCCGGGCCGGCATCGTCCAGGTGCCCGAGACCCGGGAGCTGTTCGGCGACCTCAGCGTGCGCGAGAATCTCGACCTCGGCGGCCAGCATTTCCCGAAGGCCGAGAGCGCCAGGCAGCGCGACTGGCTCTACGAGCTGTTCCCGATCCTCAAGGACCGTGAGACGCAGAGCGCCCGCACCCTGTCGGGCGGCGAGCAGCAGATGCTGACCATCGCCCGGGCGCTGATGATGCGCCCGCGCCTCCTGATCCTCGACGAGCCGACGCTCGGCCTCGCCCCAGTGATCCTGGAGCTGCTGTCGAAGGCGCTGGAGAAGCTGCGGCAGACCACGCCGATCACGGTGCTGCTCGGCGAGCAGAACGTCACCTTCGCGCTCCCCCACGCCGACCGGGTCTACGTGCTGGAGCAGGCGCGGATCGTCTGGGAAGGCCCGCCGCAGCGCTTCGCCAGCGAGATGGGATCGGCCTATCTGTGAGCGGCGGCGTGATGTGGGTCGATCGAGCGCCACGTTCGATTCGGGTCGGAGCGCGGGTCCCCTCTCCCGTGCGGGAGAGGGACAGGGTGAGGGATCAGGTCTGTCCAGAGAGGGCTCGACCTGACTGCGCGACAAGGGCGGGCTCGATCCTGTGGCTTCTCGTCCCTCACCCCAACCCTCTCCCGCACGGGAGAGGGGGCGCGTCGCGCCGTGGGTGAAGGCAATGGGAAGGCGGGCAGCCCGCGCACGCAAGCTCGGTGCGCTCGCCCGGCAGAGAAACCCTAGGGAGCGGACAAAGTGGACTTCACCCTCTCCCCCTCCCAGACCCACTGGCTGACCCGCGTCCGCGCCTTCATCGCCGACGCGATCCTTCCGGCCGCCGCCGCGGTGTCGGCCGAGCGCGCGCAGAGCCGCGAACCCTCCCCCACGATGGAGCGGCTGAAGGAGAAGGCCCGTGCCGAGGGCCTGTGGAACCTGTTCCTGCCGCCCTCCCCCGAGCACGACACCGACGACTATCGCGGCGCCGGCCTGACCAACCTCGACTACGCCCTCTGCGCCGAAGAGATGGGCCGGGTCGGGATCGCCTCGGAGGTGTTCAACTGCGCGGCGCCCGACACCGGCAACATGGAGGTGCTGCACCGCTACGGCACCGCGGCCCAGAAGGACCGGTGGCTGAAGCCCCTGATGGCGGGTGAGATCCGCTCGGCCTTCCTGATGACCGAGCCGGAGGTCGCCTCCTCGGACGCCACCAACATCATCACGTCGATCCGCCGCGACGGCGACCACTACGTCGTCGACGGCCGCAAATGGTGGTCGACCGGCGTCGGCGACCCGCGATGCAAGATCGCGATCCTGATGGGCAAGACCGACCCGGAGGCCCCCCGCCACCGGCAGCAATCGCAGATCCTCGTTCCCATGGACACGCCCGGGGTCCGGGTGGAGCGCCTGCTCCCGGTCTTCGGCTACGAGGACGCGCCCAAGGGACACGGCGAGGTGGTGCTGGAGAATGTCCGCGTGCCGGCCGGGAACCTGATCCTCGGCGAGGGGCGCGGCTTCGAGATCGCGCAGGGGCGCCTGGGTCCGGGCCGCATCCACCACTGCATGCGCACCATCGGGGCCGCCGAGGTCGCGCTGGAGGCCATGGCGCGCCGTCTCGTCTCCCGAGTCGCCTTCGGCAAGCGGATCAGCGAGCAGTCGGTCTGGGAGCAGCGGGTCGCGGAGGCGCGGATCGACATCGAGATGACCCGCCTCCTCTGTCTGAAGGCGGCCGATATGATGGACAAGGTCGGCAACAAGGGCGCCAAGCTCGAGATCGCCATGATCAAGGTGGCGGCGCCCCGGGTGGCGCTCAAGGTGATCGACGACGCCATCCAGGCCCATGGCGGGGCCGGCGTCTCGGAGGATTTCGGGCTCGCCAAGATGTACGCTCATATCCGCACCCTGCGGCTCGCCGACGGGCCCGACGAGGTCCACAACCGGTCGATCGCCCGGCTGGAATTCGGGCGCTACACCAACAGAAGCGAGGCGGAGCGCGCATGAGCGACGCCGACATCTTCTCCGGCGTGAAGCCGATCGAGCCGCGCCACCGGATCGACGAGGCGCGGCTCGCCGCCTGGATGGAAGGGCATGTGCGCGGCTACGCCGGGCCGCTCACCGTGCAGCAGTTCCGCGGTGGCCAGTCGAACCCGACCTACCGGCTCGACACGCCGGGCCAGGCCTACGTGCTGCGGCGCAAGCCCTTCGGCCCGCTCCTGCCCTCGGCCCACGCGGTGGAGCGCGAGTTCCGGGTGATCGGCGCCCTCTACGGCGAGGGGTTCCCGGTGCCGCGCCCCTTCGCGCTGTGCGAGGATCCCGACATCATCGGCGCGGCCTTCTACGTGATGGAGGCGGTGGACGGCGCCGTGCACTGGGACGGGGCGTTGCCCGGCCTCGATCCCCACGCCCGCCACCGGCACTATGCCGGCATGATCGCGACGCTCGCCCGGCTCCACGCCATCGACCCGGAGGCTGCGGGGCTCTCCGATTACGGCCGGCCCGGCAACTACTTCGCCCGGCAGGTCGACCGCTGGACCCGCCAGTACCGCGCCGCCGAGGACGGGCGCCTGGAGGATGTCGAGCGACTGATCGCGTGGCTGCCCCGGACGGTGCCGGAGCAGCAGGGCGCCTGCGTGGTCCACGGCGATTACCGTCTCGACAACCTGATCTTCTCCCGCGACGGCGGCGTCAGCGCGGTGCTCGACTGGGAGCTGTCGACCCTCGGCGATCCGCTGGCGGATTTCAGCTACCTGCTGATGCAGTGGGAATTGCCCGCCGACGGGCGCAGCGGGCTCGGCGGCCTCGACCTGACGGCTCTGGGCATCCCCACCCGTGACGAGGCGGTGGCGCTCTACTGCCGGGCTGCGAACCGGAAAAACCTGCCCGACCTCGACTGGTACTTCGCCTACAACCTGTTCCGGCTGGTCGGCATCCTCCAGGGCGTGGCGGCCCGCGCCAAGGCCGGCAATGCCGCGAGCGAGCACGCTGCCGCCATGGCGGCGCGGGTGCCGAAGCTCGCCGAAGCGGCCTGGCGCTTCGCCGAACGGGCGGGGGCCTGAAGATGGAGCTGTCCGGCCGCGTCGTCGCCGTCACCGGGGCCGCGAGGGGCATCGGCCGGGCGCTCGCGGTCGCGGCCAGGGCCCGGGGCGCGACGGTCGTGGCCCTCGACCGGGACGGGGCCGGGGCGCAGGCCGTGGCGGCGGAACTCGGCGGGCGGGCCTTCGCGCTCGACGTGGGCGACGCCGAGGCGGTCAGTGCGGTCCTGGCGCGCATCGAGGCCGAGACCGGGCCGATCGCGCTCTACTGTTCCAACGCCGGCATCCTGGAGCGCGACCCCGATCCGGATCTGGCCACCTCCGCCGACCCGGAGAGCTGGGCGCGCGCCTTCGCGGTGAACGTGATGGGTCACGTCCACGCCGCGCGGGTGCTGGTCCCGCTCTGGCGCGCCCGCGGCGATGGCGCGTTCCTCGGAACGGTCTCGGCGGCCGGGCTCTTGAGCCAGATCGGCAGCGCCACCTACGGGGCGACCAAGCACGCGGCGCTCGCCTTCCTGGAGCATCTCGCGATCGCCCACGCCGAGGACGGGATCCGGGTCGCGGCCCTGTGCCCGCAGGGCGTCGACACCGCCATGCTGGGGGAAGCCAGCGCCGCGTCGCGCGACGGCGTGCTGGCGCCGGAGGCCGTGGCCGAGGCCGCATTCGACGGGCTGGCGGCGGGGCGCTTCCTGATCCTACCGCATCCGCAGGTGGCCGAGTACGCCCGCCGCCGGGCCGAGGACCCCGAGCGCTGGCTCACCGGCATGGCGCGACTGCGCCGCTCGATGCGGGTGGGGGCGTGAGGATGGGCGGCGTCCGGCGACAGCGTCCGCGGCCGGATGGGGCGCGGGTGCCCTCTCCCGCACGAGAGAGGGGGCGCGTCGCGACCTTCGTATCCCGTGAAACGAGGATCGGAGCCGTTCGCCGCTTCATCCAGCGTGGAGGCGAGCCATGTCGCTGTTCGATCTGACCGGCAAGACCGCCCTGATCACCGGCTCGTCGCGGGGCATCGGACGGGCGATCGCCCTGCGGATGGCCGAGCACGGCGCCCGGGTGGCGATCTCGTCGCGCAAGCGCGAGGCCTGCGAGGCGGTCGTGGCCGAGATCGAGGCCGCCCACGGCGCCGGCCGCGCCGTGGCGATTCCGGCCAGCATCTCGGTGAAGGAGGAACTGGAAACCCTGGTCGCCGAGACCGAGAGCCGGCTCGGCCCGGTCGACGTGCTGGTCTGCAACGCCGCCAGCAATCCCTATTACGGGCCGCTCGCCGGCATCTCCGATGCGCAGTTCCGAAAAATCCTCGAGAACAACGTCCTGTCGAACCACTGGCTGATCCAGATGGTCGCCCCCGGCATGGTGGTGCGGCGGGACGGCGCGATCGTGATCGTCTCCTCGATCGGGGCGCTCAAGGGCTCGCCGGTGATCGGCGCCTACAACGTCTCGAAAGCCGCCGACCTCCAGCTCGCCCGCAACTACGCGGTGGAGTACGGCCCCGCCAACGTGCGGGTGAACTGCCTGTGCCCGGGGCTGATCCGCACCGATTTCGCCCGGGCCCTGTGGGAGGATCCCGAGATGCTCGCCGCCACCACGGACGCCGCCCCCTTGCGCCGGATCGGCGAGCCCGACGAGATCGCCGGCGCGGCCGTGTTCCTGGCCTCGGCGGCCGGCCGGTTCGTGACCGGCCAGGCGCTCGTGATCGACGGCGGCGTGACCATCGCCCGATGAGCCCCGATCCCCGCATCCCCGCCGGCTGGCCGGCCCTGCCCTTCCGCGAGGCCGAGGCGCGGCTCACCGCCTCAGGTGGGCCCTTCGCCATCGCCACGGTGCCGATCCGGGGTGTGCCGACCCGGATCTGGGAGAAGGCACCGCCGACGCTGGGCGACCTGTTCCGGATCGCGCGCGGCCACGGGGACAAGACCTTCGTGGTCTACCAGGACGAGCGCGTGACCTTCACGGGTTTCACCCGCGCCGCGACCGCCCTGGCGCGGGCTCTGGTCGAGGCCGGCGTGCGCAAGGGCGACCGGGTCGCCATCGCGCAGCGCAACCTGCCCGAATGGCCGGTGAGCTATTTCGGCGCGCTGCTCGCCGGCGCCATCGCCACGCCGCTCAACGCGTGGTGGACCGGACCCGAACTCGCCTACGGCCTGCAGCATTCCGGGGCGCGGGTGCTCATCGCCGACGGCGAGCGCTTCGACCGGATCGCCCCGCACCTGCCCGAATGCCCGGCCCTGGAGCGGGTCCTCACCACCCGCACGGCGCCGGATCCCCGGGCGACGCCGCTCGCCGACATCGTCGGGCCGGTTGGGGACTGGGGCGCCCTGCCCGACGCGGCCCTGCCCGACATCGCCCTCGACCCGGAGGACGACGCGACCCTGTTCTACACCTCGGGCACGACGGGCAAGCCGAAAGGAGCCGTCGGCACCCACCGGGCGGCCGCGACGACGGTGATGGCCTACCCCTACTCGGCGGCGCGCAGCGCCCTGCGCCGGGGCGAGGCGCCGCCGAAGCCCGACCCGGCCGCGCCGCAGCGGGCGGCGCTGCTGGTGATCCCGCTGTTCCACGTCACCGGCTGCCACGCGAGCCTCGGGGCAGCCCTCTACGGCGGCCACCGCCTCGTGATGATGCACCGCTGGGACGCGAACGCGGCCCTCGACCTGATCGAGCGGGAGGGCTGCACCAGCGCGGGCGGCGTGCCGACCATCGCGTGGCAGCTCGCCAATGCGGCCCGGGAGGCCGGCCGGCCGCTGCCGACCCTCGAGGGCGTCACCTACGGCGGCGCCCCGGCCGCCGGCGACCTCGTGCGGGCGCTGGGCGAGGCCCTGCCGCGGGTCGTCCCGGGCACCGGCTGGGGCATGACCGAGACCTCGGCGACCTTCACCCACCACCAGGGCGAGGATTACCTCGCCCACCCGGAATCCTGCGGACCGCCCCTGCCGGTCTGCGAGGTGCGGATCCTCGATCCCCTCGGGCAGGATCTGCCGCCGGGCAGCGTCGGCGAGCTGTGCGTGAAGGGCCCGAACGTGGTCCGCGGCTACTGGGACGACCCGGCCGCCACCGCGGAGGTCCTCTCCGAGGGCTGGCTGCGCACCGGCGACCTCGCCCGCGCCGACGAGGAGGGCTTCCTGACCATCGTCGACCGGATCAAGGACATGCTGATCCGCGGCGGCGAGAACATCTACTGCTGCGAGGTCGAGAACGCCCTCTACGCGCACCCGGACGTGATCGACGCCGTGGTGCTGCCGGTGCCCCACCCGACGCTGGGCGAGGAGCCGGGCGCCATCGTGGTGCTGGCCGAGGGCGCCGAGACCGACCCGGAGGCGATCCGCGCCTTCGCGGCCGAGCGGCTCGCGGCGTTCAAGGTGCCGGTGCGGATCGAGATCTGGGACGGGCTCCTGCCCCGCAATCCCGCCGGGAAGATCCTGCGGGCGCCCCTGCGGGCGGTGTTCGCGGCGGGCTCAGCTCAGAACGGCTCGCCCTCGTCGTCCGGGCGATAGACCCGCAGGGTCCGGCCATCGGGGAACTGCACCGTCCGGCGGTGGACCACGACGTAGCCGGCGGCCTGGGCGCTGCTCAGGCGGTCGAGGCGGTCGTCGGTGTAGCCCTGGGTGTAGCCCTGGGCGTAACCCGGCTCGTAGCCGTAGCCCGGCCCGTAATTGTAGGCCCGGTAGCGGGCGTAGCCCTCCGGGGGCGGCGCGGCGGCGACGGCCTGCGGGGCGGCCCGGACGGACCGGGCCGGCGCGGCGGCGACGCGGGCCCGGCGCGGCGCGGCGGCGATCCGCTTGGGCGCCACCGCCGCGCGGGCGGCCTTCCGCTCCGGCGCGCGCCGCACCGCCACGGCCTTCCGCCGGGCGGTGGCCGGCCGGGTCTCGGTCGCGGCGGCCGGCGTCCCGGTTGGAGTCGCGGCGGACGGTGCCGGCGGGGCGGCCTTCGTGTCCGTGGCCGGCGCCTTCGGGGACCCGGCCTTGTGGGCCGGCGGATCCGTCCATGTCGTGGCGACGGATTCGGCGGAGGCGCCGCCGATCCCGAGGACCAGCATGAGGGCGGCGAGGCTCGTTCGCGCACCGTGCGGCATGGCGCCCTCCTGTCATCGCGGGGTTTCGGACAGATCCGCGGAGCAGCGCGACAATAGATCGAACCGCTGCGCAGGGGAATCGCGTCGCTGCATTTCCACCAGGATCGCCGAAACACGTTTAATACGGATGACGCTCGGCGCCGGACGCGGCCGAGCCGTCCGACGACCGGTCGCGGGGGACGGCGCGCGACGTGCCCCGCGACGTGCCCCGCGACGAGAGCCCGCGGAACCCGCGGCGCCGCGCGCGGTTGCCCCGCCATGTCCGCCCCTGCCGATGCGTCCTCCGGCCCCCCGCCCGGCCTGCGGGTGAGCGTCGATCTCAACCTGTGCCAGGCCTATGCCCAGTGCTGCTACGCGGCGCCGCGGCACTTCCGCATCGAGGGGCACGAGGCTCTGTTCTACGATCCCGCCCCCGCCGCGCGGGACCGGGACGACATCGAGCGGGCGCGCGTCGCCTGCCCGGTCCAGGCGATCCGGGTCGAGGATCCGGAGCGGGGCGCCTGATGGCGCGCGATTCCGAGCGCGTCCTGATCGTCGGCGCCGGCCTCGCGGCCCTGCGCGGGGCCGAGGCCCTGCGCGAAGCGGGTTTCTCCGGCGCGCTGACGATCGTCGGCGACGAGCCGCACCGGCCCTACGACCGGCCGCCGCTCTCGAAGCACGTCCTCACCGGCGCGATCCCCGCGGAGGCCACGACCCTGCCGGGGGTCGGCGCCCTCGCGGCGGAGTGGCAGCTCGGCAGCGCGGCGCGGCGCCTCGACCGGCAGGCGCGCACGGTCGGCCTCGCGGACGGGCGGATCCTCCCCTACGATCGCCTGCTCATCGCCACCGGCACCCGCGCCCGGCCCTGGGCGAACCCGCACGAGGGCCGCCTCGCCGGCGTCTTCACCCTGCGCGGACGGGAGGACGCCGCCGCCCTGCGGCGGGCGCTGACCGCCGGCCCCAACCACGTGCTGGTGATCGGCGCCGGCTTCATCGGCTGCGAGGTCGCGAGCCTGTGCCGGCAGCTCGACCTGCCGGTCACCCTGGTCGAGCCCGGCCCGACGCCGCTGGCCCGCATCCTCGGCAGCACCGTCGGGGCGTTCATCGGCGCGATCCACGAGGGCCGCGGGGTCGCGCTGCGCTGCGGCCGCGAGGTCGAGTGGCTGGAGGGTCGGGACGGCCGGCTGGTGCGCGCCCACATGGTCGACGGCAGCAGCCTCCCGGCCGACGTCGCCGTCATCGCCCTGGGGGCCGTGCGCAACACCGAGTGGCTCGACGGGTCCGGCCTGTCGGCGGATCCGGGCGGGGTCGATTGCGACGCGCGCGGCCACGTCCTCGATACCGAGGGCCGGCCCGACCCGCGCATCGCCGCCGCCGGCGACGTGGCGCGCTTTCCCCACCCCCTCTACGACGGCCGGCGCGTCGCCCTGGAGCACTGGAGCCACGCGGCGGCCCAGGGCGTCCATGCCGGCCGGCTCCTCGCCGGCGCGGAGCCTGAAGTCCCTTACGGCGCCCTGCCGACCTTCTGGTCGACGCAGGGCGACCTCGTGGTGAAATCCGTCGGCCTGACCGAGGGCGCCGACGCGGTGGCGATCACGCAGGGCGATCCGGCGGCCGGCCGCTTCGTCGCCACCTACGGCCGCGACGGGTGCTGCATCGCGGCGGTCGCGGTGGATTCCGCCCGCTGGCTGCCTGCCCATGCCGAGCTCGTGGAGGCTGGCGCGCCGTTCCCGCCCGAGGACGCCGCGACCGACCGGCCGAAGCGCGTCACGGTCCACGAGCCGGGCTTTCCGTAACGCGTCGGGAAACGGAACCGGCCCATCGGGCGAAGCCTTTGTCGTTGCAGCATCTTTCCCGAAGGCCGGTGGCCGCCATCCGGGTCGATGCGTGAAGGAGACCGCATGCCCGACGCCACCCTCCTCGACCAGGTCAAGGACTTCGCCAACCGGCCGAATCCCTATCCGGTCTACGCGAAGCTGCGGGAGAATCCCGTCTCGCGCCAGGACGACGGCACCGAGGCGGGCACCTGGGTGGCGGCGACCCACGGCACCATCGCGCGCCTGCTGCAGGACCCGCGGGTCAGCTCCGAGACCCTGCCCCCGGCCGACCGGCCGCGCACCGGCAATCCCCTCACCGACCTGATCGTCAAGCCGCTCAAGGACTGGATGATGGACCGGCACCGGGTCTTCATCTTCCGCGACCCGCCGGACCACGACGCCCTGCGCTCGGCGGTGATGCACCAGTTCTCCCGCGAGCGCGTCCAGGCGATGCGCGCCCGCTCCGACCGGTTGGTGGCCGACCTGCTCAACGAGAAGTGCGGTGCCCGGGAGATCGACGCAGTCGACGACCTCGCCTACCCGCTGCCCGTGACGGTGATCTGCGAGCTGTTCGGCGTGCCCCGAGAGGACGAGCCGAAATTCCAGGGCTGGGCGACGCAGCTCGCCACCGCGCTGGAGCCCGACAGCCTGTCCGACCCCGAGATCCGCGCCGCGAACAGCCGGACCTTCGACGCGATCGGCGGCTACATGGGCGACCTGATCAGGGAGAAGCGCAGGCACCCGCAGGACGACATGCTGTCGGGCCTCGCCAACCACGCCACCCCGGCCGGCGTGAAGATGGGCGATTACGACCTGATCGCCACCTCGATCCTGATGCTGGTCGCCGGGCACGAGACCACCGTGAACCTGATCACCAACGGCCTGCTGACCCTGCTGCGGCATCCGGACGAGCTGGAGCGCCTGCGTCAGGACCCGCTCCGGGCCCCGCGGCTGATCGAGGAGTTGCTCCGCTACGAGCCGCCGGTGCAGTTCCGGACGCGGCGGACGCTGTCGCCCATCGACATCGCCGGGGTCACGATCCCCGAGGGGGCCGATCTCGTGCTGCTGCTGGCCTCCGGCAACCGCGACGCGGCCGTCTTCCCCGATCCCGACCGGTTCGACCCGGACCGCAGCGGGATCCGCCATCTCGGCTTCGGCGGCGGCCTGCACTACTGCGTGGGCGCGCCGCTGGCCCGGTTCGAGGCCGAGGCGGCGCTCACCGCCCTCGCCCGCCGGCTGAAGGCGCCGCGCCTGGTCGAGGACCCGCCACCCTACCGGCCGGGCGCCGCCCTGCGCGGCCCGGAGCACCTGCGGGTGGCGATCGACGGGATCGCCTGAGCCGCGGGCGGACCGGACGGCCAACCCGAGCATCGATGAGACCGCCGACGCGACGAAGACGAAAGTCCGTCGCCGTAAAGTTGTTTGCCTCGCTAAAGTCGCGATCGTCCGGCCTGGTTACGCTGGAGACGGAACCGGCGAGTTGAGACGATGGCTCAGGGGTTTGCGCGCGCTGCATCGCTGGCGCGCACGGTGGGGACCACGGTGCGCAACCTTGCCCTCGGGCGCGACGACGTCCCGCCCCTCGCGCCCCACCTGCCGCCCGCGCCGTCCCACACGGTCGACGCCGACATCCCGGTCGATATCGGCTGCATCAAGGTGTTCCGGGCCGAGAGCTTCCCGGAATCCGGGCCGAGCCCCTGGCTCGATCAGCCCGACGCCCTCGATATCGTCGCGCGCCGCGTCGCGCGCCGGGAGATCACGCCCCGGCAGGCCGAGATCTGCCGGTCCTGGGTGGAGCACGGCTACTACGTCCTGCGCGGCGCGATCGATCCCGACACGATCGACGAGGTCTGGGCGGCCTACGAGGCCGCGATCGCCGGCGGCGACCTGACCCTCGCCCCCGAGAAGGCGGCGCCGGACGATCCCCATCCGGGCCGCTACCTCAACCCGCACCTGAAGGTCGAGGCGATCGACCGGCTGCTGAAGCACCCCGTGCTGATGAACTTCAGCAGCATGGTGCTCGGCCGCCCCGCGATCCCGTTCCAGACCATCGCGTCCCACAAGGGCAGCCAGCAATCCGAGCACTCGGACTCGATCCACATGACGACCTACCCGCTCGGCTACCTGGCCGCCTGCTGGGTCGCCATGGAGGACATCCACGCGGATGCGGGGCCGCTGGTCTACTATCCCGGCACCCACCGCCTGCCGTACCTGTTCAGCCACGACGTCGGCATCACCACGGACGAGTTCCGCGAGCGCGGCTACGGTGCCTATTCCGAGCGCTACGAACCGGCGATCAAGCAGGAGATCCGGGAGCACGGGGCGACGCCGGCCTACTTCACGGCGCGCAAGGGCGACGTGCTGTTCTGGCACGCGAACCTGCTGCACGGCGGTTCCGCGCGGGCCGACATGCAGCGCTCCCGCAAGGCCCTGGTGCACCACTACTTCGCGGAAGGCTGCATCTGCTACCACGACCTCTCGGCGACGACGTCGGCGGTGCACGGCCCCGTCGAGAGCCTGCCGACCTGCGGCGCGTCGAGCCCCGACATCGCGGTGCGCGAGCGGATCAGCCTGTAAGGGTGCGGGGTCGCCGGGCGGTCCGGCGACCCCGCCCTCAGGCGGCCTTCACGGCGGCCAGGAAGGTCGTGACCTCCTGGCCGAGGCTCGTCGAGTAGCGGGCCAGCTCCTGCGCGGCGCTGAGCACCTGGTCGGAGGCCGCGCCGGTCTCGCGGGCCGCCTGCCGGACGTCGGCGATGTCGGTGCTCACCGCCTGGGTGCCCTGCGCCGCCTGGGTGACGTTGCGGACGATCTCGCTCGTCGCCGCGCCCTGCTCCTCCATGGCGGCGGCCACGCTGAGCGCCACCGTGCGCATCTCGTCGATCGTGCCGCCGATCGTCCGCATCGACTCGACCGCCTGGCGGGTCTCGTTCTGGATGGCGGCGATCTGCGTCGCGATGGTCTCGGTCGCCCGGGCCGTCTGCGAGGCCAGCGCCTTCACCTCGCCCGCCACCACGGCGAAGCCCTTGCCGGCCTCGCCGGCGCGCGCGGCCTCGATGGTGGCGTTGAGGGCCAGCAGGTTGGTCTGCCCGGCGATCCCGGCGATCAGGCCCATCACCTCGCTGATCTGGTCCGTGCCGCGGGCGAGCACCTGCATCAGGGCGTTGGTCTGGGCCACGTCCGTGCCGGCCCGGTCGGCCATCGCCGAGGACTGGGCGACGCGGGACGCGATCTCGTTGATCGAGGCCGCCATCTCCTCGCTCGCCGCCGCCACGGTCTGCACGTTGCTGGAGGTCTGCTCGGAGGTCGCGGCGACGCGCACCGACTGGTCGGTGGTCCGCGCGGCGGTGCGCGTCATCTCCCGGGCCGTGGCCTCCATCTCCACCGCTGCCGCCGACAGGCCCTGCGTCAGCGCGCTGACCTGCGCGTCGAAGCGGGCGGTGACCGTGTCGAGCATCTGGGCGCGGCGCATCTTCGCGTCGTTCTCCGCGACGGCGGCCGCGTCGGCGGCGCGCTTGGCGATCAGGGCGTCCTTGAACACCTGGACGGCGCGCGCCATGGCGCCGACCTCGTCGCCGCGGCGCTGGTCGGCGACCGTCACCGCGAGGTCGCCGTCCGCGAGGCCGCGCATCGCCGCGGTCAGGCGGGTGATCGGGCGCGACAGGCCGTTGCCGACGAGCAGGAGCAGCGCCAGGATCGGCAGGGCGAGGCCGGCGGACCAGAGGCCGATGGTGATCGCGCGGTCGCGCACGGCCGCGTGGACGTCGTCCCGGTACAGGCCGGTGGCGACGATCCAGCCCCACGGCTTGAACATCTGCACGCTCGCGACCTTCTCCACCGGCACGGACCCGCCGGGGCGCGGCTTCATGTAGTCGACGAAGCCGGAGCCGTCGCGCTTGGCGGTCTCGACCATCTCGGCGAAGTAGCGCTTGCCGCCGGGGACGTCGGTCTGGTCCACCACCTGCTTGCCGACGTTCTTGGCGTTGAAGGCGTTGGCGATCAGGTGGCCCCGGTCGTCGAGGACGAAGAAGTAGTCCTCGCTGCCGAAGCGCAGGGCGGTGATCGCCGCGAGCGCGGCCTTCTGCGCGTCGGCGACGGGCATCTGGCCTGTCCGGGCCTGCGCCTCGTAGTGAACGAGCAGGCTCTGCGCGACCTCGGTCAGGCGCTTGGTCATCAGCGCGCGGTCCTCGAGCGCCGAGCCGCGCATGTCGAGGAAGCTCAGGGCGCTGAGGGCGCCGATGGCCAGGAGCACCAGGGCCATCACGGCCGCGAGCTTGTGGCGAAGCCGGAGATCGGCGAGGCGCTGCCACGGCGCGGCACGGTCGGCGGGCGGGTGGCTGGTCTGCGTGGGGGTCATCCGAGCACCGGAAGAGGGGCCTGCGACCGGCGGGGACTCGCCGTGGGCGCCGTACGGGCTCAACCTCGTGCATTCGGGTTAGTAAATCGCAAAGACCTGCGGCCGTTCTCCGGCAGTCGGTGGGCGAATATCGATGTCAAGTCCTCGAATGCGATACAGTCTACAGCTTTACATGGATTAATATCGGGATCGGGCCGGGGCTTTTGAGGGCCCGCAGCTAGGCGCTCACGCTGTAGTGGATCGGCTTGAAGCTGCCGTTGTTCGACTGCAGGGCCGAGCAGGCGGTGAGTCCGATGATCAGGTCGGTCTCGGCCACGAACACGATCCGGTCCCCCGCCCGGCTGAGGGGCGGCGCCACGGTGAGCGCCCCGGTCGCGCCGTCGATCGGCACGTTCATGAAGCAGTTGAACGCCACCGGGATCGCGTCCGGCGCGATGCCGTAGGGTGCGAGCGCCGCCGCGAGGTTGCCGAAGCAGCCGCGATGCGGGTTCGCGTCGCCGTAGATGATGCGGAACGTGTCGGCGGAGCACGGCGTCAGCAGGAAATCGTGCCGGCCGACCGTATCCTCGAGGATCCGCAGCAGGATCTTCGAGCGGTTCGAGTAGAGCGGGTCGCCGGTGGTGAGGTAGATCCGGCTGGCGTAGTCGAGGGTCCGGCCCGACGAGATCACCTCTCCCGTATCGTGGCGGTTGAAGGCGAGGAGGTCGGCCACCTGCTCCCCGCACGGGTCGATCACCGTGAGGCGCTGGCCCCGGTCGAGCGTGAAGGCGACGCCGGAGCGCGGCGCGATCGTCTGCACGTCGGCCTGGCACAGGGTGGGTTGGCACAGGGTGGGTTGGCACATGGGGGTGGCTCGCTCCGTACTGGGGACCGGATCCGACCGGCTCAGGCGCCGCTGCCCGGCAGCCCGCAATCGAAGGGCAGGGCCGGCGGGTTCCAGTCCCGGGCCTCCGGGGCCGGTGCCGGCCGGCCCTTCATCGGGCAGCGCCAGTCCGCGTCGACCGCGCGGCCGCTGTACTGGCGCGCCTCCGAGGCCTCGCCGTGGCGCGCCAGCATCGGGTTCACGCTGCCGGCGAGGGCCTCGTCGCGCTCCAGGATCGCGGCGCGCAGCTTCTCGTAGCGTCCCTCCGCCCGCAACCGCTCGAACTGCGCGTGCAGGTTGAAGACCAGGACCGGCGACGAGAAGCGCCGCGCCGGCCGGCTCGCCTGCGGGTGCAGCCCGACGACGAAGAACGCCTCGCCGCCGAAGCTCAGGGAGAAGTGGGGGTTGTCGGGATCCTCGGCCACGCGGGCATCGTGGGGCTGGCCGAGCCAAGCGTCCTTGTCGGTCAGGGATTGCGCGCGCGCCCAGAGGTTGTGCTCGAACGCCTCCTCCGAGAGGTCGTCCGGCCCCTCGAACACGACCGCGAAGCTCTGGAACAGGTCGGGCTGCTCCCGGTACTGCGCCACGAAGGCGAGCAGCGCCGGGTAGATCCGCATGTCGTCCCAGCCCGAGGTGATGTCCCGGGCCACCACGATCCGCATCCGCCCGCGGGACAGGGCCGACTTGGCGCCCACGCAGGGGAAGGGCGGGTTCCGGATGAAGTCGCGGAAGGCCTCGGCACGGGGGTGCTCTCGGTCGTCGCGGGGGAGATGCATGCAGGGCCTGCCCGGTCTCTGCGCGGCCGGCCTCCACGCGAGGCGGCCGCTGTTCGGGACTCCGGGAACACCAACGGGAGGCCACTGTTCCGTCCTGCGACAGGTCGTCCGGGGGATAAGGTGAATCCGGCCGCGTGTGGCCAAGATCTGTGCGGATGGGTGGCCAATATTCCGTGGATCAGCGCCAGAGAATAAACATAGGTTAAGTCCGGAAAGACTCCCGGTGTCGGCGGTGTGCCGGCGCTGTGCTGCCGCGCGCGGCCTCTGCACTGGGCCGTCCCAGCGCGCGAGCGGCTCATCCCCGGCCGGCCCGCCGCGCCCGGTGCCGCGTCGCCGCCGCGGCCCCGAAGGCCTCGAACAGCGTGCGGTTGATCGGGTTGGTCGCCGGATCGTGCTCGGCGTGCCACTGGACGCCCAGCGCGAAGCCCGCCGCGTCGCGGACGCGGATCGCCTCGACCGTGTCATCCTCGGCGAGGCCCTCGATCACGATCCGGCCGCCCGGCTCCAGGATGCCCTGGCCGTGCAGGGAGTTCACCCGGATCGTCTCGCGCTCCAGGAGGCGGGCGAAGGCGCCCCCGGGCGTCAGCCGGACCTCGTGACGGTCGGCGAAGATCAATTCCAGGTCCGGGTGGATCTCGCCGTTCGCGAGGCGCGGCATGCGGTGGTTGAGCCGGCCCGGCAGATCGCGGATCTCCGGGTGCAGGCTGCCCCCGAAGGCGACGTTCATCTCCTGGAAGCCGCGGCAGATGCCGAACAGCGGCACGCCCCCTGCCACGCAGGCCTCGATCAGGGGCAGCGCCACGGCGTCGCGATCCTCGTCGTAGGGCTCGTGCGCCGCGCAGGGCTCGGTGTTGAAGCGCGCCGGATGGACGTTGGCGCGGCCTCCCGTGAGCAGGACGCCGTCCACGGTGTCGAGGAGGTCCCCGAGGTCGGTGATCGTCGGGACGGCGGCGAACATCAGCGGCAGGGCGCCGGCCACCGCGGCGACCGCCCGCATGTTGTTCTCGCCGACGATCTGCGCCGGGAAGCGGCTGTCGATCAGGCGCGCGTTGCCGATGACGCCGATCACGGGTCTCGCCATCGTTCCGGCCGCTCCTCGATCCTGCCCTGCCCGCCGCGGCAGGCTCTACGACCCACGCAAGGCCGGCGCCAGTCCCGTCCGGCTCACGGCGGCGACAGAACGCCCGCGTCCGAAGCCTCGGCGCGGAGCACCTCGGCCACGCGCTCCGGCGCCTCCTCGTGGGCGAGGTGGCCCAGCCCCCGGATCAGGCGGACGCGGGCGTCGGGCATGCGGTCGCGCAGGGCGAAGGCGGTGTCCGGCAGGATGGCCTTGTCGTCGCCGCCGACGATCAGCAGGGTCCGGGTGGCGAGGCCGGGCAGCGCCCGGTGCAGCCCGGCGAGATCCCAGTTCGCCATCATGCCCAGCGCCCCGCGGACATGGCCGGCCCGGGCGAAGAGCCGCCGGTAGAGGTCGACCCCCTCCGGGTCGAGGCGCGAGCCGGTCCCCTCGATCAGGCGCTTGGCCGCGGACCGGTCCGCCGTCCAGGCGAAGATCCGGGGGGTGAAGGGGTTGAGGAACAGGAGGCGCGCCATGCTGGGGAACAGCAGGTTCGCCGCCCCCGGCAGCGGCGCGAGAGCGCCGTTGAAGGCCGCCAGCAGCCGGGGCGCGATGGTGCCGTCGAGGCACATCCGCGCGAGGACGGCGGCGCCGGCCGAGTGGCCCGCCGCCAGGACCGGCGGCCGGCCGAGCGCCGCAACGAGGCCCGCCACGGCCCGGGCCATGCCGGGCAGCGACAGGTCGGCGTCGGGCAGCGGGTCCGTGAAGCCGTGGCCCGGCAGGTCCGGGGCGATTACGGAGAAGTCGCGCGCGAGGAGCGGCGCCAGCCCGCGCCACGAATGCGTGGCCGCCCCGGTCCCGTGCAGGAGCAGCAGCGTCGGGGCGTCCGGAGACCCGTATTCCTGGACGTGCCAGCGGAGGCCGGCCGCCTCCACGAAGCGGCTGGCCTCCCGATGGGGCCAGTCCCGGCCCTCCACGGCCCAGTCGGGCCGGTCCGCATCGAAGCCGGTCAGCATGCGCGCGTATCCTGCACTGCGGCATGGCCGGACGATCCGGGGGCGACGGCGGCGCTATCGTTCATGGCCGGAAGTATTTCGTAACACTGAACAATCCTATGCGGGGGCCGCATGCCACCGGTGAGCGGAGACTGATTGCTGCGCTGCAACAGCAACGGCATATCTCGGGCGAGCAAGAACAAGACGCGTCCACCAACTCCGGAGAAGGTCATGATCCTCTTCACCTCCTCGACCCAGAACATCGCCGCTCCGGTCTCCGGCGGCTGGAGCCTCAAGGCCATCGTCCGCGAGATGCTGAGCTCCTGGCTCGCCCACCACCAACGCCTCGCCGACAGCGGCATCGGCGGCGACCTCTGACACCCTGTCGCGGGGGTGACGGGTGCGGCGCTCAGAGCGCCGCCCGCACCGCCGCGCTGAGCTGGCCGGCCTCGGCCCGGGGCAGCTTCAGGTAGCGGGCGCCCATCGCGTCCGCCACCGAACGGGCCTCGTCGCCCCGCGTGCCGGTATCGACCACGAGGGCCGGCAGCCCGGCCGCACGCAGGGCTCGGGCCGCCTGCAGCGCCTCCGCGCCCGCCCGGGCCCGTCCCCCCTCCCCCGACCGCGCGACGTTGGCGCGCCCGTCGGTCAGCAGCACGATCGCCGGCCGGCTGCCGCCGCGGCGCACGCCCAGAGCCACCGCGACCGCGGCGTCGATCCCCGCCGCGAGCGGCGTCCCGCCCCCGCCCGGCAGTCCCGAGAGCCCGCGCTTGGCGCGGGTGAGCGACCGAGTCGGCGGCAGAACGAGATCCGCGCCGGCGCCGCGGAACGCCACCAGCGCCACCCGGTCCCGCCGGACATAGGCCTCCGCCAGCAGCAGCTCGACCGCGCCCTTGGCCTCCGCCAGCCGCTCCAGGGCGGCCGAGCCCGAGGCGTCCACGCAGAACACCGTGGTGGTCTCGGTCCGCTGCTTGAGGATCCGGATCCGCAGATCGTCCCGCCGCACCACGATGCGGCGCGTCTCCCCCTCTACTCTGCGGATGGCCTGCCAGGGCGCCGCCGCCCGCAGGGTGGCGAGCAGGTCGAGCCGTCCCCGCCGCGGGTCGCCCCTCCGGCTGCCCACGGGGCGGCCGGTGCGGGCCGAGGCCGCCTGCCCGACCCGGCCGGCCTTCGCGGCCGGGAGACGCTGCGCGCCCGCCAGAAGCTGGTCGAGGAGGTTCGGCGGGATCGCGGCGCGCACCGCCTCCAGCACGACGTCGTCGGGCGCCTCTGCGGCCGGACCCGACGCCTCCTCCGCGTCGTTCGGCTCGGGCGGCTCCGCCGGCGCCTCCGCGGTCTCGGGGACGGGCTGCTCCGGTGCGGGCAGGCGCGTCGCCCGCGGCGCCAGGACGAGGCGCCCGGCCGCCACGATCGCCCCCTGGCCGATCGGCCCGTCTCCCGCGAGGGCGCGCGCCACGCGCGCCGCCAGGATCGGGCCGCGCAGCGACGCGATCCCGAAGGCCTCGGCCAGGGCGCAGAGGCGCCCGACCGGGTCGGGCTCCGGCGCGCCCGGGGCGGGCTCCGGCTCGGCCGCCGCGGTGTCCGCGAGGCCGAGCCCGCTCAGGTCCAGCCGGAAGGCGAGGCGATCGGCCAGCGCCTCGGCGACCGTCTCGTCCGCCACGCCCTCGTCGAGGAGGATCAGGCCGAACCGGGCGCCGCGGTCCGAGACCGTGCCGGTGTCGAGGGCGGCGGCGAGCCGCGACGCGGTGCCCGGCGGCAGACGCTCGGCCATGGGGACGACGACGATCCCGCCATCGGCCTCCGCCAGCAGGCCGGCCCGCGCGACGGGGCGGCCCGCCGCCAGGGTCGCGGCGAGATCCAGGCCGCCGAGCAGGCCGTCGTCGCCGATGCCGGGCGGCAGGCGCCGCCAGGGCGTTCCCGGGGGCAGCGCCGCCCGCACGCTGTCGAGCCAGCGCTCGCGCACGGGCCCGGCGGGGGCCCGCAGCACCGCGCCGCCGAGTCCGTGCGGGTCCGCGGCGAGAAGCCGGGCGGCCAGGCGGGCATCGGCCCAGGCGCAGGTCGGTGTCCCTCCCTGCTCTGCGGGACGGCGATGTTCAGGCATCAGCTCGAGCGGGGCGCGACAGGGCCCCGCTCCCGAGCGGGTGCCGAGGGTCGGACACGTCCATCGGACCGCGACGCGGGCGACGGAGCGCGACCGGCCCCCTACCCCGGGCGGGAGAGGGTCGGGGTGCGGGATGCGGAGTTCCAGGACTGAGCAGACGCGCGCGACGCGTTCGGGCCGCGCCTCGTCCGGCCGCTCCCCGTCCTCCACCCTGTCCCTCGCCCGCACGGGAGAGGGGCCCCGCGCTCCGTTCCGCGCCGACTCGGCCGGAGCCGCGCGATGAACGCCCTGGCGGTCGGGGCGCGCGCAGCGGCGCCGTCACGCGAAGACCTCCGCCAGCGCCCGCTCCACCCGGGCGGTGGATCCGGATTCGTCGAGCGGGTTGCGCCGCAGCCGGTGGCGCAGGGCGGCCGGGGCGATGCGCCGGAGGTGATCGTCGGTGACCATCGCGGCGCCGTCGAGCGCCGCGAGCGCCCGGGCCGTGCGCATCAGGGTCAGTTCCCCGCGCAAGCCATCCGTTCCGAGGGCGAGGCAGAGCCGCGCCGCGCGCTCCAGGGCGGCATCCGGCACGGTGACCGATGGCAGGCGCTCCCGTGCCAGCAGGATTCTTTTTTGAATCTTTCGCTCTTCGCCTTCACGGGCAGCACAGAACCCCTCCGGGTCGCGCTCGTAGGCGTCGCGGGCGCGCACCACCGCGATGCGGGTGGGGATGTCCCTCGGCGTCGCGACCTCGCAGGCCAGCCCGAACCGGTCGAGGAGCTGCGGCCGCAGCTCCCCCTCCTCCGGGTTGCCGGAGCCGACGAGGACGAACCGCGCCGGGTGGCGGAGCGACAGGCCCTCGCGCTCGACCGTGTTGACGCCGGAGGCCGCCACGTCGAGCAGGAGGTCCACGAGGTGGTCCTCGAGGAGGTTGACCTCGTCGATGTAGAGGAAGCCGCGGTTGGCCCGGGCCAGCAGCCCCGGCTCGAAGGCCTTCACGCCGGCGCCGAGCGCCCGCTCCAGGTCGAGGGTGCCGACCACCCGGTCCTCGGTGGCGCCCAGCGGCAGGTCCACCACCGGCACCGGTTTTTTCTCGGACTTTCTCCGCGCGCCCGGCAGGCTCGCGCAGTGCGGACAGGCTTCTGCGGGACTTTCGGGATCGCAATTGTACGGGCAGCCGACCACCGCCCGCATCGGCGGCAGCAGGGCGGCCAGCGCCCGGATCGCCGTGGACTTGCCGGTGCCGCGGTCGCCGAAGACCAGCACGCCGCCGACCGCCGGGTCCACCGCCGCGATCAGCAGCGCCTGGCGCATCTCGTCCTGGCCGACGATGGCCGAGAAGGGGAAGGTGGGCACGCGATGACTCGATGCTGCGGGGGCATCCAACCCACCCCCTCATCCTGAGGTGCCGCAGCGCAGCGGAGGCCTCGAAGGAGGTCTCCAGAAGACGTGCGATGGCTGGAGGCCTCCTTCGAGGCCCGCTGACGCGGGCACCTCAGGATGGAGGGCGAAGGTGGGAGAAGGGAACCCCCGCCCGCGCTTACTCCGCCGCCTTCTGCCGGAGCCCGATCCGGCCCCAGATCGTGGTGAGCGCCTCGACCAGATGGGCGATGTCGGCGTCGGTGTGCAGCGGCGACGGGGTGATCCGCAGGCGCTCGGTGCCGCGGGCGACCGTCGGGTAGTTGATCGGCTGCACGTAGATGCCGAACTCGTCGAGCAGGGTGTCGGAGATCCCCTTGCAGAGCACCGGATCGCAGACCATCACCGGTACGATGTGGCTGTCGTTCGGCATGGTCGGGATGTCGGCGGCCTCCAGCGCCTGCCGGACCTTCGCCACCCGCTCCTGATGCCGGGCCCGCTCGACGCCGCTCTCCTTGAGGTGGCGGATCGACGCCGCCGCGCCCGCCGCGACGGCCGGCGGCAGCGAGGTGGTGAAGATGAAGCCCGACGCGAAGCTGCGCACGAAGTCGCAGAGCTTCTCGGAGGCCGTGATGTAGCCGCCGTGCACCGCGAAGGCCTTGCCGAGCGTGCCCTCGATCACGTCGAGCCGGTGGGCGACGCCGTCCCGCTCCGAGATGCCGCCGCCGCGGGCGCCGTAGAGGCCGACCGCGTGGACCTCGTCCAGGTAGGTCAGCGCGCCGTGGGCCTCGGCCACGTCGCAGATCTCGGCGATCGGCGCGATGTCGCCGTCCATCGAGTAGACCGACTCGAAGGCCACCAGCTTCGGCCGGGCGGGATCGACCAGCGCGAGCTTGCGGTTCAGGTCCTCCGGGTCGTTGTGGCGGAAGATGTGGCGCTCGGCCCGCGAGAACCGGATCCCCTCGATCATCGAGGCGTGGTTCTCGGAATCGGAGAAGACCGCGCAGTTCGGCAGGCGCGACGCGAGGGTCCCCAGCGCCGCCCAGTTCGACACGTAGCCGGAGGTGAACAGCAGGGCCGCCTCCTTGCCGTGGAGGTCGGCGAGCTCGCGCTCCAGCAGCACGTGGTAGTGGTTCGTGCCCGAGATGTTCCGGGTGCCGCCGGCGCCCGCGCCGCAGCGGTCGATCGCCTCGTGCATCGCCCCGGTGACGGTCGGGTGCTGGCCCATGCCGAGATAGTCGTTGGAGCACCAGACCGTCACGGGCCGGGTGCCGGCCGCGTGGTGGTGGGTGGCGTGCGGGAAGTTGCCCGCGTGGCGCTCGAGGTCGGTGAAGACCCGGTAGCGGCCCTCGCGGTGGAGCCCGGCGATCTCAGCCCCGAAGAAGGTCTCGTAATCCATGTCGCCTCTCCCCGAACAAATCCTGCGGGTTGATCCCGCCTGTGACACCGGACTTCGCACAAGACCAGTTCCAGATTGGTGGACGTGCGTCGCCCGCTCGTGATCCCTCGGCCTAGACGTGGTCCGGCGGCCCGGCCGCTTCCCCGGGCGCCCGGGCCGGCAGGCTCCAGCGCCACAGCTCCGCCGAGGGCAGCGGCAGCATCAGGAACCAGTGCTCCAGGGTGGCGAGCGCGGTCAGCGTCGCCAGGACCGTGAAGCCGATCAGCTCGTGCTCCAGCAGGTCGGCGCCGAGCGCCGCCCGCCCGAGCAGGGCCGCCGCGATGGTCCCGAGGCTCACCGAGACCGGGAACAGCAGGTTCATCGGCTTCCGGGACAGGTAGCAGGCGAGGTAGCCGAGATGGTCCGGCAGGAACTCGGCGTGGAGGTTGCGCACCCCCAGGAACAGGTTGAGCCGCGCCGACAGGTTCATCACCACCAGCGTGCCGTAGGTCCACAGGGCGAAGCGGTTGGGGCTGCCCCAGACCAGCGCCAGGATCGCCAGGCCGCCGACCACGATGGCGAATTCGTGCCACAGGCTGGTGGCGAGCGCGGCGAAGAACCGGTCGAGCCCGCGCACGCTCGGCGCGCAGGCGACGGGCCGCGGGCCCGACAGGAAGCCCATGTAGTAGCTCATCTCCTGCCAGCCCCAGACGACGAGCGCCGCCGTGAAGGCCGTGTAGGCCCCCGTGGTGCTCGTGTCGGCGGCGCTGGACCGGATCGCCACCAGGGCGCCGGCGAGCAGCAGAGTCGCCCCGGCCATGCTCCACGGATGCGTCCGCCGCGGGGCGTGATCGAGCAGCAGGATCAGCCCGGTGGAGAACCACCAGAGCAGGACCGCGTACAGGACCGGGGCGGCGTAGGTCCCCATGCTACCAGACCGGCTGGAGGCGGATGTCGGCCGGCAGGGCGTTGGCCTTGACGGGCAGGAGATAGAGCCGCGCGAAGGTCACGGCCGCCCGGGCGGCGTGGAGGCCCTGCAGGGCCTTGCCGACGAGGCCGCCCCGCGCCTTGGCGTCGGCGATCGCCCGGGAGCAGGCGAGCAGCCGGTCGAGGCCCGCCTTGAACTTCGGGTTGTCGATATCGAGTTCCAGCGGGAAGGTCTGGCGGGAGATCTCCGAGGTGATCCGGAAGACCTTGAAGTCGTAGTCGCTGGGATCGACGCCGAGCGCGGCGTGGAAGGCCGGGCGGTGATGGTCGCGCACGTACATCGTGGCGAAGACGGCGAGCAGGAAGAACCGGATCCAGTAGCGGTTCACGCCGCTCGTCAGCTTCGGGTTGGCGCGCATCAGCAGCGCGAAGGCCTCGCCGTGGCGGAACTCGTCGTTGCACCACAGCTCGAACCACTTGAAGATCGGGTGGATGCGCCGCTCCGGGTGCCGCTCCAGCTCGCGGAAGATCGTGATGTAGCGGGCGTAGCCGATTTTCTCGGAGAGATAGGTGGCGTAGAAGATGAACTTCGGCCGGAAGAACGTGTACTTCTTGGACTTGGTGAGGAAGCCCAGGTCCACGCCGATACCGAAATCCTTGAGCGTGTCGTTGATGAAGCCGGCGTGGCGGGCTTCATCCCGGCTCATGAAGCCGAACAGCTCCTTGATGTCCTTGTTCTTCGCCCGCTTGCGCATCTCGGCGTAGAGGACGCAGCCGGAGAACTCCGCCGTGATGGACGACACGAGGAAGTCCAAAAACTCCTTCCGCAGCTCCGGCTCCATCTTCGACAGGTCGCAGTCGAACTCCTCGTTGCGGGTGAAGTGGCGCTTGTTCGGGTCCGAGCGCAGCTCGGCGATCAGGATGTCCCAGTCGCGCCGTACCGGCTCGACGTTCGTGCGGTCGAGCTCGTCGAAATCGGTCGTGTAGAAGCGCGGGCTGAGGAAGGTCGTCTCTTGCGCCGAGCGGGTCGATTCGTTGATCGGCGTCTTCGGGACGGGCTGGCCGGAGGGCGGCGGGACGGGTGCGTTCACAGCTTCCTCCTCTCGGAAAAGCTGACCTCGTAGAGTTCGGTCAGCTCGAGATGCGCGATGAGCTTGGTCCAGGCCCGCTCCAGCGCGCCGGCCCGCGTCACGGTGGCGGTGCGCCGCACGGTGAGGCGCTCGCCGTAGGGCACCGAGGTCGGCGCGTCGTGGACCTGAACCGCGTCGCCGGGCTCGATCTCGAAGCCGGCATCGAGGGTGACGTGCGCGTGCAGACTCTCGGGCGTCTGCTCGATCTCCACCGTGCAGGGCACGGTGACGGTGCGGCTGCCGAACAGGCCCATCACCGCGTCTCCGCGGCGGGGGCACCCGACGCGGGCATCAGCCGCGCGAAGGCCCCGGCATTGGTCGGCCCGAAGGCCTCCAGGGGCACCCGGCGGCCGGTGGCCTCGTCGGCCAGCGCGAGGCGGCCGTCGTCGTAGCGGGTCAGGCTGAAGGGCTTCTCGGGGCCGAGGCCCTCCCGCTGGCGGGCCTGGGCGAGGCCCCGCAGGGTCCCGCGCAGGAACCCGTCCTCGCCGGGACGGATCCAGGCGACGATGTGCCGGTCGGCGACGTCCCGCAGGGCGATCGAGCCGTCGACCTGATCCTCGGCGCGGAACTCGAGGCGCTCCACCACCTTGGCGGGCGGCAGGGCGACGAGGCCGACCTTCTCGCTCCGGCCGATCAGGACCGCCAGCATGGTGAAGCCCATCAGCGCGCCGGCGCCGATCATCAGCAGCGCCGGTGCCGGTCCCGCGACCGCCATGGCCCGGCCGGCGCCCTCCGCCCGCTCGCCCATCGTGCCCCTCCCTATTCGGCCGCGACGAGGCAGCCGGGATTCTCGTCCGCTCGGCCGAGACGCGCCACCCGAACCGGCGGCGCGGTGCCGTCGGCATGGGCCTCGAGGGCGCGTGCCAGCAGCGCCGCCGCGGCGTCCGCGTCCGGCACCGAGCGCAGCATGGGCTCGGTCCGGGCGAGATGCCAGGGCCGGACATGCGGCCAGATGTGAAGGTAGGCGATCCGGAGGCCCGGCCGCAACCGCAGCGGCAGGTCGCCGCTGCCATCCGTGAAGGCCCGCAGGGCCGCCGTCTCGATCTGCGCGAAGGGCAGGTTGTGGGTCACCGGCAGGGCGATGCCGGCCTGCAGCACGACGCGGCGGTTGGTCACCGTGTAGAGCGTCGTCCGGTGAGTGAGCCAGGCGAGCAGCCAGAGCAGCGCGACGGCGCCGGCGCCGATCACCAGGGTCGGCGCCACCACCTTGATCGCCGCCGCGGGCGAGCCCGCCGTGAGGCCGAAGGCCACGGCGCAGACCGAGAACCACGCGATCACCAAGCGGGCGTGGAACACCCGGACCAGCAGGCCCGCGGTCGTCGGCGCACCCTGCCAGAGGATGCGCTCGCCCGCCGGCAGCGGGCCGGGCAGACCCCGCAGGGTGCCCTCGGGGAGGAAGTCGCCGCTCATATCAGGGGCTCCGCCCGGGCCGGCGTCGCGTAGAGCGTGCCGGCGCCGAAATACGAGATGATCCGCTCCTCCTCGAGGAAGGTCACGCTGTCGGGGTCGCGGGTGCTGGGGATGTCGGCGAACTGGCTCGCGAGCAGAGCCTCGGTCGTCACCGTCTTGGTGAAGCCGCCGGCCCGGCAGAACGTTGTCGGCATCAGCCGGCGCCCGCCCGTCGGGAGCTCGACCTCGTAGTAGCGGATCAGCGACTCGCCGCGGTCGACCCAGACGTCGCTGATCACGCCCGCGACCGCGTTGTCGGTGCCGAACACCGTCATGCCGATCGGGTTCGGGCCGTCCTCGTGGATGACAAAGTTCTTCGCCACCCGCAGGGGCACGATGCGGATCTCGTCGTCCCAGGTCCGGTCGTGCACGTCGTGCCGCAGCACCCAGGAGCCCGGGCCGACGCCGGCCTGGAGCGACGTCTCCGTGCGCTCGTAGGGGGCGCCCGGCCAGGGTTCGACCTTGCGGGCCGGGATCCCGGTCTCGATGTCGTCCCGGCCATGAACCGCCTGCGGCGCGTAGGTCGTCTCGCCGCCCGGCAGATGGAACGCCTTGGACCGGGGGATCAGGATCGGGTCGTCCGCCTTGCGGCGGCCGACCGTCTCGTTCTCCAGCGGGTAGCCCTCGCGCCGGTCCTCCCGGCGCAGCCAGAAGACCAGGCCCGCGAAGAAGAGGAAGAACGCGTAGAGTACGACCTGGGCGACGTCGACGTAACCCGTAAGTGCGCCGGTTGGCATGGCTGTCCTCCCCAAGTCTCAGGCTGTGCGGCCGGCGAGGCCATCGGTGATGCTGTCTCGAACTCGTATCCGGGCGTCCTCGCGCACCAGCGGTCCGAGCGCGAGCAGCGCGGCGAACAGCAGGGCGATCTCGATGTGGTAGACGATGAGGTAGCCGATGGCGGGCTCGTTCATGCCCTCGCCGAGCACCCCCGACTGGGCGATGGCGCCGCCGACGTCGCGCACGATGCCGCTCGCCGCGATCGACAGCCCGGCCGCGGTCGCCTGCACGGCGCCCCAGGCACCGAGGGCGAGCCCGGTATCCTCGGGGCCGGCGCGGTTCATCGAGGCGGTGAGCGTGCCGTGGGCGAACAGGCCGCCGCCGAGGCCGATCAGGCTCACGCCCGCGGCGAACAGGTCGGCCGAGGCGAGCGGGGCGGCGAAGACCACCGCCGAGAAGGCCAGGATCCCGATCCCGACGCCCACCGCGGAGACGCGGAACGGGTCGCCCCCGCGCCCGAGCCAGCGCGCCGCGACCAGCAGGCCGAGCCCGCCTCCGGCGGCCAGCAGCGCGGTCAGCGCCGTGGTGGCCGCCACCGAGAGGTGCAGGATCTGACCGCCGTAGGGTTCGAGCAGGATGTCCTGCATCGAGAAGCCCGCCGTGCCGAGGCCGATCGCCACGAGGCGTCGCCGGGCGGTGCCCTGCCCCGCATAGGCCTGCCAGGAGGACCGGAAGTCGCGCTGCGGTGCCGTCCGCGTCCGGTTCGGATCGCGGGGCTCCTGCTTCCAGAGGGCGAACCCGTTGAGGATGATCGTGACCAGCGCCGCGCCCTGGATCACCTGGATCAGCCGGACGGGTGAGAAATGGGCGAGGAACAGGCCGAACAGCACCGCGCTCGCCATCATCCCGAACAGGAGCGCCGCGCAGAGCAGCGCCACCACCTTCGGGCGCGCGTGCGCCGGGGCGAGGTCGGTGGCGAGCGCCAGCCCGACGGTCTGGGTCGTGTGCAGGCCGGCGCCGACCAGCAGGAAGGCGAGCGCCGCCGCGAGGTTGCCGACCCAGAGCGGCCCGGTCGTGTCGCCCGACAGGATCAGCAGGGCGAACGGCATGATCGCGAGGCCGCCGAACTGGAGCAGCGTGCCGAACCAGATGTAGGGGACGCGCCGCCAGCCCAGCACCGAGCGGTGGGTGTCCGAGCGGAAGCCGACCAGCGCCCGCAGGGGCGCGAAGACCAGCGGCAGCGCCAGCATCATCGCGACGATCCAGGCCGGAACGCCGAGCTCGACGATCATCACCCGGTTGAGAGTGCCGATCAGCAGCACCGCGGCCATGCCGACAGTGACCTGGAACAGGGCGAGGCGGAGCAGCCGTCCCAGCGGCAGCTCGGCGGTGGCGGCGTCCGCGAAGGGAAGCAGCGCCGGGCCGAGGCGCATCAGGGCCTCGGTGAGCTTGCGGGCGGGGGTCATGGTCGCGCCCCGGGTGTCATTGGCCGACCATCCGCGCGGTGAGGCAGGGTGCGCGTCAGCGCCACCGCGTTCGACAGGTAGAATCCGCTGTTGATCCGGTGCGACCGCGCCCAGGCGAAGCCGTCGAGGGCCCTCTCCGAGGCGATCCGCCGCCGCAGCCCGCCCTCGGTCACCGGCACTATGGCGGGCGAGCGATCGCCGCGCGGGAAGAACTTCCCGGCCGCGTGCATCACCGTCAGGAGCGCCGTGCGCGGCGCTACGGTGAACAGCACCGAGCCGTCCGTGCGCGCGCCCAGCACCGCCAGCGCCCGGGCGATGTCGGCGGCGCGGTAGTGGATCAGCGAATCCATCGCCACGACGTGGTCGAACCGGCCGAGCGCCGGATCGAGCATGTCGCCCACCCGGAAGTCGATGCGCCCCGCGCCCGCGATCGCCGGCAGCCGCTCCTGCGCCAGCCCGATCAGCGTCGGCGAGACGTCGATCGCCACCACCTCGGCGCCCCGCCGCGCAGCCTCGACGCTGAGCGCGCCGGTGCCGCAGCCGGCATCGAGCAGGCGTGAGCCCGTCATGTCGGCCGGGAGCCAGGAGAGCAGCGTCGCCCGCATGGCGTCGCGCCCGGCCCGCACGGTGGCGCGGATCCGGCTCACCGGGGCGTCCGAGGTCAGGCGGGACCACGCCTCGACCGCGGTGCGGTCGAAGTAGGTGGTCAGCTCGCCCCGGCGGGCGTCGTAGCTGGCGCTGGCCATCGGTCGAACTCCAGACTCAATCGAAACCGAGGAACTCGAACAGGTCGCGGTCCTTCATGGGGATCGCCTCGCAGGGCTCGCCCCCGGCCCAGAGCGTCTCGGCGAGCCGCATGTACTCGGCGGTCACGGCGTCGAGCTCGGGCGAGGACTCCATCTCGAACAGGGTCGACTTCTTGAGCCGCGAGCGCCGGACCACGTCGAGGTCGGGGAAGTGGGCGAGGCGCTTCAGGCCGACCGCGTCGTTGAACCGGTCGATCTCGTCGGTCTTGGCCGAGCGGTTGGCGATGACGCCGCCGAGCCGCACGCCGTAGTTCTTGGACTTGGCGTGGATCGCCGCGACGATCCGGTTCATCGCGAAGATCGAGTCGAAGTCGTTGGCGGTGACGATCAGTGCCCGGTCGGCGTGCTGGAGCGGCGAGGCGAAGCCGCCGCAGACCACGTCGCCGAGCACGTCGAACACGACGACGTCGGTGTCCTCCAGGAGGTGGTGCTCCTTGAGGAGCTTCACGGTCTGGCCGACCACGTAGCCGCCGCAGCCGGTGCCGGCGGGCGGGCCGCCGGCCTCGACGCACATCACGCCGTTGTAGCCCTCGACCACGAAATCCTCGACGCGCAGCTCCTCCGAGTGGAAGTTCACCGCCTCCAGGGCGTCGATCACCGTGGGGGCGAGGCGCTTGGTCAGCGTGAAGGTCGAGTCGTGCTTCGGGTCGCAGCCGATCTGCAGCACCCGCTTGCCGAGCTTCGAGAACGCCACCGACAGGTTCGACGAGGTGGTCGACTTGCCGATCCCGCCCTTGCCGTAGACCGCGAAGACCTTGGCGGTCTCGATCTTCAGGTCGGGGTCGAGGGCGACCTGAAGGCTCCCCTCCTCCTTCCGGGCGACGACGGGATTGCGGATCGCGATGTTCATGCGGCCACTCCTGCGGTGACGCCTTCCAGGCGGTCCTCCAGCTCCTCCTCGGCCCGGTCGAGGGCGTCGCGCATCTCTGCGTCGGGGGTCCAGAAGCCGCGGCGGTGCGCCTCGATCAGCCTTTGGGCGACCTTGGCGGAGGCGGTAGGGTTCAAGGCGGCCATGCGCTCGCGCATGTCCTTGTCGAGGACGTAGGTCTCGGTGATCCGCTCGTAGATCCAGGGCTGGACCGCGTTGGCGGTGGCCGACCAGCCGACCGTGTTGGTGAGATGCGTCTCGATCTGGCGGACGCCCTCGTAGCCGTGGCCGAGCAGGCCCTCGTACCATTTCGGGTTGAGCATCCGGGTGCGCGTTTCCAGCGCCACCTGCTCCTCCAGGGAGCGGACGCGCCCCTCCCCGCGGGTCTGGTCGCTGATGTAGATCGGCACCGACTCGCCCTTGGCCCGGGCCACCGCCCGGCCCATGCCGCCGAGCCCGTCGAAGTAGTGATCGACGGAGGTGACGCCGACCTCGACCGAGTCGAGATTCTGGTAGGCCATGTCGACGGAGGCCAGCACCGCCTGCATCAGGGCGCGCTGCGGCGCCGGGCGGCCGGTGCGGCCGTAGGCGAAACTCTTGCGGCGCGAGAAGGTCTCGCAGAGTTCCGCGTCGTCGTCCCAGTTCCCCGAATCGACGAGGTGGTTGACGTTGGCCCCGTAGGCGCCCTCGGCGTTGGAGAAGACCCGGAGCGCCGCCGTCTCCAGGTCGCAGCCCTGCTCGGCCTGGATGGCGAGGGCGTGCTTGCGGACGTAGTTCTGCTCCAGGGGCTCGTCGGCGGTGGCGGCGAGGTACGAGGCTTCTGCCAGGAGCTTCGTCTGCAGGGGCAGGAGATCGCGGAAGATGCCGGAGAGGGTGACCACCGCGTCGATGCGCGGGCGGCCGAGGGTCTCCAGCGGGATCAACTCGGCGCCGCTCAGGCGGCCGTAGCCGTCGAAGCGGGGCGCGGCGCCGATCAGCGCGAGCGCCTGGGCGATCGGGCCGCCCTCGCTCTTGAGGTTGTCGGTGCCCCACAGGACCAGGGCGACGCTCTCCGGGCAGGGCTTTCCGTCGGCGGCGAAGCGCTCGAGGATCCGGGCGACCTGCCGGGCGCCGTCCGCCACCGCGAAGGCCGAGGGCAGGCGGTAGGGGTCGAAGCCGTGGAGGTTGCGGCCGGTCGGCAGCACGGCCGGGTTGCGCAGGATGTCGCCGCCCGCCACCGGCGGCACGAAGCGGCCGTCGAGCGCCCGCAGCAGCGCCGGCACTTCATGGTCGCGGGACAGCAGCCGGTCGGTCTCAGCGAGGTTCTTGAGTATCTCGCGGTTGGTCTGGTCGGCGGAGAAGCCGGAGGCCTTCAGCACCGCCTCGATGCCCCGGCCGGCGACGAGCGCTTCGATGCCGGCCCGCTCCGGCTTCACGCCGTGCGCCGACTCGGCGAGCGCCAGGAGCAGATCGACCCGCTCCTCTTCCGGCGTCCCCTGCCCGACCACGTGCAACCCGTGCGGGATCAGGGTCTGCTCCAGCTCCTGCAGCGCGGTCCAGAGGCCGGAGACCCGCGCCTCCAGATCGCCGCTCCAGCCCGGATCGGCCGCCACGAGGTCGACCGCCGCGCCCTGATCCTGGATCAGGCGGGCCAGGGTCTCGCGCTCGCCCGCCGCCTCGGGGCCGAGGCCGCGCCAGCGCTCGATCGAGCTCTTCAGGTCGATCAGCCCACGGTAGAGCCCGGCAGCCGCGAGGCTCGGGGTGAGGTAGCTCACCAGCGTCGCAGCCGAGCGGCGCTTGGCGAGCGTCCCTTCCGAGGGGTTGTTGGCCGCGTAGAGGTAGACGTTGGGCAGCGCCCCGATCAGCCGCTCCGGCCAGCAGGATTCGGACAGGCCGGTCTGCTTGCCGGGCATGAATTCGAGCGCCCCGTGGGTGCCGAAATGCAGCACGGCGTCGGCGGAAAAATCCTCGCGCAGGTAGCGGTAGAAGGCCGAGAACGCGTGGGTCGGCGCGAAGCCGCGCTCGAACAGCAGCCGCATCGGATCGCCCTCGTAGCCGAAGGCCGGCTGGACCCCGACGAAGACGTTGCCGAACTGCGCGCCGAGGACAAAGATCTCGGCGCCGTTGGTCTGGTGGCGGCCGGGCGCCGGGCCCCACTGGGCCTCGATCTCGGCGAGGTAGGGCTCGCGGCGCAGATGATCCTCGGCCGGGATGCGGGCGTGGACGTTGGCCTGGGTGCCGTAGCGTTTGGTATTGCCCTCCAAGATCGCCGCGCGCAGGGCATCGACGTCTTCCGGGATCTCGACCGTGTAGCCGTCCGCCGCTAAGCCCTTCAGGGTGTTGAGCAGCGAGGCGTAGACCGACAGGAACGCGGCCGTGCCGGTGGCGCCGGCATTGGGCGGGAAGTTGAACAGCACCACGGCGAGCTTCCGCTCGGCCCTCGCGGTCCGGCGGAGGGAGACCAGACGTGCGACCCGCTCGGCGAGGCGGGCCGCCCGCTCGGGATGGACCCGCATGTCCCGGGCGTTGTCGCTGCCGGAAGCGGAGGACCGTCCGCCGAACACCATCGGGGCGGTGGCGCCGTCGAGTTCGGGGATAGCGACCATCATGGTCGCCTCGACCGGCGACAGGCCGCGGTCGCCCGCCTCCCACTGCTCCAGGGTCTGGAATTCCAGCGCCTGGGCGGCGAGGTAGGGCACGTCGAGCCGGGCCAGCATCAGTTCGGCCGCGGCGGCGTCGTTGTAGGCGGGGCCGCCGACCAGGGAGAAGCCGGTGAGCGAGACCAGCGCGTCGATGCAGGCGCGACCGTCCTTCATAAAGAAGGAATTCACCGCTGGGCGGTTGTCGAGGCCGCTGGCGAAGGCCGGCACGACGTCGAGGCCCTGCGCCTCCAGGGCGGCGATCACCCCGTCGTAATGGGCGGTGTTGCCGGCGAGCACGTAGCTGCGCATCACCAAGAGGCCGACGCGGCCCTTCGCGCCCGCGAGGCGGGGCAGCTGTGACGGGTCGGCGCCGATCCGGCCGGGCAGGCGCGGGTGGTAGAGGCCGGTCTCGGGGTAGTCGAGGGGTGCGGGCGCCGCCGGGCCGTCACGCCAGGCGGCCCGCTCGCCAGCCGCGTAGCGGTGCACGAGGAAGCGCACCAGCGCGGCGACGTTCTCGTCCGAGCCCGCGAGCCAGTATTGCAGGGTGAGGAAATAGGCGCGCACGTCCTGGGCCGAGCCCGGGATGAAGCGCAGGATCTTCGGCAGCTTGCGCACCAGGGCCATCTGCCGTCCGGCATTGCCCTGCTGGCCCGGCTTGCCGCGCAGCTTCTTGAGGAAGTCGAGGGCGCTGCGCTTGGTGCCGCTCATGTCGAAGCGGCCGAGCTTCGTGGTCTTCACCACCTCGCCGGCCGAGAGGCAGCCGACCATCGCGTCGCAGGCGTCGCGCCGCGCCGCCAGCGCCGGCAGGATCGCCCGCACGTGCTCGTCCATGAACAGCATGGCCGAGAGCACGATGTCGGCCTGCGCGATGTCGGCCCGGCAGGCCTCCAGGGTCGCGGGGTCGTTGTCCCATTCGGCCGCCGCGTGGAAGCCCAGAACCAGCTCGGGCATCTCGGTCCGGAGGCGCAGGCGCGCCCGTTCCACCGCGCTCGCCAAGTGATTGTCGAGCGTGACGATGACGATGCGGATCGGCGGCCTATCGGCCGAAATGCGCTTTGGCATCGTAGAGGGTCTCGACGGTGATGAGCGGCAGATGCCGCTCCCGGGCGAAGGTCTCGGTGTTGGTGCGCGCCTTGCCCCGCACGAAGAACGGGATCTTCTTGAGTTCCTTCTCGGCCTCGGGCGACCACGCTGCGGCCCGGTCCAGAAGAATCGGAACGGGCGCCGGCGTCGGAGGGGTGTCGGCCGGCGCCCGTTCCGCGGCCTCGAACGCCCCGTCCGCCGGAGTCCCGTAGGACTTGCCGCCGAGATGCGAGGGGCCGACGCCGTCGTGGAATTCGGGATCCTCCCGGAACATGCCGAGGAGGTGCTCTTCGAGGCCCATCATCAGCGGATGGACCAGGGTGTCGAACAGGACGTTGGCGCCCTCGAACCCCATCTGCGGGGCGTAGCGGGCCGGGAAGTCCTGGACGTGCACCGGCGCGGAGATCACCGCGCAGGGGATGCCGAGCCGCTTCGCGACGTGGCGCTCCATCTGGGTGCCGAGCACCAGTTCTGGCGCGGCCGCGCGGATCGCCGCCTCGACGTCGAGGTAATCGTCGGTGATCAGCGCCTCGATACCGTGCTCGGCGGCCTCGGCGCGGACCTCGCGGGCGAATTCGCGGCCGTAGGTGCCCAGTCCCACGACGGTGAAGCCGAGTTCCTTGGCGGCGACCCGGGCGATGCCGATGGCGTGGGTCGCGTCGCCGAACACGAAGACGCGCTTGGCCGTGAGATACGTCGAATCGACCGAGCGGGAGTACCAGGGCAGCCGCGAGCCGGGGCCGTCGAGCACCGGTGCCGGGTCGATCCCGGCGAGGCTCGCAACCTCCTCGACGAACCGGCGGGTGCCGCCGACGCCGATCGGGACGGTCTGCGTGAACGGCTGCCCGAAACTCTTCTTCAGGTAGTCCGCGGCCGACCGGGCGGTCTCGGGGTAGAGCACGACGTTGAAATCGGCCTCCCGGAGCCGGCCGAGATCGGCGGGCGTGGCCCCCAGCGGGGCCACGACATTCACGGCGATGCCGAGCGAATCGAGCAGCCGGCGGATCTCGATCAGGTCGTCCCGGTGGCGGAAGCCCAGCGCCGTCGGTCCCAGGATGTTGCAGAGCGGACGCTGCCCGGGTTCGCGCGCCGGATGCGGGGCGGGCGGACCGGCGAGCGCCCGGACGAGGCGGTAGAAGGTCTCCGACGCGCCCCAGTTCTCCTTCTTCTGGTAGGCGGGCAATTCCAGTGGGATCACCGGGATCGGCAGGTCGAGGGCCTTGGCGAGGCCGCCCGGATCGTCCTGGATCAGCTCGGCGGTGCAGGAGGCGCCGACGATCATCGCCTGGGGCTGAAACCGCGCGTGGGCGGCCGAGACCGCCTGCTTGAACAGCTCGGCGGTGTCGCGGCCGAGATCCTGGGCGCGGAAGGTCGTGTAGGTGACGGGCGGGCGGGCGTCCCGCCGCTCGATCATCGTGAACAGCAGGTCGGCGTAGGTGTCGCCCTGCGGCGCGTGCAGCACGTAGTGCAGCCCGGACATCGCCGTGGCGACGCGCATCGCGCCGATGTGAGGCGGACCCTCGTAGGTCCAGAGCGTGAGCTGCATGGCTCTACACCTCCAGCAGGGCGCGGCGGCGGAGCGGGCGCACGAACAGCTCCGCGAGGTCGCCGGCCTGCTCGTAGCCCTGCACGGGCGTGAACAGCAGCTCGATCGACCACTTGGTCGACAGCCCCTCCGCCTCCAGGGGATTGGCGAGACCGAGGCCGCAGACCGTGAGATCCGGCCGTTCCGCCCGGCAGCGGTCCATCTGGTCGTCGAGGCTCTGGCCCTCCGTCACCCGCGTGCCTTTGGGCAGCAGCTCGATTTCGGCGGCGAGATGCCCCCGGTGCAGGTACGGCGTCCCGACCTCCACGAGGTCCGCGCCGAGCTCCCGGGCGAGGAAGCGGGCGAGCGGAACCTCCAGCTGCGAATCGGGGAAGAAGAACACGCGCTTGCCGCCGAGCCTCTCGCGGTGGGGGGCGAGCGCGGTCTCGGCGCGGGCGCGGCCCGCTTCCGTGGCCTGTTCGAAGGCGGCCTCGGAGACGCCAAACGCCTCGGCGGCTGCCCGAAGCCAGCCGGTGGTACCTTCGGCGCCCAGAGGGAACGATGCGGGCAGCCGGCAGGCGCCACGCTCGTCGAGGGCCCGGGCCGTGTCGGTCAGGAAGGGCTGGGCCAGCAGATAGCGGGTGTTGCGCCCAACAGCCGGCATCGCGTTCGCCCGGCGGGCGGGCAGGAACCGGACATCCGCGATCCCCATCGCGGCGAAGAGCCGGAGAAACTGATCCTCCACCACGTCGGCCAGCGCCCCGACCACGAGGAGCGAAGGGACCGCCGTCTCGGCCTCGCGGGGCAGGTCGGGCACGAGGGCGGCGAGGCAGGCATCCTCCCCTTGCGTGAAGGTCGTCTCGATGCCGGAACCCGAGTAGTTCAGCACCCGTACGGGGGCGAGCCGTCCCGACAGGCGCTGGGCCGCCCGGGACAGGTCGAGCTTGATCACTTCCGACGGGCATGAGCCCACGAGGAACAGGAGCTTGATGTCCGGCCGGCGCTCGATCAGCCGGGTCACCACCCGGTCGAGCTCCTCGTTGGCGTCGGCGAGGCCGGCGAGGTCGCGCTCGTCGATGATCGCCGTGGCGAAGCGCGGCTCGGCGAAGATCATCACGCCGGCGGCGGACTGGATCAGGTGCGCGCAGGTGCGCGAGCCGACCACCAGGAAGAAGGCATCCTGGATCTTCCGGTGCAGCCAGACGATGCCGGTCAGCCCGCAGAACACGGCCCGCTGACCCTGCTCCTGGCGGAGCTCGATGCCGCCGCAGGGTGGCTGATGAAGCAAGGGAGCGTTCACGGCAGCGCCTCCGCGAGGCGCGGCGCGCGACTTCCGGCACTCTCCATGCGCGCGGCCCGGAGCTTCAGGAGGAACTGGGCCGCGTTGATCACGTAGGTCGCGTAGGCCGCCAGCGCGAGGAGCAGCAGCGCCTGACCCCTGAGCGCGCCCGTGGCGAGGGCCGCGAGGTAGGCGGTGTGGAGAGCCAGCACCAGCATGCTGACCACGTCCTCCCAGAAGAAGGCAGGCGCGAAGAGCCACCGCCCGAACACGACCTTCTCCCAGATCGAGCCGGTGACCATGATCGCGTAGAGGGCCAGGGTCTTCACGACGACCGAGATCTCGGCCGCGCGCAGGCCGTCGTCGGTGGCCAGGGCGCGCAGCACCAGGACGAGGCTCACCAGGAAGATCGCGAACTGGAGGGGCGCCAGCACTCCCTGGACCACGGTCCAGAGCGACGAATCGCGCCGGCGCCGTTCGGCGGGCGTGTAGAGCGGTCGTGCCGGCCGGTCCTCGGGACCCATGCATCCGCTCCCTGGTCGTCGGCGGCGCCTCAGGCTCCGTCGTTGACAGAGGCTAGGGCGGGGGTCCGGGAAGTGTCAAGTGCGCTTGACGCTTTCACGGCATGACAGTGGCAGGGATATTTTTTCTTCGAATAAGATCATTGCCAAGATCGTCAGGAAGCGTATCGTCGGCCGTGGCGGCAGAGATTGCTGCCGTTCGGCTTGTCAGACTCAGGAACTGACGGACACGAAGAATAGACGGGCGAGCAACGCCACACCGAGCGCGCGAGCGGATCCGCCGGCCCGTCCGGGACGGGGCCGTCTCAGGGAGGATGCCGATGGGAAACTGGAGGCATTTCGGTGGCCGTCTGGATCACGGTCCGTCCGCGGCCGGCTGCAGCCCCGTGAGCGACGGGCTCCCCGTGTTCCGCGACGCGGCCCTCGGCTGGCCCGACCTGCACAGGCCCGTGCCCGACGCGCTCGCCAAGGTCGTCGAGGCGGAGATCCTGCCCCGCCTGATGCTGGCCCACCGGCCCGCCGGCCGCGCCGTCCCGGCGGACCGGGCGCCGAGCGCGCGGGAGATCGCCGACTTCAGCGCCCTGCTCCTGGCCTCCGGCCCGGTCGACCTCGACGCCCGCGTGGACGCCCTGTGCGACGGCGGCCTGCCGCTCCCGCGCCTGCTCCTCGACCTGCTCGCCCCGGCCGCCCGGCACCTCGGCGCCCTCTGGGAGGAGGATGCCTGCGACTTCCTGGCGGTGACCGAGGCCCTCGGGCGGCTCCACACCGTGAGCCGCCGCCTCTGCGCCGAGCTGGAGAGTGAATCGGTCCCGGCCAACGGGCGCAGCGTCCTGCTGCTGCCCTGCCCGGGCGAGACCCACGTCTTCGGCCTGTCGCTGGTCGCGAGCTTCTTCCGGGAGGCCGGCTGGGACGTGACCACCGCGGTGCCCGGGCCGGGGGTCGACCCCCTGGACCTGCTCCGGTCCGATTGGTTCGACGTGGTCGGCCTGTCGCTCTCCTGCGACGTCCTGCTGCCGGTCCTGACGGCGACGGTGGCGGAGGTGCGCCGCGATTCGCGCAACCGGGACGTCCGGGTGCTGGTCGGCGGCCCCTTCTTCGCGCGCCACGGCGGCGAGGCGGGGATCGTCGGGGCGGATGCCTGCGCGTCGGACGCGTGCCTCGCGCCCGCCGCGGCGGAAGCTTTGCTGGACAGACAGGCATTGGCCTGCTGAAAGGGCCTCAAACCGACTATCACATTGCGGTGACCGTGACCCCTCAGCCCCGCCCCTCCCCGCAGTCGCCGCCCGCGGCCCTGCAGCAGGTGGCCGGCCTCCTCCAGGGTGAGGCGGTCGGGCGCATCGTCGCGGCGTCCGCGGACCTCTCCCTGGTGATCGACGCGGACGGGGTGATTCGGGACGCCACGGTCGGCGCCGACCTCGCGGCCGAGACCGTGGCGGGCTGGCTGGGCCGGCGCTGGATCGACACCGTCACGGTGGAGAGCCGCCCGAAGGTCGACGCCCTGCTGCGGGACGCCGGGGCCGACGGCATCACCCGCTGGCGCCAGGTGAACCACCCCTCGCCCGACGGCGCCGACCTGCCGATCCGCTACGCGTCGATCCGGCCCTCGGAGGGCGGCCCGATCCTCGTGCTCGGGCGCGACATGCGGGCGGTGGCGGCCCTGCAGCGCCGGCTGGTGGAGACCCAGCAGGCCCTGGAGCGGGACTACGACCGGCTCCGCGCCGCCGAGACCCGCTACCGGCTCCTGTTCCAGATCTCCGGCGAGCCGGTGCTGGTGGTCGATGCCGGCACGCGCCGGGTGGCCGAGGCCAACCCGGCCGCGGCGCGCCTCCTCGGGCGCCCGGCCAAGCGCATCGCCGGGCAGGACGCCGTCGAGCTGTTCGACCCCACCAGCACCCGGGCCCTGGAGGCGCAGTTCGCCGCCCTGCGGGCGACCGGGCAGGCGGGCGAGATCCGGGCGGCGCTGCAGCACGGGCGCGGGGAGGTCACGGTCTCGGCCTCGCTGTTCCGGGGCGAGGGCGGCGCGAGCGCGCTGCTGCAGCTGGTCGCCGACCCGGCGACGGCGGCGCCCGGGCCCGACCAGGAGGCGCCCACCGCCGCGGTGATCGAGGCGATGCCGGAGGGCTTCGTGGTCACCGATTCGGCGCGGCGGATCCTCATGGCCAACGCCGCCTTCCTGGAACTGGCGCAGCTCGCCACGGTGGGCCAGGCCCGCGGGCGCACCCTCGACCACTGGCTCGGCCGCGACGAGACCGAGGCGCAGGCGCTGTTCGCGACCCTCGTCGACCACGGCGCCGTGCGCCGCTTCGCCACCGTCGTCCGCGGCGCCTACGGCGGCATGGAGGACGTGGAGGTCGCCGCCGTGTCGGTGGCCGGCGCCCGCCCCTGCCTGGGCTTCGCCATCCGGTCGGGCCCGCGGCGGATCGCCGAAGGGCGCCCCGGGGTCGGGCGGGAGGTGCCCCGCTCGGTGGAGCAGATGACCGAGCTGGTCGGCCGGGTCTCGATGAAGACCCTGGTGCGCGAGACGACCGACCTGATCGAGAAGCTCTGCATCGAGGCGGCCCTGCGGATCACCCGGGACAACCGGGCCTCGGCGGCCGAGATGCTCGGCCTGAGCCGGCAGGGCCTCTACGCCAAGATGCGGCGCTACGGCGTCGGCGACCTGGACGGCCCGGTCGAGGACATCTGAGGATCCGGGCACGGCCTCCGGGCGCGGCGGCACCCGTCCCATCCAATCCCATCCCATCTCTCGAAGGTGCGCGCGGCGGGGCCCGCCGGACCCCCTCGGATCCCGGCACCGAAGGCCTCGAAGATCCCGGAATCGTCCTCGCGGACAGGGGTCGCCGGGAGCGCCCGGTGCGCCGGAAAGCGCCCGCGCGGGCGGTCCCGCCGGCACGGTTTTTCGGTGTTTCGGATAATGTATTTCTGGTCCGCCGCTGTATTTATTCGACAAACGTCGCGCACATGCTGGCGTGCGGTGTAAATCTGGCTTGACACCCCGTCGGGCGCCGGTAGCCTCCCGTCATGACCGCTACGCCCGCCCCGAGCGCAGTCATCGAGCTGCTGAAGCCGCTCACGTGGTTCGCGCCGATGTGGGCCTTCGCCTGCGGGGTGATCTCCTCGGGCCAGCCGGCCAGCGGCCAGTGGCCGGTGATCGCCGCCGGCATCCTGCTGGCCGGCCCGCTGGTCTGCGCCACCAGCCAGGCCGCCAACGACTGGTTCGACCGCCACGTCGACGCGATCAACGAGCCGAACCGGCCGATCCCCTCCGGGCGGATCCCGGGCCGCTGGGGGCTCTACCTCGCGCTCGCCTGGACGGCGCTGTCGCTGGCGGTGGCCGCCGCGCTCGGGCCCTGGATCCTCGGGGCCGCGCTGTTCGGGCTGGTCCTGGCCTGGATCTACTCGGCGCCGCCGGTGCGGCTGAAGCGGAACGGCTGGTGGGGCAACGCCGCGGTGGCGCTCTGCTACGAGGGGCTGCCCTGGTTCACCGGCGCCGCCGTCATGGCCGCCGCCCTGCCCGACCGGCGGGTGCTCCTGGTGGCGCTGCTCTACGCGGCCGGGGCCCACGGCATCATGACCCTCAACGACTTCAAGTCCGTGGAGGGCGACCGCCGGATGGGGCTGCTGTCGCTGCCGGTGCAGATGGGCTCCGAGCGCGCCGCGCGCTTCGCCTGCCTGGTCATGGCCCTGCCGCAGGTGGCGGTGATCGCGCTCCTCGTCGGCTGGGAGCGCTACTGGCACGCCGGCCTCGTCGCCGCGCTGCTCGCCGGGCAGTTCGCCCTGATGGCCCGGTTCCTCGAGAATCCCCGGGAGCGGGCGATCTGGTACAACGGCACCGGCACCACCCTCTACGTCCTCGGCATGCTGGTCTCGGCCTTCGCGCTGCGCCCGCTGGTGGGAGGGGCGTGATGGCACCGGACCCCGGCGCGGGCCTCGGCTGGCCCCAGATCGTCCGCCTCGGCCTCGTCCAGACCGCGCTGGGCAGCGTCGTCGTGCTGATGACCGCCACCCTCAACCGGGTCATGGTGGTGGAATTGGCGCTGCCCGCCCTCGTGCCGGGCCTGCTGGTCGCCCTGCACTACGCCGTGCAGGTCCTGCGCCCGCGCTGGGGCTACGGCTCCGACCGCAGCGGCCGGCGCACCCCCTGGATCGTCGGCGGCATGGCGGCCCTCTGCCTCGGCGGGTTCGGCGCCGCCTGCGGCACCGCGCTGGCGGCCGAGAGCCTCGCCCTGGGGCTGGCGCTCGCCGCCCTCTCGTTCCTGTGCGTCGGCATGGGCGTCGGTGCGGCCGGGACCTCGCTCCTCGTCCTGCTCTCGGGCGGCGTCGCGCCGGCCCGGCGGGGCGCGGCCGCCACCGTCGTCTGGGTGATGATGATCGTCGGCTTCGCCGTCACGGCGCCGCTCGCCGGGCACTTCCTCGACCCGTTCTCCGGCCCGCGCCTCGTGGCGGTGTCGGGCACGGTCTCGCTCGTCGCCTTCTGCGTGGCGGCCCTCGCGGTCGCCGGCGTCGAGCGCCGCCTGCCGGTCCGGGCTCCCGAGCCCGCGGAGGCGCGCCGCCCGTTCTTCACCGTGCTGGCCCACGTGCTGGCCGACCCCGTGAGCCGGACCTTCACGATCTTCGTCTTCGTGTCGATGCTGGCCTACAGCGCCCAGGAGCTGATCCTGGAGCCCTATGCCGGCCTCGTCTTCGCGATGAGCCCCGGCGCCACCACCAAGCTCGCCGGCCTCCAGCACGGCGGCGTGCTCGCCGGCATGCTGCTGGTGGCGGCGGTGACGCTCCTCGCCCGCGGCACCGTCCTCGCCTCCCTGCGGCTCTGGATCGGGATCGGCTGCGCCGGTTCGGCCGCCGCCCTCTTCGCCCTGGCGAGCGGCGCGGCGGCGGGATCGGACTTCCCCCTGCGCGCGACGGTCTTCGCCCTCGGGGTGGCCAACGGCGCCTACGCGGTCGCCGCCATCGGCTCGATGATGGCGCTCGCCGGCCGCGGCGACGCGCGGGAGCGCGGCACCCGCATGGGCGTCTGGGGCGCCGCGCAGGGCGTCGCCTTCGGGGCCGGCGGCTTCCTCGGGGCCGTGGCGGTCGACGCCGTCCGGCTGATCACCGCCGAACCCGTCCAGGCCTACGCGGCGGTCTTCGCCGCGGAAGGGCTGCTGTTCCTCGTCGCGGTCGTCCTGGCGGCGCGGCTCGAACCCGCTCCGGCACCGGACACGGTGCCGCTCGATCCTGCCTTCAGCGCGAGGTGAGGCCATGGCCCGGTTGGACGATGGCGGCCCCGGCCGCGACAGCTACGACGTCGTCGTGGTCGGCGGCGGGCCGGCCGGCGCCACGGCGGCGACCGACCTCGCCCGGGCCGGCCACGCGGTGCTGCTCCTCGACAAGCCCGGCCGGATCAAGCCCTGCGGCGGCGCGATCCCGCCCCGGCTGATCCGGGACTTCGCGATCCCGGACGCGCTCCTGGTGGCGAAGATCCGGTCCGCCCGGATGGTGGCGCCGAGCGGCAAGGCCGTCGACATGCCGGTGGGCGAGGGCTTCGTCGGCATGGTCGACCGCGAGCACTTCGACCCGTGGCTGCGCGAGCGGGCCGCGGCGGCCGGCGCCGACCTGCGCGCGGCGGCCTACGACCGGATCACTCGGCCCGACGACGGGCCGCCGCTGGTCCACTTCACCACCGGCGCGGGGGCCGGCCTCGCCCGCCACGCCGTCCGGGCCCGCCTCGTCCTCGGCGCCGACGGCGCCTGCTCGCCGGTCGGCCGCGCGGAGGTGCCGGGCCACGCCAGGATGCGGCAGGTCTTCGCCTATCACGAGATCCTGCGGGTCCCGGAGGCCGGCGCCCCCGGGGCCGGGTCTGTCGACGCCACCCGCTGCGACGTCTACTACCAGGGCCGCCACTCGCCGGACTTCTACAGCTGGATCTTCCCCCACGGGGACACGCTGAGCATCGGCACCGGCAGCGCGCGGAAGGGGTTCTCGCTGCGCTCCTCGATCCGGGCCCTGCGCGCCGCCACCGGCCTCGACCACGCCGAGACCGTCCGCCGCGAGGGGGCGCCGCTGCCGCTGAAGCCCCTGAAGCGCTGGGACAACGGCCGGGACGTGCTGCTCGCGGGCGACGCCGCGGGCGTCGTCGCGCCGGCCTCCGGCGAGGGGATCTACTACGCGATGCTCGGCGGCCGGCTGTCGGCCGAGGCCGCCGCCGCCTTCCTGCGGACCGGGGACGCGCGCGCCCTCGCGGGCGCGCGGAAGCAGTTCATGAAGCTGCACGGGCGCGTGTTCTGGATCCTCGGGATGATGCAGTGGGTCTGGTACCGCAGCGACGGCCTGCGCGAGCGCTTCGTCTCGATCTGCCGGGACAAGGACGTCCAGCAGCTCACCTGGGACAGCTACATGAACAAGGAGCTGGTCCGCGCGAAGCCGGCCGCCCACGCGCGGATCTTCTTCAAGGACCTCGCGCACCTGTTCCGCTGGGTCTCGCCGTGAGCCTCGCCGCCGCCGATCTGGGACCGCCCGCGGTGGCGGCGGTCGCCGCCGTGCTGGTGGCCGTGGCCGGCGGCCTCGCGACCACGACGGACACGTGGTACCGGCGCCTGCGGGTCCCGGCCTGGAAGCCGCCGGACTGGGCCTTCGGCCCGGTCTGGGCGGTGATCTTCGCGCTCACCACCACGGCCGGCGTGCTGGCCTGGAACGGCGACGCCGACCCCGTCGCCCGGGGCGTCCTGCTGGCCGCCTACGCGGTGAACGGGGTGCTCAACATCGCCTGGAGCGTGCTGTTCTTCCGGTTCCGCCGGCCCGACTGGGCGCTGGCCGAGGTCGCGGTCCTGTGGCTGTCCATCGCCGTGCTGGTGCTGGTGACCGGCCGGGTCTCGGGCGCGGCGGGGCTCATGAACCTGCCCTACCTCGCCTGGGTCAGCGTCGCCGCCTGCCTGAACCTGCGGATCGTCCGCCTCAACGGGCCGTTCGCGGAGCCCGCCTGATGGGGGCGCTCCTCGACCCGGTCCTCGGCCCCGCCTTCGCGTCGGGCCGGATCGTCGACGGGATCCTGCTGCTCGTCGCCCTGGAGGCTCTCGCCCTCGCGTGGCTCGCCCGCCGGGGCGGCCCGCCGCTGCCGTCCCTGCTGGCCAACCTCGCCTCCGGCGCCGCCCTGATGCTGGCCCTGCGGGCGGCGCTCGTGGGGGCCGGCTGGGTCGCGGTCGCCGGGTGGATGCTCGCCGGGCTCGTCGCCCATCTCGCCGACCTCGGCCTGCGGGTCCGGGCGGCCACGGCACAACGCCGCAGCGCGGCGCCGGCCGGAACAACGCCCGCGACGGCCGCGTTCACGCGCGTCACAAGTTTCAAACAGCTCTAAAATCGGGATGGGAGACGCGGCATGCAGCGCACGAGAGCCCTCTCCTCCGGCCGCGCGGCCCCGACGCGGCTGGCCCCGATGCGGGCCGCCCCCTTCCTCGCGGGCCTGCTCCTGGCCGCGCCGGCGCTGGCGCAGGACGGCTCGGCCGACCAGATCGAGCGCGGCAAGTACCTCGTGACGATGGGCGACTGCGCGGCCTGCCACACGGCGCCGGGCGGCAAGTACCTCGCCGGCAACTACGCGCTGAACATGCCCTTCGGCGTGATCATGACCCCCAACCTCACCCCCGACAAGGAGACGGGCCTCGGCAACTGGAGCTACGCCGACTTCGACCAGGCGTTCCGGCACGGCTACAGCAAGAACGTCGGCTACCTGTACCCGGCCTTCCCGTTCGCGTGGTTCACCAAGGTCACCGACGAGGACACCAAGGCGATCTGGGCCTATCTCCAGTCGGTCCCGGCCGTGAACGAGAAGCGGAAGGAGAGCCAGATCCCGTTCCCGTTCAGCGTCCGCACGGCGCTGGTGACGTGGCGGACGGCCTTCTTCACCGAGGAGCGCTTCAAGCCCGACCCGAAGGCCAGCGCCGAGGTGAACCGCGGCGGCTACCTCGTGGAGGGGCTCGGCCACTGCGCCATGTGCCACAACGAGAACAAGCTCGTCGGCAACTCGAGCTTCGCGGGCCGGTTCGGCGGCGGCGTGATCGACGGCTGGTACGCCCCCAACATCACCCCGGACGGCCACCAGGGCATCGGCGCCTGGACCGACGAGCAGGTGGTGACCTACCTCAAGACCGGCACCGCCCCGGGCGACCGGCCGGGCGTCGCCGCCGGGCCGATGCGCCAGACCATCATGGAATCCCTCTCCAAGGTGAAGGAGGAGGACCTGAAGGCCATGGTGGCGTACCTGCGCACCGTGCCGGCCAAGCAGACCTACAAGCCGAAGGACCTCACGGCCTTCGACACGCCCGACGCGCCCGGCGCCTCCACCTACCTGACCTACTGCTCCTCCTGCCACCAGCCCGACGGCAAGGGCATCGAGGGCGCGGTCCCGGCGCTCGCCGGCAACACCTCGGTCCAGTCCGAGGGCCCCGAGACGGTGCTGCGGGTGATCTACGGCGGGCTCGGCGCCCAGAGCGGGCTCGCCCCGATGGTGGCGATCGGCCAGCAGATGACCGACGTCGAGGTGAGGAACGTCACCGACTACATCCGCAATTCCTGGGGCAACAAGGCGCCGGTCGTGACCGGCGAGAAGGCCTCGGAGGCGCGCGCCGCCACCAAGACCATGCTGGCCGGCACGGCGCCCTGCGCGGAGATCGAGCAGGACAAGCTCAAGGCCGCCTTCGACAAGATCGGCATCCAGGAGAGCCTGAAGGGGTTGAAGCAGCAGGACTTCGTCCCGACCCTCGCCCGGCTGGTGCAGCAGGTGAAGGCGGAGCCGACCGGGGTCACCGACGACGACATCGTCAACGGCCTGACCACGGCCTTCTGCAAGGTCGGCCGCGACGACCCGCAATACGGCAACCCGAGCTGGCCCGCGGTGATCGGCACCTTCGCGAACGTCGCCTACAGCCAGGTGAAGCACCCGGAGAAGCAGGCCGCCAACGTCCCCTCGGCCACCACGCCGCCGGCGAAGAACTGAGGCGCCGCCCCGCGGCCCCGGCCTGCCGGGGTCTTCGGGGCCGGTTCGGGGTCAGATCGGGCGGAACGGATAAAACCGTGTTTCGTTGGAGCCGGGACGTGCCGACCTCACGCCCGGAGTCCCCGTGTCCAGCCTCGTCCGAATCCTGCTCGCGATCTTCTTCCCGCCGATCGCCGTGCTCGTCACCACGGGCTTCGGCCTTCAGTTCCTGCTGAACATCCTGCTGTGGATCCTCGGCTGGCTGCCCGGCACGGTCCACGCCCTGTGGCTGATGAACCGCGACCGGCCGCTGGTCTGAGCCGTCAGGGCTTCCGGCCCTCGGGCTCGCCCTTCCGGAGGGCGGGCTTCTCCACCTTCGCGTCGGCCTTCGACTCACCCTTGCCCTCGACCTTCGCGGTCTTCACCGCGTGGGCCCTGGCGGCCTTCGGCGCGACCGTCTCGGCGGCGTGGGCGACCTTCGCCGGCTCCGGCGCCGCGGGCACGACCGCGGCGGCGACCGCCGGGGCCGCGGGCGCCGCCGGGGCCGGCTTGTCCTTGGCGAAGAGCTGGCCGAACAGCTTCTGGTAGCTGCTCGCATCGCCGTCCGCGTCCGCCACCGCGATGCGGGCGGGCTTGTCGGGCAGGGCCGCCGTGGTCTCGACCTGCGCGCCGGGATCGGCGCGGTTCGCCATGAGCGTCGTGGGCGTCGTGGGCGCCGCTGGCTCCCGCCCGTGCCCCTTGCCGCCGGCCTTCGCGGCGCGGGTCGCGGCCGCCGGCTCGGCGCCGGCCAGCATCGTGGGCTGGCCCTTCGGCGCGAGCTCGATCTCCTGCGGGCCGGCCGCCAGGGTCTCGGGTCGGCTCACGTCGCCGAGATTGTGACGGCCGTACTCCTTGGCGTCGTAGGGCAGGACCGTCTCGGTGCCGCCGAGGCTCGCGAAGGCGCTGGCGTTCTGCGGGCGGAAGACCGGGTTCTGGCCGCCGTCCTGGTAGACGACCCGCACCGCCGGCGTGCCCTTGGCGACGAGGTCGGCGACCGCGTGCGTGTCGCGCGCGCTCTTCTCCGCGACCAGCGGGTCGACACGGGGCTTGCACGAGCCGGCGGCCGCGTCGGCCCCGCCGAACACGTACTTGGTCCCGCACTGGCCGATCTTCGGCTCCTCGTGCAGGGCCTCGAAATAGTCGGACCCCTCCTTGAGGTTCTGCCAGAAGGCGATGTTCGGGTCGTTGCGGAACTTGGCCATGTTCTCGGCCGTCATCCGGAACGGGTAGGACTGGAACTGGAAGCTGCGCTGGCCGCCGATGAACGCGTCGCGGGCGACGGCGTAGATCTCCGCGATGGTGGCGTCGGTCATGGCGAAGCAGCCCGCCGACGAGCAGGTGCCGTGCACCATCAGGTACTTGCCGGTGCGCCCGTTGGCCCGGTCGACGGCGTTCGGGAAGCCCGTGTCGAACGAGAGGTAGTACGACGAGTTCGGGTTCATCAGGCCCGGGGTGATCGTGTAGAAGCCCTCGGGCGCCTGCCGGTCGCCCTCGCGGGTCTTCGGCCCGAGCTGGCCGGACCAGCGGCAGATCGGGTAGGTCTTCAGGAGGGCGTAGCGGCCGTCGCTCCCCCGCTTCCAGATCTCCATCTCCGCCTCCTTCTTGAAGGTTCGGATCAGGATCGGGTCGGAGGGCTGCATCCCCTTGGACTGCATCAACGCGACGGTCTGGGGGGCGATCGGCGCGAGGCTGCGCGCGCTCGGGCCGTTGATCCCGGAACCGTCCTGGCAGGCGGCGAGCGACAGGGCCAGCAGGGACGCCGCCGCCAGCAGTCGCGCGGTCGCGAGACGCGCCGTCATGGGGAACCTCGATCGTCTTACGCGCGCCCGCGGGCCTTGCTGGCCGCGTCGGGTGCCACTCCCCAACCCAATAGGCTCGTTAAGCTTGCGCCTTCCTTACCGCAAGGACCCGGCTGCAACACTGGATTGTTCTCGGGTGTGGAGAGCCCGCGCATGCGCGCTATCCACAGCGCGCCGCGGCGGGGTCGCGAGACGGCGCCGTTCGAGCCGCAGGGCCGCGCGGCGATCCATGCTGTGCTCGTGCGCGGTCCCGCCTGCGATCCGGCCTGCCGGCCCGGTGCGCGGACCGGTGGACTCCCTGGCGGAGCGGACGCGTGCGACCGCGCCGGGCGCCCAACTTTGAGCTGCTTGCCTCGGTGGGATGAAGGCGCCACGTTCGCGGAGGCTGCCATCCGGATTCGGCCGATCGACCCGGACGGCCCGAACACGCGAACGTCGCCCATGACGGCCCTCTCGCTCGACACGCACGCCCTCGTCCGTCGCCTGCGGGCGACCGGCCTGTCCGAGGATCAGGCCGAGGCGATCACCGCGGCGATCCGCGAGAGTCGGGATTCCGATCTGACGAACCTCGTCACCAAGACCGATCTGGCCGAAGCGAAGTTCGACATCATGAAATGGGTGATCGGCTCGATCGGCTTCCAGACGATCGTCATCGTCGGCGCGATCGTTGCCCTGTCGCGCGCCGCGCATTGACGGCCGCCCCGGGAGCCGACCGGCCGCCGCCCCGCAACGTCGCCCCCTGGCGCCCGCTCAGCCGAACAGGACCGGCCGCCGCGCCGCCTCGGCGCGGATGATCGCCACCAGCGCCGCGTCGTCGGCCGGGTCGGCGAGCCGCAGGCCGACCGGCTCCGAGGGCGTCTGCACGGTGAGCCAGCGCAGGGTGGGCCGGAGGTCGAGCGCCTCGACCACCGCCATGCGCGGGTACCCGGTCTCGAGCTGCACGAAGGTCAGGTGGTTGCGGCTGGCGCGCTGCCCGAGCAGGTCGTCGATCGCCTCGACCACGTCGCGGGGCGTGTGCAGATGGGTCATCATCCAGAGGCGGTTGTCGGTGCCCTGCGTGTCGAGGGCCCGGCGCAGCCGGCGCACGCCCTCGGTGAGGAAGGCGTAGTCCGCCTCGCTCGTCGCCGGGTCGTGGTGGTTGAACACGCACTCGAGGCCGTGCCGCTCCCGGTAGAGGCGGTGGCGCCCCCGCCAGATGCCGGGGCCGCGCCGCTCGGCCTCCGGGATGCTCTCCAGCTGGCCCCGGTCGACGAGCGCGGCGAAGTCGTCGGCGAGGCAGTCCCGGGCCATGCCGGGCATGGAGAAGATCCAGTCGAGGGGCCCCGACCACTGGCGCAGGTCGAGCGTCTTGAGGACGTGCGCCATCTGGCAATTGCAGCCCAGGGAGACGTGGTTGTGCCGGCCCGGCTCCCGCGCGTCGCGCCGGCCGAGCAGCCGGCCGAGCGCGCCGAACAGGCCCCCCGTCGCCCCGGGCTCGCTCACAGGGTCCGGCCGATCGCCAGGAACTTCTCGGCGCGCCGGTCGCGGACCTCGACGGGCGAGAGGCCGTCGAACTGCGCGAGGGCGTCGGCGATGGCGTCGCCCGCGGCCCGGATCGCCGCCTCGCGGTCGCGGTGCGCCCCGCCGGTGGCCTCCGGGATGATCGCGTCGATGACGCCGAGCCGCAGCAGGTCCTGGGCGGTGATCTTCATGGCGGTCGCGGCGTCCGACGCGCGGCCCTGGTCGCGCCACAGGATCGAGGCGGCGCCCTCCGGCGAGATCACCCCGTAGATCGCGTGCTCCAGCATCAGCACCCGGTTGGCGGTGGCGAGCGCGATCGCGCCGCCCGAGCCGCCCTCCCCGATCACCACGGCGACGTTGGGCACGCCGAGCGCGAGGCAGGCCTCGGTCGAGCGGGCGATGGCCTCGGCCTGGCCGCGCTCCTCCGCCTCGATGCCCGGATAGGCGCCGGCGGTGTCCACGAAGGCGAGGACCGGCAGACCGAACCGGTCGGCGGTCTCCATGAGCCGGACCGCCTTGCGGTAGCCCTCGGGCCGGGCCATCCCGAAATTGTGGCGCAGCCGCGCCTCGGTCGTGGCGCCCTTCTCCTGGCCGAGCACCAGGACCGGCCGGCCGCGGAACCGGCCGAACCCGCCTAGGATCGCCTCGTCCTCGCCGAAGCTGCGGTCGCCGGCCAGCGGGGTGAACTCGGTGATCAGCCCGTCGCGGTAGTCCACGAAGTGCGGCCGCTGCGGGTGGCGGGCCACCTGGGTCTTCTGCCAGGGGGTCAGATTCGCGTAGATCTCGGCGAGCGCCTGGCCGGCCTTGGCCTCGAGCCGGCCGACCTCCTCGGCGATGGAGACCGCGCCGTCGCGCGCGCTCACGGCGCGCAGCTCCTCGAGCTTGGCCTCCAGCTCGGCCACCGGCTTCTCGAAGTCGAGGTAGGTGCGCGTCACCGCCATCGTATCACAGGTCTTCCCGGGGTCCGCCGCGCGAGAGGCGGCGGGCGCGAGGTGTTGGCGATGGCGGGGATGGTGTCAACCGGCGGCGTGGCGGAAGCGCCCCGGGTCCGGGCCGGTGAGGGCCGCGTCAGGCCGCGTCAGGCCGCGTCCAGCGCCTCCCGGGCGATCCGGCGGCAATGCTCCAGGTAGCCGCGCTGGTGCGCGCCCATCAGGTCGGTGACCACCGACCAGAGCCAGCCGGGGGCGTCGGGGCCCGGGCCCGGCGCCCGCACGGCGTCGATCCAGGCCCGGCGGTCGGCCGCGCCCATCTGGCGGCCGTGGGCCCGGCCCAGGATGGCGGCGAGGTGCCGGGAGACGCGGACCGCCTCGCCGCGGGAGAACTGCTCGGCGTCGATCTTGAGATCCTGCGGCAGCAGCTCGCGGACCGTGACGGGCGTGCCGCCGATGTGGCCGGCGACCATCCGGTCGCCGAGGTTGGGCGACAGCGCCCGCGCCCCCGCGACGACCCGCGCGGCGTGGTCGGGCGGCACCGCGATCCCGGCGGCGGCCGGCGCGAGGTGCGGCACCGCCTCCTTGACGTCGAGGAGGGCGAGGTTCGGACGGTCGCCGCCCAGCACCTCCACCAGGGCGGCGTAGCGCAGACGCCCGAGGGAGCTGCAGCCCTTGATCCAGTAGGCGGCGTCGAGCAGCCGGATCTCGGCGTCGTCGGCCGCGCTGCCGAGCGCCAGGACGAGGCGGCGGATCTCCGGATCGCGGATCAGCGCCGTCAGCGCGTCCTGCTCGTCGGCGTCGAGGTCGAAGAACCGGCTGCCCCGCGGGAGCCGGGCGGCCTTGCCCTTCAGGCGCTCGCGCGAGAGGTGGCGCCAGCGCCGGCCGAGCGCCCGCCGCTTCGTCGTGACGACGATCTCGGACGGGTCGACGCCCCGCTCGGCCCCCTCGGGATCGGCGATCCCGTCGGCGTAGCCGTCCGCCATGGCGTCCATCATCCGGGCGGTGACGATGCCCGGCAGGGTCGCGTTGAGCGCCGCGGTGACCAGGGAGAGCGCGAGCCGGACGAGGTCGAAGGCCGGGTTCGCCACCACGGTCTGGTCGAGGTCGCGGATCTGGATGTCGATCCCGCCGTCCGGGCCGGCGAGCGCGCCGAGATTGCCGAGATGCGCGTCGCCGCAGATCCAGACGGGCGGCCCCTCGGGCAGGGTGCCGGCCGGCATCCCGGCGAGCAGCTCGTAGAACCGCGCCGTGCTGCCGCGGACGTAGGCGTGCGGCGAGGACGCGATCTTGCACAGGCGGCGGTGGTTCAGCACGCTCGCGTCGCGGCCGGATCGTGCCGGTACCTGCATGTCCATGGGTTCGGTCCCGCGCGCCGCTCCGCCGGCCTCGACGGGCCGACCGGATCCGATAACACGGCGAGGCCGGCCTTTTCATCCGCGCGCGCGGGCGCGCGGATTGACGCGGGGACGCCTGTCAGGCCGCCTGCGACTCGACCCGGTTCCGGCCCGCCGCCTTGGCCCTGTAGAGGGCGAGGTCGGCCCGGCGGAGCATGTCGGCGGGGCCGAGATCCTCGCCGCGGCGCACGGCGACGCCGATCGAGACCGTCACCGACACGGTCCGGGTCGCCCCCTGCACGGTGAACGGCACCGCCTCGACGCGCTCGCGGATGCGCTCGGCGATGCCCTGCGCCTCGACGAGGCCCGCCTCCGGCAGGATCACCACCACCTCCTCGCCGCCGTAGCGCGCCACGATGTCGATCGGCCGCGTGTGCTGGCGGACCCGCTCGGCGAAGCCGCGCAGCACCTCGTCGCCGGCCTCGTGGCCGAAGCTGTCGTTGATCCCCTTGAAGTGGTCGATGTCGAGGATCAGCGCGGCGAGGCTCGCCCGGCGGGCGGCCTCGTCGCCGAACAGGGTGCCGAGGTGGCTGTCGAGGTAGCGCCGGTTGTGCAGGCCGGTGAGCGCGTCGGTCACGGCCATCTGCAGGGAGGCCTGCATCGCCCCCCGGAGCGCGTCGGTGAAGCGCTTGCGCTTCACCTGGGTGCGGACCCGGGCCATCAGCTCGTTGCGGTCGACCGGCCGCATCAGGAAGTCGTGCACGCCGAAATCGAGCCCGCGGACCACCCGGGCGCGGTCGTACTCCTCGGCGAGCATGATCAGCGGCATCGCCCGGGTCCGGTCGAGGGACCGGAGCTGGCTGCACAGGCGCAGGCCGTCGAAGCCGGTGAGGTCGAGGCTCACGAGGGCGAGGTCGAAGGACTCCTCGGCGGCGAGGCGCAGGGCCTCCTGCGGGTCGGGCTCGACCGTGACCACGTGGTGCTGGCGCAGGGCCCCGGCGAGGCGCTCGGCCGAGCCGGCCCGGTCCTCGATCAGCAGGATCCGGGCGTCGAGGCCGGTCTCGGCGGTGGCGAGCGCCAGGGGATCGCCGATCCCGAACTCCCGGGAGGCGAGCGCGCGCTGGCGCAGCTCGTCCGTCACGGCCTTGAGCCGCACGAGGCTGCGCACCCGGGTGAACAGGGCGGTGTCGTCCACCGGCTTGGTCAGGAAGTCGTCGGCCCCGGCGTCGAGGCCGCGCAGGCGGTCGGCGGGCTGGTCGAGGGCCGTGACCATCACCACCGGGATGTGGGCCGTGAGCGGGTTGTTCTTGAGGTGCCGGCAGACCTCGAACCCGTCCATGCCGGGCATCATCACGTCGAGCAGGACGAGGTCGCAGAGGCCCTTCTCGCAGATCGCGATCGCGTCCCGGCCGTTCATGGCCGCGAGCGTGTCGAAATATTCCAGGCCGAGCTTCGTCTCCAGAAGCCTGACGTTCGGGAACAGATCGTCGACGATCAGGACACGGGCCGACATGGTTCCTCGTGCGGGCGCGGGTGAGCGGCCCGGACCGGGCGCCGTGTGCCGTGGGGGCGCGCCGCCGGTCGGCCGCCGGGGCCGGGGCGGACACGACGGGACGGACGGTTGAACCGGTCACCCGGCCCGGCGCGGCCGGGGGTCCGGTTCAACGGCACGCCTCGCCGGCGTCAACGCGGTTCAAGATAGGCCCGAACCGTTGCCAAAAACTTCGCGACCGAGATCGGCTTCGACAGGTAGGCCTCGCAGCCGCCCTCGCGGATCCGCTCCTCGTCGCCCTTCATGGCGAAGGCCGTGATGGCGATCACCGGGATGCTCTTGAGGTCGTCGTCCTCCTTGAGCCACTTCGTCACCTCGAGGCCGGAGACCTCGGGGAGCTGGATGTCCATGAGGATCAGGTCGGGGTGATGGGCGCGCGCCAGCTCGATCGCCTCGATGCCGTGGGCGGTCTTGAGCGTCGCGTAGCCGTTCGCCTCCAGGAGATCGTTGAACAGCTTCATGTTCAACTCGTTGTCCTCGACGATCAGCACCGTCTTCTTCATGATCCGTTGTCCCGGTGCGCGCCGATCATGATTAGCGGGCCGTGAAGCCCCTCCGTCACCTTTGTAGCGTTCACATGTTGATGAATGGCAAACCTCTTCAAGGGCATGAGTCGGCCGAACGGCTCGCCCTGGACGTTCTGTTGTGGATCGCTGGGGACGACGACCGTCTCCTGCCCTTCCTGGCGGCGAGCGGCCTGAGCCCCGACACGCTCCGCGCGAGCGCCCGGGAGCCGGCCTTCCTGGTCGGCGTCCTCGACCACGTGATGGGCGACGAGAACGTGCTGGTCGCCTGCGCGAACGGCCTCGGGATCAAGCCGGAGCGGATCGCCGCGGCCTGGCAGGCGCTCTCGCCGCGGCCGGACGACGCGTGGGCGTGAGGCGGGGCCTCAGGGCGTGCAGCCCTTGCCCGCCTCCCTGTCGGCCCGCCCCGCCTTGGCGTCGATGTCGAGGGCGGTCATGTCGCCCAGGATGGCGAAGTCGCCGTAATCGAGCTTGAGCGCGCCGCTGACGCCGTTCTCGTAGAGGTCGAAGCCGAGGGTGTAGATCGGCGTCCGCTCCCCGGCGCCCTCGGTGTAGTAGCTGAGGCGGACCGGCCAGCGCGGCATGGTGGCCAGCGACCCGTCGCGCAGGGGCTTGTCGCGGGTCGAGCCGGAGGCCGGGGCCGGGCCGGTCGCGGCGTGGCCGATCACCGCGAAGGTGTCGTAGACCTTCCGGCCGTCGTCGGAGCCGTCGAAGACCTTGACCGCGAGGGTCGACTGGCCGGCCCGCGCCGCCTCGATCAGGCGGCGCATGTGCTCGCTCGGGAACAGGACCGGCCCCTCCACGGTGAACGGCTTGGGGCCGCCCTTCAGCTTCACCGTCAGGGCGTCGCCCTGCTCGGAGGCGGTCCCGTCCACGGGGGCGGCGGGCTTGTTGTTGGTGAGCGTCGTCGTCTTGAACCGGAACTCGCGCCCCTGCCCGCCCTCGAAGGTGGTGCTGCGCATGTCGGACAGGCGCGCGCCGGTCTCGCCGGAGGACAGCTCCGTCACCTGGCGGGTCTGCATCGTGTAGCCGCGGCAGGCGTCGCCCCGGAAGTCGATGACGATGCGCCCGCGGGCGCTCTCCACCGAGCGGGTGCCGCCACCCTCGGCCAGCGACAGGTCGTAGACCGCGCGGTGGTTGGCGAGCACGATCTCGGGCGCCGGCGGCTTGGCCTCCGGTTCGGGCGCGGCGGGCGGGGCCGCGCGGGTGGGCCCGGCGCAGACGAGAAGACCGGCCGTCAGCAGTGGGAAGAGGCGCAGGCGCATGGACAACCCCGGTTCGGTCCGCCGCAGATAGCAGGCTCAGGGAATCGGGCAATGCTTGGGCCGCCCCCGAACCGCCGGGTACCCGCGCCGGACGGCGCACCGATCCGCCCGCGTCCGCCCTACCGGTAGCCCTCGGCCTGGAGGGCGAACAGCTCGGCGTAGCGGCCGCCCCGCGCCATGAGGGCGGCGTGGCTGCCCTCCTCCAGGACCCGGCCGCCCTCCAGGACGAGGATGCGGTCGGCCATGCGCACGGTGGAGAAGCGGTGCGAGATCAGCACCGTCGTCCGCCCGGCCGACAATTCCCGGAACCGGGCGAAGACGTCGTGCTCGGCCCGGGCGTCAAGGGCGGCGGTCGGCTCGTCCAGGATCAGGATCTCGGCCTCGCGCATGTAGGCCCGGGACAGCGCGACCTTCTGCCACTCGCCCCCGGAGAGGTCGAGGCCGCCGGCGAAGCGCTTGCCCAGCGGCTGGGCGTAGCCCCCGGGCAGGCGCTCGATCACCGGGGCCGCGAGCCCGCGGGCCGCCGCGGCCGCGATGCGGTCCGCGTCGTCGGCGGCCGCGATCCGGCCGACCGCGACGTTCTCCCCGGCGGTGAGGTCGAAGCGGACGAAGTCCTGGAAGATCGCCCCGATCCGCGCCCGCAGGTCGTCGAGGTCGTAGGCGGCCAGCGGCACGCCGTCGAGGAGCACGCGGCCCTCGTGCGGGTCGTACAGCCGGGTCATCAGCTTGACGATCGTGGTCTTGCCGGCGCCGTTGCCGCCGACCAGCGCCACCGTCTCCCCGGCCCGGACCGCGAAGGAGAGGTCGCGCAGCGCCCAGGCCTGCGTGCCCGGGTAGCGGTAGCCGACCCCCTCGAAGACCAGCCCGGAGCGGATCGGGCTCGGCACCGAAACGGGCCGCGCGGGCGAGCGGATCTGCGGCCGGATCGCGAAGAAGGCGTAGAAGTCCTCGAGGTACTGCGCCTGGCCGGTGATCTGGGTCAGCCCGAGGAGCAGCCCCTCCAGGCCGCCGCGCAGCCGCTGGAACGCGCCGGCCAGGAAGGCGAGGTCGCCCACCGAGAAGGTGCCCGCCACCGTCCGCCAGACGATCACCGCGTAGGCGGCGTAGTAGGCGAGCGTCCCGAGACTCGCGAAGGCGAAGCCCCAGCCGGCCCGGGCGACCGCGAGGCCGCGGTTCTCGGCGAGCAGCCGCCCCGCCACCGCGGCGTAGAGCCCGGTGACGTAGCCCGCGAGGCCGAAGAGCTTGATCTCCTTGGCGGTCTCGACGCTGGCGCCGAGGTAGCGCAGGTAGTCGATCCGCCGCCGCTCGGGGCTGCGGATCCAGGCGAGGCGGTAGCCGGCCTTGGTGAAGTGCCACTCGTTGAGCACCGCCGGGACCAGGGCGGCGGCGATCAGCACGACGAGCCAGGGCGTGAAGGCCGCGACCCCGACCGCCAGGGTCGCGAGGGTCAGGAGGCCCTGCAACTGGCCGAACACCGTGCCGATGAGGCCGGTGCGGCCGCTGACCTGCCGGCGGGCCCGCTCCAGCCGGTCCTGCTGGGCGCTGTCCTCGAACTGCGCGAGGTCGAGCTCGGCGGCGTGCGCCATCAGCCGCAGGGAGGCCGCGTTGGCGTAGAGGTCGCCGATCAGGGTCTCGACGAGGCTCGAGAGCCGGCCGGTCAGGTCCGAGAGCAGGGCGAGGCCGAACTCGGCGGCGACGAGGCCGGCGAGCCGCGCCCGGCCGGGATCGGCGAGCCACGAAGCGAGCCCCGCCTCCGGCGCCGGCCGGGCGTGCTCGGCCACGATCCCGTCGAGGATCAGCTTGGCGAGGTAGAGGGTCAGGACCGGCAGGCAGGCCGCCACGAGGCGCAGCGACAGGCTCGCCGCCAGCAGGCGCGGGCTCGCGGCGGCGATCTCCCGGAACAGGGTCGGCAGGTAGCGCAGGGCGCCGACGCGCGCGCCCAGGCGCTTGCCGAGTCGCTCACCCAGCCGCCGACGCAGTCCCGCCCCCGGCCGCGGTGCGGGCCCGCTCATACCCTGGGGATGACCCGCCGGGTTTCGGGCGTGGATTGGACGACGTGCAAGGATATCATTAACTGTAGATGCATATAGTTTTAATCCTCGTCGAGTGGTGCGTGCTCAGCGGTCCTGCAATCCTCAGAGTTTCGGTTCTCCTCATCATTGCCGGCATCCTCGCGGCGGTGGTGCAGGCCCTGCTGCCGAGCCCCGCGCCCGGACCGGCGATTCCGCCCGCGTCCGCTCCGGAAACACCGGCGGCCCCCCAGCCCTCGGCGACGGTCCGGCGCGTCGAGCCGCCTCCTGCGGCTCCCGCGGCGCCGCCCGCCCCGGCCGCTCCGTCCGCCCCGCCCGCGGCGGTCGAGCCCGCCCCCGCCCCGTCCGGCGGCGCTCCGGCGCCGACGCAGATGCCCTCCGACGCGACGGCCTTCCCCGCCGAGCCGCTCCCGCGGGAGGCGCAGCCCGAGCCGTCGGCGCAGGAGGCGGCCGGTCAGGCCGAGGTCGACCGGGCGGAGGACAGCGCCGGTCCCCGGGCCCTGGCCATCCTCGATCTCAACACCGCCTCGGTGGCGGATCTCAATCACCTGCGCGGCGGCGGCGCCATCGGCCGGGCGATCGTCGCCAAGCGGCCCTACACGTCGGTGGAGCAGCTCCTGTCGAAGCGCGTGCTCAGCCGGTCGGTCTACGAGAAGATCAAGGATCAGGTGACTGTGCGGTGACCGTGCGGTGAGCGGCCCCGCGCCCCGCTCCGGCCCGCTCCGTCTTGCGGCGTCCGAGGATATAAATTAGCGCTGTGCGGGATATCCCAGGGGGCCGCGCATGCCGCTCTACGTCAAGGATCCGCAGGTCGACGCCCTCGCGGCCCAGCTCATGGCGTTGCTGGGCACGAGCAAGACCGACGCGGTGCGCCGCGCGCTTCAGAACGAGATCGCCCGCCAGACGAACCGGCCCGATCTCGTCGCGCGGACGGCCGACTTCGTCCGTGCCCTGCACGAGCGTGCCGGTCCGGACCGGAAGCCCGCCGACGCGGCGTTCATCGACGGTCTGTACGAGCGCACCTGAGGCGGGACCCGATGTTCGTGGATGCGTCGGCCCTCACGGCGATCCTCACCGACGAGACGGATGCGGCCGCCCTGGCGGCCCGGCTTCAGCGGGCGCTGCGCCGCGTGACGTCGCCCCTGGCGGTCTGGGAAACCGGCGTGGCCGTGGCGCGCCACCTCGATCTCCCGGTCCCGGCCGCCCGCGAGGCGGTGCACGCCTATCTCGACCTCGCCGGCATCGAGATCCTGGCCGTCCCGCCGGAGGCCGAAGCGGGCGCGCTGGACGCCTACGACCGCTTCGGCAAGGGCCGGCACCCGGCCGGCCTGAACTTCGGCGACTGCTTCGCCTACGCCTGTGCCCGCGCCCACGGCGTCCCGCTGCTCTACAAGGGCAACGACTTCCCGCTCACGGACATCGAGACCGCTTGAGGCCGACGGTCCGGGCTCGGGACAGGCGGGGCGCGGCGGGCGGAAGACCGCCGCCGCGCGCCCTCAGATCTTCGTGCCGAAGATCTCGGCCACCTGCGGGATGTCCTTGTCGCCGCGGCCCGACATGTTGAGCACCATGAGGTGCTCGGCCGGGCGCTGCGGCGCGAGCTCCAGGATCTTGGACAGGGCGTGGGCCGGCTCCAGGGCGGGGATGATCCCCTCCAGCATCGAGCAGAGCTTGAACGCCTCCAGCGTTTCGGAATCGGTCGCCGACAGGTAGGTGACCCGGCCCATCTCGTGCAGCCACGCGTGCTCGGGGCCGATGCCCGGATAGTCGAGGCCCGCCGAGATCGAGTGCGCGTCGGCGATCTGGCCGTCCCCGTCCATCAGCAGGTAGGTGCGGTTGCCGTGCAGCACGCCCGGCTTGCCGCCGGTGAGTGAGGCCGCGTGCAGGCCCGACTGGACGCCGTGGCCCGCGGCCTCGACGCCGAAGATCTCGACCTCGCGGTCGTCCAGGAATGGGTGGAACAGCCCCATGGCGTTCGAGCCGCCGCCGATGCAGGCGACGAGGGAATCCGGGAGCCGGCCCTCCTGGGCGATCATCTGCTCGCGGGTCTCGCGGCCGATCACCGACTGGAAGTCGCGGACCATGGCCGGGTACGGGTGCGGGCCCGCCACCGTGCCGATGCAGTAGAACGTGTCGGCGACGTTGGTGACCCAGTCGCGCAGCGCCTCGTTCATGGCGTCCTTGAGGGTCTTGGTGCCGGATTCCACCGGGATCACCTCGGCGCCGAGCATCTTCATGCGGAAGACGTTGGGCGCCTGCCGGGCGACGTCGACCGCGCCCATGTAGACGACGCACTTGAGGCCGAAGCGCGCGCAGAGCGTGGCGGTTGCGACGCCGTGCTGCCCGGCGCCGGTCTCGGCGATGATCCGCGGCTTGCCCATGCGGCGGGCCAGCAGGATCTGGCCCAGCACGTTGTTCACCTTGTGGGAGCCGGTATGGTTCAGCTCCTCGCGCTTGAAATAGACCTTGGCGCCCTGCCCCGCCGGCGCCTTGGCGCGCAGGTGCTCGGTGAGGCGCTCGGCGTAGTAGAGCGGGCTCGGCCGGCCGATATAGTGGGTGCCGTAGCTCTCCATCTCGGCCTGGAAGGTCGGGTCCTGCTTGGCCGCGTCGTAGGCTGCCTCCAGCTCGAGGATCAGCGGCATCAGCGTCTCGGCGACGAAGCGGCCGCCGAAGATGCCGAAGCGGCCGCGCTCGTCGGGGCCGGTGCGGAAGGAGTTGGGCTCGGGGGCGATGGTCACGGGACGGATCCTGCGCGCGCGTGTCGATCTGTTGCCGGGTGCCTAGACCCATGTCGCCGTCACCGCAATGCGGCCAGCCGCGCGCGTAACCGGATCGGGCGCCGGCGCGAACGGGCTGTCAGCATCCGGCAGGAGGTTGACCATGGCCCTTCGCGACACGTTTCGCACCCTCTCCCGCCCGGTCCTCGGGGCGGGGCTCGGGCTCGGGCTCGCGGGCGCCGTCCTGCTCCCCCGGCTCCCGGCCTTCGCCGAGGAGGCGCCGCGGCGCCTGCCGGAGGCCGTGACCCGCTCCGCCGAGCCGCCGGGGCCGCGCGTGGCCGTCTTCGCCGGCGGCTGCTTCTGGGGCGTGCAGGGGGTGTTCCAGCACGTGCGCGGGGTGAGCGGCGCGGTGTCGGGCTACGCCGGCGGCACCCGCGCGGAGGCCGATTACCGCACCGTGAGCGGCGGCGGGACCGGCCACGCCGAGGCCGTGTCGGTCACCTACGACCCGTCGGTCATCCGCTACGACGAGCTGCTGCGGATCTTCTTCTCGGTGGCCCTCGACCCGACCCAGGTGGATCGCCAGGGACCCGATGCCGGGCGCCAGTACCGCTCGGCCCTGTTCCCGCAGGACGCCGACCAGGCGCGGGTGGCCGGGGCCTACATCGCACAGCTCGACGCGGCCCAGGCCTACGCGCGGCCGGTCGCCACCCGGATCGAGCCGGGCGCCGCGTTCTACCCGGCGGAAGGCTACCACCAGGACTTCATGGCCCTGCACCCCGGCCACCCGTACATCGCCGCCAACGACGCGCCGAAGCTCGAGGCCCTGAAGCAGCTGTTCCCGGAGCGGACGGCCGCGCAGCCGGTGCTGGTCAACCGCCCGCCGGCTTGAGCGCTCCCCGTCATCGCGAGCGCAGCGAAGCGACCCAGGGCAGCGCGACGCTCGAAGCTGTGGCGCGCCCCTGGATTGCTTCGCTGCGCTCGCAAAGACGGCGCTGAGGGACCCAGTCCGTGTGAGGGTCGGTCCGCCGCCTTCCCTATTCCTCCGGCGGACGCGGCCGGCCGAAATCCGGGGCCGCGGTCTCCTGGCCCTGCGCCACGATGCTGCGCCGGATCGCCCGAGTGCGGGTGAACATCGCGTGGAGCGCGTCGCCGTCGCCCCAGCGCACCGCCTTGGCGAGCGCCGAGAGATCCTCGTTGAACCGGCCGAGCATCTCCAGCACCGCCTCGCGGTTGTTGAGGAAGATGTCCCGCCACATGGTCGGGTCCGACGCCGCGATGCGGGTGAAGTCGCGGAACCCGCTCGCCGAGAACTTGATCACCTCGGACTGCGTCGCCGCCTCGAGGTCGGCCGCGGTGCCCACGATGTTGTAGGCGATCAGGTGCGGCAGGTGGCTGGTGATGGCGAGCACGTGGTCGTGGTGCTCGGCGCTCATCGTCTCGACGTCGGCGCCCATCCCCGCCCACAGGGCGCGGACGGTCTCGATCGCCGCCGGATCGGCGCCCTCGGGCGGGGTCAGGATGCACCAGCGGCCCTGGAACAGGGTCGCGAAGCCCGCGTCCGGCCCCGAGAACTCGGTCCCGGCGATCGGGTGCCCGGGGACCAGCGCGACGCCCTCGGGCAGGTGCGGCCGGACCGCCGCCACCACGGCGCCCTTCACCGAGCCGACATCCGACACGATCGCGCCGGGCTTGAGATGCGGCGCCATCTCGGCCGCCGCCGCCCCGATCGCGCCCACCGGCACGCACAGGATGACGAGGTCGGTGCCGGCGGCGCCCTCCGCCGGGTCGCCCGTGACGACGTCGGCGATGCCGAGCTCGCGCACCCGGGCGCGCACCGCCGCGTCGCGGTCCACCGCCACGATGGTCCGGGCGAGGCCGTAGCGGCGCGCCGCCCGGGCGATCGAGGAGCCGATCAGCCCGAGGCCGACGATGGCGAGGCGGCCGATAGCGGGCGCCTCGGTCCCGGGCGCCCCGGCCACGGACGTCTCAGCCATGCCGGCCCCGCACGAAGTCGCCGAGCGCGGCCAGGAAGGCTTCGTTCGCCTCGGCCCCGGCGACCGTCACCCGCAGGGCGTTGGGCAGGCCGTAGGCGGTGACCCGCCGGGTGATGAGGCCGCGCTCGGTCAGGAACGCGTCCGCGTCCTCCGCCGAGCGGCCCGGCGCGTCGGGGAAGTGGATCAGCAGGAAGTTCGCGACGCTCGGCGTGACCTCCAGGCCGAGCGCGCGGGCGCCCTCGGTGAGCTTCGGCAGCCACTCGGCATTGTGGGCGGCGGCCGCCGCCATGTGGGCCTCGTCGGCGATGGCGGCCGAGCCCGCGGCGATCGCCGGGCCCGAGACGTTGAACGGGCCGCGGATCCGGTTGACCGCGTCCGCCACGTGCGCCGGCGCGACCATCCAGCCGATCCGCACGGCGGCCAGCCCGTGGATCTTCGAGAAGGTGCGGGTCATCACGACGTTCTCGGCCTCGAGGGCCAGCTCGAGCCCGGCCGAGTAGTCGTTCGCCCGGACGTACTCGGCGTAGGCGCCGTCGATCACCAGCAGCACGTGCGGCGGCAGGCCGGCGTGGAGGCGGCGGATCTCGTCGAAGGGCAGGTAGGTGCCGGTCGGGTTGTTGGGGTTCGTGACGTAGACGATCCGGGTCCGGTCGGTGACCCGGGCCAGGATCGCGTCGACGTCGACGGTGAGGTCGCGCTCGGGCGCGACCACGGGCTCGCCGCCCGAGGCCAGGATGGCGATCCGGTAGACCAGGAATCCGTGCTCCGAGTAGATCCCCTCGGTGCCCGGCCCGCCATACGCGTAGGCCAGCAGCGACAGGAGCTCGTCCGAGCCCGCGCCGCAGACGATCCGCTCGGGATCGAGCCCGTAGCGCCGGGCGATGGCGGTGCGCAGCACCGTGGCGCGCCCGTCCGGGTAGGTCTCGAGCTTGGCAGTCGCCGCGTGGAGCGCCGCGAGCGCCGCCGGGCTCGGGCCGAGGGGCGTCTCGTTGGAGGACAGCTTGTAGACCTTGCCGCCCCCGGGCCGCCCGCTCTTGCCGGGTACGTAGGTGTCGATCGCCAGGACGCCGGGACGCGGTTCCGGACGGGCGGGTCGGGGGGCGGACATTGCGGTGCGACTCGGGATGCGCGGGGTTCGGTCGGTTCCGCGCCCGTCTACAGCATTTCCTCGGCCGGTGAACCCGGGGCCGACTCCGGAGGTGGCGGCCCGACCCTGCCGGGGCGACTTGTCCGGCCCCACGGAGTCGTGCCTGTATGCCGGCGCTCCGCCGACAGGCGCCCAACACGAAGGATCCCCGCATGCCCCTCGAACGCTACCTGGACGGCGGCGCCCACATCCTCCCCGCCGACGACTCGCTGATCCGCTTCGCTATGACGAACGGCCAGCGGGTGATCGCGGTCGAGGTCCCGGTTCCCGTGCTGCGCCAGCAGTTCGGCGGCGCCGACCTCGCCCCCCTGGAGCTGTTCGCCCGCAATCAGGCGGTGATCGAGGCCGCGGCGAGCCAGGCCTACGACCGGACCGAGACCCCCAACGACCTCCTCGATCTGGGCCCGGAAGATTTCGACACCCGGCCGGCCTCGGCCAGGACCTGATCGGCGGGACTTGATCGGCGGACTTCAACCAGCGCGATCCATCCGGGGCGCCGCGGCAAATCGGCGACGCGCAAATGCCGCGGGGCACTCGCCACGTTTCGGCCTGTTGAACCGGGAGAACAGGGGCGCGTCGGGCGTGCCCCGACCCGCAACCCCTGGATGGATCGACGATGCCCGGTGACCTGATCCCCTGCAGCCTCTTCCTGATCGGGATCCTCGTTTCGGTCGCCGCGGATTGCCGCCTGCGGCGCGCCGAGGCGGCGCCCTGGGCCAACGGCTGCATCACGGCCGCCGGCGCCGCCCTGGTCTTCGCGGCCTGCGCGGCCGCCATGCGCTGAGGCGCCGGCTGAGGCGTCGGCGAGGAACCGTCAGACACCGGACGGACTTTCCCAGCGGCAACCGGGGGCGCGCCGAGACGCGCGGCGCCCCCGGTCGCGCGGCTGTCCGGGCGAGGTTCCCATGGTTTCGATGCAGGCCCTGATCGGCTGCGGTCTCGTGCTCGCCGGCATGCTGATCGAGAGCGCGGCGAGCCGGCACTGGCGGGCGGGCGTCCGCGCGGACCGTCTGGATGCCCGGGCCGCCCTCGCGCTCGGCCTGCCCGCCCTGGGGCTCGCCGTGATGGCCGCCCCGATCGCGTGAGCGACCCGACCGGGCCTGACCGACCGGCCCGCCCGCGTTGACGCTCGGCCCCCCGCGCATTACCTCGGCGGGGCTGGCCGCGTCGGGCGAGTGCGGCGCGTCAGGCGATCCCGTGCTCTCCCGGTTCGGATCCGAACCGATACACGGTCGTCACGACCCGCCATGGACACCCAAACGGACACGGCCCTGCGGCCCGACCCGATCGATGAGCCGGCCCGGCGCGCGTCCGAGCGCTCGCAGGCGCTCGACCCGAGGAGCCCGGTGGCGCGCTTCGCCGCCGACACGCCGCTGCTCACCGACGCGGGCGTCGAGCTCGCGCCCTTCCAGATCGCCTACCAGACCGCCGGCACCCTCAACGCCGCGCGCTCGAACGCGGTCCTGATCTGCCACGCGCTGACCGGCGACCAGTACTTCGCCCACAACCACCCGGTGACCGGCAAGCCCGGCTGGTGGGAGACGCTGGTCGGCCCCGGCAAGCCGATCGACACGGACCGCTACTTCGTCGTCTGCTCGAACGTCATCGGCTCGTGCATGGGCTCCACCGGCCCGGCCTCGATCGACCCGGCGACGGGACGGCCCTACGGGCTGAACTTCCCGCTGGTGACGATCCGCGACATGGTCCGGGCCCAGGCAATGCTGCTGGAGCATCTCGGCATCCGGGACCTGTTCCTGTGCATCGGCGGCTCGATGGGCGGGATGCAGGTGCTGCAATGGGCGGCGCTCTATCCCGAGCGCGTCTTCGCCGCGATGCCGATCGCCACCGGCGCCCGCCACTCGGCGCAGAACATCGCCTTCCACGAGGTCGGCCGGCAGGCGATCATGGCCGACCCCGCCTGGGCGGACGGGCGCTACCTCGAGGCGGGCACCCGGCCCGCCAAGGGGCTCGGCGTCGCCCGGATGGGCGCGCACATCACCTACCTGTCCGAGCCGGCGCTCCACCGGAAGTTCGGCCGGCGCTTCCAGGGCGGCACGGCGCCGACCTTCTCGTTCAACGCCGATTTCCAGATCGAGAGCTACCTGCGCCACCAGGGCCTGAGCTTCGTCGAGCGCTTCGACGCCAACGCCTACCTCTACCTGACCCGGGCGATGGACTATTTCGACCTCGCCGAGGACCACGGCGGCGTGCTCGCCAACGCCTTCCGGGGCACCAAGACCCGCTTCTGCGTGATCTCGTTCACCTCGGACTGGCTGTTCCCGACCCGCGACTCCCGGGCGATCGTCCACGCGCTCAACGCCGCCGCGGCGCCGGTGGCCTTCGTGGAGGTCGAGAGCGACAAGGGCCACGACGCCTTCCTGCTCGACGAGCCGGCGATGTTCTCCGCGGCCCGCGGCTTCATCGACGCCGCCGCCCGGGCGCGCGGGCTGTGACGCGGATGGCGAGCGGCGGGCCCGGCAAGATGACCTTCGGCAAGCTGCCCCTGGGCAAGATCTCTTTGGGTAAGATCGCCTCGGGCAAGGTCCGCCACGGCGCCCCCTGGGAGGGCGCGGACGCCCTCCCCCACGCGGCCGAGGGCGGCGGCGCCCGCGTCGACCACCTCGTCGTGCTCGGCCTCGTCCCGGCCGGCGCCCGGGTGCTCGACATCGGCTGCGGCGACGGCTCGCTGCTGGCGCTGCTGCGCGACCGCCGCGGCATCGACGGGCGCGGGATCGAGCTGTCCCGCGAGGGCGTGAACGCCTGCCTCGCCCGGGGCCTGTCGGTGATCCAGGGCGACGCCGACACCGACCTCGCCAACTACCCGGACGGCGCCTTCGACGTGGTGGTCCTGTCCCAGACCATCCAGGCGACCCGCAATCCCCGGGTGGTGCTGGAGCACCTGCTGCGCATCGGCCGGCAGGTGATCATCTCGTTCCCGAATTTCGGGCACTGGCGGGTGCGCTCCGAGCTGGCCTTCCGCGGGCGGATGCCGGTCACCGAGATCATGCCGGACGCGTGGTGGGAGACGCCCAACATCCACCACTGCACGATCCGCGACTTCGTCGGCCTGTGCCGCCTGATCGGCGCGCGGATCGAGCACGCCACGGCGCTGGACGCCCGCGGCCGGCCGATGCGGTTCTCCATGCCCTGGTGGGTCTGGAACCTGTTCGGCGCGCAGGGCGTGTTCCTGCTCCGGCGCGAGGATGCCGGGCCCTAGAACCGCTCCCGAGCAAGGCGAGGCGGTGGCGCGTCGAGCCCGTGCCGGACGAGGCGCGGGTCCCCTCTCCCGTGCGGGAGAGGGGGCGTGGCGCGGATGTCTCGACCGGGGTCGTCGTCCTTCCCGACCGTTGCAACACGATCGGAAGCGGCCCCGGCATCGCGCCGCTGTTGTCCGGCGCTCGAGGGTCGCCGCGCGGCGCTGTCTCTCCCGGGCGCACCCGCGGCGCCCCGGCCCGGCGATTCCGCAATCCGTCTGAAATAGAGCAGAAACGGAGCTTGGCTATTTCTGGTCGCGTTCCCGTGATCGGACCGTGATTACGGATTCGTCCGGCGTTCATCCCGAGACGTGCGCGTCCACGAGGGGTCGTGGACTGTGCCCGGCTGCGCGGAAGACTTGCCGCAACCGCGAATTCCAGCAGGGTCGACAGGACACGTGCGCCGCGCGATCGTTCACATCGGGATGCCCCGAACCGGCTCCACCGCGTTCCAGGAGGTGCTGGCCCGCCTGCGCCCCCGCCTCGCCGCGGCCGGGATCTGCTACCCGAACCTCGCCCCGCCGGGCGCCCCCGGCAGCGACGACGTCAACCACTACCGGCTCGGCCAGGCGCTGGACCGGCGCCGCGGCGCCGCGGAGCGCCGCGAGGCCCTCGCGCGGCTCGACGCGATCCTGGCCGCCACGCCGGCCGACACGGTCCTGCTCTCCTACGAGGACTTCTCCGTCCAGCGCCCGTTCTGGCGCGTTCCCGAGATCCTGTCCGACCTGTTCGCGCGCCGCGGCTTCGCCCTGGAGGCGGCGCTCGTGGTCAAGCCGCAGGCCGAGCAGCTGGCCTCGGCCTACGCCCTGCGGGCGCAGGTCGTCGCCGAGGGCCGCACGTTCCGCGGCTTCCTGCGTTCCGAGGGCGAGTCCCGGCGCTACGACTACGCGGACCGGCTCGAGCCCTGGCGCCGCGCCGCCGCGGGGCGCGTCACCGCCCTGCCGTATCGCGACCGGCGGTCCGACGCGCCGCTGCTGGCGCGGCTGGTCGACGGGCTCGGGCTGGGCGAGCGCCTCGCGCCGCTCCTCGGCCCGGCCGACCTCGCCTACCGCACCAACCGGAGTTCCGGGCCGGTCGCGGTCGAGGCGTCGCGCCGCCTGTACCGGCTCGGCGTGCACCGGCAGGTGACCGGGCATCGCCGGCTGCTCGGCCACGTCCTCGACGACTGGGCCTGGGGGCGGGGGCTCGACGCGGAGCGGTTCCGCGGCGACGCCCCGGAGGGGCTGGCCCGCGTCGCGGCGCGCTACGCGGCCGGGAACGCGCGCTTCGCCGCCGCCTGCTGGGGGCAGAGCTGGGACGCGGTGATCGCGGCCGCGCCCGCCGCGCCGCCGAACGAGCTCGCCGCCGGGCCGGTCGCGCCCGAGACGGAGGCCGCGGTCGAGGCGCTGGTGCGGGCGGCGGCGGCGCGGGCCGCCTTCCGGTCCCCGCCCGCGTGGCGGCGGCGGACGGCCCACATCCTGGAGGAGTGCCGGGAGCGCCTCGGCGAGGCCGTCGGCTACCCGGTCTGGCGCGTGCCGTAGGGGCCCGCGCGTGTCGATGTCCGAGAACCGGCGGCCGCCCGCGCGGACGCCGCCCCAGGCGTGTGACCAGGCGGTGGACCAAGCGGTGGATATGTGCGTCGTGCAGAAGATCCCGCAGACGGTTCCGGCCGGCCTCCCTCCGGGCCCCGTGACCTGGCACCCCCTCCAGGCGCGGGAGGCGCGCTGGGCGCGCCTCGGCCAGGTGCCGGTGATCGCGTGGCTGACCGGCCTGTCGGGGGCGGGGAAGTCGACGCTGGCGGCGGAGGCCGACCGGACCCTGGTCGCGGGCGGCCGGCACAGCGCGGTCCTCGACGGCGACAACCTGCGCCACGGGCTCAACGCCGACCTCGCCTTCTCGCCGGAGGACCGCGCCGAGAACGTCCGGCGCACCGCCGAGGTGGCGCGGCTGATGGCCGAGGCGGGGACGGTGGTGATCGTCTCGCTGATCTCGCCCTACCGGGCCGACCGGGCGCTGGCGCGCCGGATCGCCGGCGACATCCCGTTCCTGGAGGTGTTCGTCGACACGCCGCTGGGCCTGTGCGAGGCCCGGGACCCGAAGGGACTCTACCGGCTGGCCCGCGCCGGCCGCATCCCGGGCTTCACCGGCATCTCGGCGCCCTACGAGGCGCCGGAGCGGCCGGACCTGACGATCGCCACCGAGGGCCGCGGCACCGCGGCCTGCGCCCGCGCCCTGAGCGCGCGGCTGATGCGGCTGAGCCGGGCGGGCGCGGGTGCGAAGCCGGGGCGGTGAGCGTGTGGTTCCCGACGCGCACACCGGGCCCTCCCAGCCATCCCATCATCCTGAGGTGACCGCGAAGCGGGGCTCGAAGGAGGGTTCCAGCCGGCCGCGCGATCCCTGGAGCCCGCCTTCGAGGCCTGCGCTTCGCTCCGGCACCTCAGCCGGCACCTCAGGATGAGGGCGCGAATTGGGAGGCGCCCGGCTCGCCCTACCCGCCCGGCCAGCGCAGCTCCGCCCGCAGGCCGCCCAGCGCCGAGCGGCCGAAATCGAGCCGGGCGCCGGCGGCCTCGGCGACGTCGCGGGCGATGGCGATGCCGAAGCCGGTGCCCGGCCGGCTCTCGTCCCAGCGCTGGCCGCGCCCGATCCCCGCGATGGCCGCGGCGCTCATGCCGGGGCCGTCATCCTCGACGGCGAGGCCCGGCTGGCCGGCTTCCGTCCCGGCTTCCGTCCCGGTGATCCGGACCCGCCGGTGCGCCCACTTCCGGGCATTGTCGAGGAGGTTGCCCAGCACCTCCATCAGCTCGCCCTCCTCGCCCGGATAGGCGAGGGTCCCGGGCACCGCCACGGCCCAGTCGAGGGACCCGCCCTCCGGCAGCCGCCGCAGGGTCGCGACGAGGCGTTCCGCCACCGGGGCGACCGGGCAGGACCGCCGCCGCAGGTCGCCCGCGGCCGCGACCCGCGCCCGGGCCAGCGCCCGCTCCACCTGCCCGCCCATGGCCCGCGCCTGCTCGGCGATCTCGGCCGCCAGCGCCGGGTCGGCCGGCCCGGTCCGGCGCGCCAGCGCGTCCAGCACCGCCAGCGGCGTCTTGAGGCCGTGGGCCATGTCGGCGGCGGCGTCGCGGGCGCGGACCAGGGCGCGCTCCTGCGCGTCGAGCAGCCGGTTGAGATCGGTGACCAGCGGCCGGACCTCGTCGGGGAACTGCTCCGGCAGCCGCGCCCGCCGCCCGGCATGGACCGCCAGGAGCTCCGCCTGCAGCACCCGGAACGGGCCGAGCGCCCGGTGCACGAACAGGCCCATCGCCAGGGTCAGGACGACGAATAGGGCGACGAGCGCCGGGACGAGCAGGCGCAGGAAGGTGGTCCGGCTCGCCGCGAGGCCGCGCCGGTCCTCCGCCACCGCGACCCGCAGCGCGGTCTCGGCGCCCGGCGCGCCGATCTGCAGCGGCCGCACCACCGCGATGAGCCGGCCGCCGTCGGGCCCGGTCGTGTCGAGGGTCGCGGGGGCCTGCGCGCCCGCCCCGGCCGGTCCCAGGTCGAGGCTCCTGTCCCAGAGGGAGCGCGAGCGCAGCGCGCGCGATCCCGCCTCGACCTGCCAGTACAGGCCGCCGTAGGGCGTGGCGAAGCGCGGGTCCGGCAGGTCCCGGGACAGGGTCGGCGTCCCGTCCGGCGCGAGGCCCACCCGGCCGGCGATGAGCTTGGCGGTCCGGTCCAGATCCGCGACGGTGCGGGCGTCGAGCACCCGGTCGAGGATCACCGTGAGGCCGATCCCGGCGAGCACCAGCGCCAGCGCGATCAGCGCGGCCGCCGCGAGGCCGAGCCGCAGGCGGAGGGAGTCGCGCCTCACGGCCCGTCCGGTCCGGTGATCAGGTAGCCCTGGCCGCGGCGGGTCTCGATCACCCCGGGCCCGATCTTGCGGCGCAGGCGCGTCAGGAGCGCTTCCAGGGCGTTGGCCTCGCGCTCGGTCCCGACGCCGTGGAGGTGGTCGAGCAGCTCGCCCGCGGGCACGACCTGCCCCGGCCGGTGCAGCAGGAAGGCCAGCAGCCGGTATTCCAGGGCGGTCAGCTCCGTGGGCCTGCCGTCGACGCTGACCGCGCGGGTGCGGGTGTCGAGCTCGACCGTGCCGGCGCGCAGCACCGGCGCGGCGTGGCCGGCGGTGCGCCGCAGGATCGCCCGCAGCCGCGCCACCAGCTCCTCCATGCGGAACGGTTTGGCGAGGTAGTCGTCGGCGCCGGCGTCGATGCCCTCGACGCGCTCGCGCCAGCCGTCGCGGGCGGTGAGGATCAGGACCGGCAGGGCGACCTCCGCAGCGCGCAGGCGGCGCAGCACGCCGAGCCCGTCGAGGCGCGGCAGGCCGAGATCCAGCACCATGGCGTCGTAAGGCTCGGTCTCGGCGCGGAACCACGCCGCCTCGCCGTCCGCCACCACGTCGGCGACGTAGCCGGCCCTCTCCAGCCCCTGCCGAATGTCCGCCGCGATGCGCGGCTCGTCCTCGACGATCAGGACGCGCACGGGCCGGCCTCCTCAATCATCGTCGTCCTCGTCCAGGATCTTCAGCGTGCCGGCATCGACCTTCACGGTCCGGCGCTTCCCGTCGGGCCCGAGGATGCGCAGCTTGTACAGCCAGTGCCCATCGTCGCGCTTGAGGTCGACCGACACGACGTCCCCCGGCACCGCCGCCCGGGCCGCCGCCAGCACCGCGTCGAGGGGGCGGATCTCGCCGCTCTCCAGCGCCCGGCGGGCCCGGTCGGCATCCTCGGAGGCGTGCAGGGGCCCGCCCGCGAGGGCGGCCAGCAGGCCGAGGGCGAGAACGAGGCGGCGGGGCGGGAACGGGCTCATGCGGGCGCAGGCTAGGCCGCACCGCCTGACGGGACGCTGACAGCCGGCGTCAGGGTCGCGGGGCGGCGCTTCGGCACAAGGGCCGCCATAGCCCTTCCGGAGACCTGAGACCATGTCGCTCTACGTCGGTATCCTCCTCGCCTGCGCGGCCGGCCTCGCCGGCACCCTCCTCTGCCCGGACGACAGGGGCGACCGCTCGCGCCTGCCGCTCCTCGCCGCGCTCGTGGCGGGCGGCCTCGGCTGGCACGGCCCCGCCCGGGCCGGCGAGATCCTGCGCGGCCCCGCCCAGGTGATCGACGGCGGCACGCTGCGCGTCGGCGCGCGGCAGGTCAGCCTGTTCGGGATCGCCGCGCCGGAGGCCGACGCGACCTGCGCGGACGCCCGGGACCGGCCCTACCCGTGCGGCCGCGACGCCGCCCGGGCGCTCGCCGACCGGATCGGCGGGGCAGCCGTCACCTGCGAGCCGCGGGGCGAGGCGGGCGCGGCGCTCTGCCGGGTCGGCGAGGCGGATCTCGGGGCCTGGATGGTGGCGCAGGGCCTCGCCCTGCCCGACCGGGACCTCGCGCCGGACTACGCGCCCGCGGCGGACCGGGCCTGGGGGCGCCGCCTCGGCCTGTGGTCGGGGGTGTTCCAGGATCCCGCCGAGCGGCGGGGCCGCCGCGCCGCCGCGGGCCTGCGCGCCGCCGGGTGACGCCCCGTCCTCACGGGAACGCTCCCGGACGCGCCCGGTTGGACCGGAGAGCCCGCCCGGGCGGCGGTGGACCCGCGGAGGCCCCATGAGGATCCTGACCCGTACGACGCTGCTCGCCGCCCTGCTCACCTGCGCGGCGGGGGCCGCTGACGCCGAGGGCCAGGGCAAGGCCGAGGGACGCAAGGATGCCGGCGCGCCCACGACCAGCATGGGCGCGGGCGGCCTCAGCGGCACCGGCGCCACCCGGGACGGCGCCCGCACGGGCCCGGTCGAGAGCAAGGGGCAGCCGGGCGGCGCGAAGCCGACCTCCGCCCCGAAGGCCGGGACGGGCCGCTGATCCGCTCCGGCACCTCGGGATGAGGCGACGGGTCGGAGACTCCGTCCGGCCGGGCCGCGCTACTGCGAGCGGCGGCTGAACGAGACCGCGTAGGCCTGGACGCGGGCGTCGATCAGCGGGTCGTCCGAGACCTCGATTCCGTCGGTCAGGTTGTTCGGCATGAACAGCAGCGCCTTCTCGGCCTCGGCGCTGTCGGGCACGACCTTGCTCACCGTCACGGTGCCGAGATCGACCGTCTTCCGGTCGTCTGGCCAGGGCTTGGTGGCGTCGTTGGTCGGGTCGCCCGGCTCGGCGAGCTGGGCCAGCATCCGGAACCTCGCCGGAGTCTTGGCGACCCGCGGGCCGATCTCGGCCATCAGGAAGTTCGGATCGCGCTTGGCAGCCTCTTCGGGCGGGAGGATCTCCTCGCCCTCCACCGGCACGAAGCGGAACCGGAACGGCTGCCGCTTGCCGGCGGCGTCCACCAGGATGAAGGCGTTGACGCCGTTGTAGGTCTGCCGGGCGAGGCTCGACGGGGTCCTGGCGGTCCCGCCCGCGGTGGCGGCGGCCGGGTGGGCGGCGGCGAAGCGCTCCAGCGCGGTCGGATGGGCGGCCTTCGGGCCGCTCTCGGCGGCGGCCTTCAGGAGGTCGCGGAACTCCTCGCCCGTGGCGACCGGGAAGTACTTCAGCGAGTTCGTGACGACGTCCATCTCGGAGCCGTCGCTCAGCTTGAACTTGAGAGCGAGGCCGTGCGGGTTGGCGTCGGCCGCGCCGTCCGGGATGGTCGGGACACCGGTGGCATCCGAGAACCGGATCGTCACCGGCACCGCCGGGCCCTGGAACAGGGAGGCCTTGCTGATCTTCGCCGCCTCGGGCGACGGGGTGAAGCTGCCCTCGGCGACCACGCCCTTGGCGTGGTTGGCCCGCGCCCCCGGATGCTTGCCGAACAGCGTGTTCATCACGTCGATCGTCTGCTCGGCGGTGGAGGCCTCCTGGGCCTGGGCCAGGGCCGGGGCGGCGGCCGCGAGCGCGGTGCTCAGCAGGAGGGCGAAACCCGATCTCGAACGCAGCATGGAAACCTCTCGGCAGCGCGGGCTCTCGGGAGCCGGTCAATGCGGACCGGCCCATCTTCTAGGGAGCGAGGCGCCGGAGGCACAACCAAAAGCTATGCCGCGGCGGAGCTGGGGTGTGGGTTACGTCGCGGCGGCAGGCCGCAGATCGAGAACTTCGTCTCTGCGAGCGGAGCGAAGCGACCCAGTCACGCCAGACCGCCGGTCTTCGCGTTGCCCTGGATTGCTTCGCTACGCTCGCAAAGACGGTGCGGAGCCCGCTACCGCGCGCCGCGGTGGAGGTCGCCCTCGATCAGCAGGGCGCTGCGGCTGTCGAGCCGCGAGCGGTAGACCTGCAGGTTCTCCATGACCCGCTGCACGTAGTTGCGCGTCTCCGTGAAGGGGATGCGCTCCACCCAGTCGATCACGTCGACGTCGCCCTTGCGCGGGTCGCCGTAGGCGTCGATCCACTTCTTCACGTTGCCGCCGCCCGCGTTGTAGGAGGCGAAGGCGAGCACGTAGGAGCCGCGCCAATCCTCCATCAGCTCGCCGAGATGGGCCTGGCCGAGCTTCGCGCAGTAGGCGGGGTCGCTGGTCAGGCGGTCGACGTCGAAGGCGGTCGAGACCCGGCGGGCGGTGCGCTGGGCGGTGGCCGGCATCATCTGCATCAGCCCCCTGGCGCCGACGCCCGACTGGGCGCGCGGGTCGAACTGGCTCTCCTGGCGGGCGATGGCGTAGACCATGGCCCGCTCGACCTGCGGGACCGCCGTGAAGGTCTCGTAGGTGGGAATGCCGATCGTCGGGTAGGCGTGGGCGTCGAGCGGCAGGCCGCGCTGGACCGCGAGCTTGCCGATCGCCACCAGGGCGCGGGCGTCCTTCATGTCGGTGGCGAGGTCGCCGAGCGCCTGGAGCTCGCGCGGGTCCGAGAGGTCCCGGGCGGCGTCGATGTAGAGCGGCAGGGCCAGCTCCTTGATCCCGGCCTCGCCGAGCAGGCGCAGGGCGCGGATGGAGAGCCGCCCGTCGAAGGCCTGGCGCTCCGCGCCCTCGAGGTCGGCCGGCGCCCGCAGGGGCAGGCTGGTCTGGCCGAGCCGGGCCCGGGCCACCTGGCCGTAATAGGCGATCGGCTGCAGGGCGGCGCGCTCGTAGAAGCGCTTCGCCTCCTCCGACTGGCCGAGCGCCTCGGCCGCCCGTCCCTGCCAGTAGGCGGCCCGCGCCACCGAGATCGGGCTCTCGGCGATCGCCGCCACCCGGGCGAAATGCTGCGCGGCGGCGGCGGGATCGCCGGCGAAGCGGAGCGCGATCCAGCCGGCGTGGAACTCGGCCTCGATGCGCTTCTCGGGCGAGCGCGCCGCCGGCTGGCTCGCCACCGCGTAGGCGGTCTTGGCATCGCCGAGGTCGAGGAGCTTGCGCGCCACGATCCGGCGCTCGATCCACCACTCGTCGCCGTCGACCAGCACGTCCGGGTTGCTCGGCGCCGTCGCGAGCACGGCGGCGGCGGCTTCGGCCTTGTCGGCCCGGCGGAGATACTGCGCCCGGGAGAAGATGTAGGACGCGTCCCCGCGCAGCGACGGCGGCACCGCGGCGAGCGCGGAAGCGGCGCCGGAGGACTTGTCCTCCACGGCCCGGCGGGCGCGCACGAGGCTGGCATAGGCGCCGCCCGCGTAGCCGGCGGCCCGGCCGGCGCTCTCCCAGTCGTCCTTCAGGAGCGCCCGCTCCATCCGGTAACGGTGGTCGACCCGGGTCAGCGCGTCCGGGAAGGCGTCGAGCACCTTGGCTTCGAGGCTGCGGCCGAAGCTCTCGGTGCGCCAGAGGTCGCGGACCATCTCGGCGGCGTCGGCGTCGCAGCCGTCGGCGCGCTGGGCCAGCGCCAGGGCGAACTTGCCCGGCGCGCTCACCGGCTTCGACGTGGCGAAGTAGGCCCGGACCGTCGCGGGCGCCTTCTTCTCGGAGAGCAGCGCCTCCTCGGCCCGGCGGCGCAGCAGCGGGCCGGCCGGCCAGTCCGGATTGGCCCGGACGAAGGCCACGGTGCGGTTGAAGCCGATCCCGGCGCCCGCGCGGATCGCCACCCACTCGAGAAGCGCCTTCGCGGCCGGGTCGGTGAAGCCGTCGCGCATCCGGTCGCCGTCGGCGACCCGGCCCTTGCGGTAGAGGTCGATGGCGCCGCGCAGCAGCGTCGGGTCGGTGTCGCCGGAGATCTTCGGGCGCGCGGGATCCGGCACCTCGGGCACCGGGGCCGCCGGGGTGACCGCGGCGTCCGGCAGCGGGAAGGCCACCGGGGCGTCGGGGTCCGCGGAGGCGTAGGCCGAGGCCGCGGCCGGCAGCGTCCGGGCGGGCTCCTCGCCCTTGTCGTCGCCGCTCGAGGCGTGGACCGGGTCGAGCTTCAGGGCGTCGGCCGCGACAGGGTCGCTCGCCTTCACGGCCTGCGCGCCTCGGACCTGGGCGGTCGAGAGGGCGGCGTCGCTCGCCGGCGGCGCGGGCTGCGTGGCCGGCGGCGTCGTGGGCGCGTCGATGCCGGCTTGGCCGGCTTGGCCGGCCGGGCCGGCGAGCGCCACGCCGACGGTGGCGACGAGCGCGGCGGCGGTGAGGGACGTGCGCTTCGGGGCCGGATGCGAGGCCGCGGGTCGGATCACGATTCCCCCCTACTGATCACCGGAGCGGGAAAGGTCGAGGATCGGGCCGTGACCATTAAGATCGCGTTAACCGTCCCCACGATCTGTTTGCGCGCCGTGACGCGACCGCCTATGTCTGCCGGTCCGTGCCCGTACGATGCGGACCACGCGCGGCGCCGAGACCGCCGAAATCCCAGCTGGGACCCTTTGGGACGCCTGAGATGACCGAGATGACCGGGAGCCGCCTGCGGGGCTCGCTCACCGCGCTTGTGACGCCCTTCCGCGACGGGGCCTTCGACGAGGCCGCCTTCCGGAAGTTCGTGCGCTGGCAGATCGAGCAGGGCAGCCACGGCCTCGTGCCCACCGGCACCACCGGCGAGAGCCCGACCCTGACCCATTCCGAGCACGACCGGGTGGTCGAGGCCTGCATCGACGAGGCGGGCGGGCGCGTGCCGGTCGTGGCCGGCGCGGGCTCCAACTCCACCGCCGAGGCGGTGGAGCGGGCGCAGCACGCCGAGCGCGCGGGCGCCGACGCCGTCCTCGTGGTGACGCCGTACTACAACAAGCCGACGCAGGCGGGCCTCTACGCCCACTTCAAGGCCGTCAACGACGCGGTCGGCATTCCGATCATCATCTACAATATCCCGCCGCGCTCCGTCGTCGACATGAGCGTCGAGACGATGGCCCGGCTCTTCGAGCTGAAGAACATCGCCGGCGTGAAGGACGCGACCGCCAAGATCGACCGCGTCAGCCAGCAGCGTCAGGCCATGGGTGAGAGCTTCATCCAGCTTTCGGGCGAAGATGCGACGGCGCTCGGCTACAACGCCCACGGCGGCCACGGCTGCATCTCGGTGGTGGCGAATGTCGCCCCGCGCCTCTGCGCCGACCTGCAGGAGGCGACGCTCGCCGGCGACTACGCCAAGGCGCTGACCCTTCAGGACAAGCTGTTCCCCCTGCAGACGGGCCTGTTCGCCGAGGCCAACCCGGCGCCGGTGAAGTACGCGCTGTCGCGGCTCGGCTACATGACCGACGAGCTGCGCCTGCCGCTGGTGCCGGTGACCGAGCCCACCAAGCGCATCGTCGACGACGCCCTGCGTCACGCCGGCCTTCTGGTCGACTGAGGGAAGTCACGCATCATGGCCCCGAAACCGGAGCCCAGTCGGCGCATCGTCGCCGACAACCGCGCCGCGCGCTATCACTACACGATCGAGGACACGCTCGAGGCCGGCATCGCGCTGACCGGCACCGAGGTGAAGTCCCTGCGCGGCGGCAAGGCGACGATCGGCGAGGCCTATGCGGGCCCCTCCGGCAACGACCTGATGCTGTTCAACGCCTACATCCCGGAATACCTGGAGGCGAACCGCTTCAACCACGACACCAAGCGCCCGCGCCGCCTGCTGCTGCACCGCCGCCAGATCAACAAGCTGATCGGCGCCACGCAGCGCCAGGGCTACACGGTGGTGCCGCTGAAGATCTACTTCAACGACAAGGGACGGGCGAAGGTCGAGCTCGGGCTCGGCAAGGGCAAGCAGGCCCACGACAAGCGCGAGGCGGTCAAGGAGCGCGACTGGCAGCGCGACCGGGCGCGGCTGCTGCGGGACCGGGGCTGAGGCCGGGCCGTCATCGCGAGCGCAGCGAAGCGACCCAGGGCAGCGCGAGTCCGCGGGCGTGGTGCCGCTGGATTGCTTCGCTCCGCTCGCAAAGACGATCGTTCCTACAGGGGGGGCGCGCAGGCCGTGATGCGCTCGCCTTGCGCTGACCGCGCGATGTCACAAGATCCCGGATTAGCCGGTGCGGCGTCCCGAGCCTGCGATCCTGCGGAGCGACCCATGCCCTCCACCCACGAGACCCTGCCCGACGACCTGCCGGTCCCCGTCGACGACGGCGCGGCCGATCACCTGCGCGGGTTGCGCCTGCCCGACGTGGCGCTCACCGCCACCGACGGCCGCACGGTCTCGCTGGCGCGGCTGCCGGGCCGCACCGTGGCTACGCCTACCCGCGCACCGGCGAGCCGGGCCAGCCGGGCCTGACGCCCGACTGGGACGCGATCCCCGGCGCCCGGGGCTGCACGCCGCAGGCCTGCGATTTCCGCGATCACCACGCCGCGCTGACGGCCCGAGGCGTCGCCCAGGTCTTCGGCCTCTCGACCCAGACGAGCGCCTACCAGCGGGAGGCGGCCGAGCGCCTGCGCCTGCCGTTCCCGCTGCTGGCCGATCCGCACCGGGCCTTCGCGATGGCGGCGCGCCTGCCCACCTTCGAGGCCGGTGGCCAGGTGCTGCTGCGTCGCCTCACCCTGGTGATCGACGACGGCGTCGTGAGCGAGCTGTTCTATCCGGTCTTCCCGCCGGACCGGAGCGCCCGGCAGGTCCTCGACTGGCTCGACGGGGGCAGCGCCTGAGGCGCTACTCCTCCTCGGCCTCCGGCTGGCGGATGCCGTAGCGGTTCTCCAGGCCCGGATTGGCCCTTCCCTCCCCGCGGTAGCGGGTCGGCGCCTCGCCGGAGGCCCGCGCCGGGCGCTCGCCGGGCTCGCGCCCGATCCGGCCCGCGAGGCTCGCGAGGTCGACGAACTCGTCGGCCTGCCGCCGTAGCTCGTCGGAGATCATCGCCGGCTGGGTCTGGATCGTGGAGATCACCGTCACCTTCACGCCGCGCCGCTGCATCGCCTCGACGAGCGAGCGGAAATCGCCGTCGCCGGAGAACAGGATCATGTGGTCGATGTGCGGGCTGAGCTCGAGGGCGTCGATCGCCAGCTCGATGTCCATGTTGCCCTTGTACTTCCGCCGCCCCATCGAGTCCGTGAACTCCTTCACGGGCTTGGTCACGACGCGGTAGCCGTTGTAGTCGAGCCAGTCGATCAGCGGCCGGATCGAGGAGTATTCCTGATCCTCGATCATGGCTGTGTAGTAGAATGCCCGCAGGAGGTTCTCCCGCGACTGAAATTCCTTGAGCAGCTTCTTGTAGTCGATGTCGAAACCGAGGGCCTTGGTGGTGGCGTAGAGGTTGGCGCCGTCGATGAAGATGGCGCTGCGCTGGGTGACTGGCATGAACAGGTCAGGTCCCGAAAAATCGTGGGTGACAGGAAATCGTCTGAACAATCGGTCAGGGTTCGCCCGGGGCGAAAGGCCGGGGCGCGTGGCCGGGACGGTGCGCCGCGATCGCGGCCGCCGCGCTCTGCAAACCGGGGTGGACCGGCGCGGTCGATGACCCGCGCCACCGACGCCCCGTCCGCTGGACCATTCGTTTCAAACGGGTCCGTGTCAAGCAGAGCACGGGATTGTGCGGTCGTGAAAAACTGAACTCTCGGGGCGGATTAATTGACCACGACAGGGCTTCGTCGTGAAAACGGTGGTTTACGTAAGTTGATCCTGTAAACCTCAGATGCGCCGCACACCGCGCCCCTCGACCTCAGCCGTTCACGCGCTCGACGCTGTTGACCGGGCGCTTGCCGCGCAGTTCGGCGATGATCGCGTTGAGATGCTGGAGATCCCAGACCGACAGGTCGATGGTGATGTCGGTGAAGTCCTGGGTTCGCCGCTTCATCGAGATGTTGTCGATGTTGCCGTCGTGGTCGGCGATCACCTGGGCGATCTGGGCGAACACCCCGGGCTCGTTGATCGACTTCAGCGCCAGCCGGGCGGGGAAGCGCTCGCCGCCGAGCGCCTCCGTGTCCCAGCGGACGTCGAGCCAGCGCTCCGGCTCGTTGTCGAAGGCCGCGAGTGCCGCCGACTGGATCGGGTAGACCGTCACGCCGACGCCGGGGGTCAGGATGCCGACGATCCGGTCGCCCGGGACCGCGCCGCCGTTCGGCGCGAAGGTGACCGGCAGGTCGCCCGCGAGGCCGCGGATCGGGATGGCGTCGCTGCGATCCGCGTCCTCCCCCTCCTTGCCGCCTTCCTTGCCGCCCTCGGCGCCCGGGAAGGTCAGCCGCATGGTCTGGTCGGAGGAGCGCACGAGCCGGCCGGCGCCGCTGGCGGCGCCCTGCGCGGCGGAGGGCCGGCGCTCGTCGCGGTGGTCGGGATAGACGGCGCGGACGACGTCGCCCGAGAACATCTCGCCCCGCCCCACGGCGGCGAACACGTCCTCGGTCGTCGCGCGGGCGAGCCGCGGCAGGGCGCCCCGGAGCTTGTCCTCCGAGAAGGTCTTGGCGGCGCGCTCGAAGGCCCGGTCCAGGATCTGCCGTCCGAGGCCGGCATATTGCCGCCGCACGGCGGTGCGGGTCGCCCGCCGGATCGCCGCGCGGGCCTTGCCGGTCACCACGAGGGATTCCCAGGCCGCCGGGGGCGAGGCCCCGTCGGAGCGGCTGATCTCGACCTCGTCGCCGTTGGCGAGTTCGTGCAGCAGCGGCGCCATCCGGCCGTTGATCTTGGCGCCCACCGCGGTGTTGCCGACGTCGGTATGGACCGCGTAGGCGAAGTCGATCGGCGTCGCGCCCCGCGGAAGGGCGATCAGCCGGCCCTTCGGGGTGAAGCAGAACACCTGGTCCTGGAACAGCTCCAGCTTGGTGTGCTCCAGGAACTCCTCGGGGCTGTCGCCCTCGGCGAGGAGCTCGATGGTCCGGCGCAGCCACTGGTAGGCGCCGCTCTCCGCGGCGAGCCGCGGATGCACGCTGCCCTCGGCGCGGGCCGGGTCCTTCACCAACTCGGTGCCGATCTCCTTGTAGTGGGCATGCGCGGCGATGCCGTACTCGGCGATGTCGTCCATGGCGCGGGTGCGGATCTGCAGCTCGACGCGCTGGCTCTTCGGTCCGATCACCGTGGTGTGGATCGAGCGGTAATCGTTCTGCTTCGGGGTCGAGACGTAGTCCTTGTACCGGCCCGGAACCATCGGCCAGCTGGTGTGGACGATGCCGAGCGCCGCGTAGCAATCCTGCACGGTGTCGACGACCACGCGGAAGCCGAAGATGTCGGAGAGCTGCTCGAAGGCGACGGACTTGCGCTCCATCTTCGACCAGATCGAGAACGGGCGCTTCTGCCGGCCGCTGACCTCGGCGGTGATCCCCTGCGCGCCGAGCTTCTCGGTGAGCACCTGCGCGATGGTCTCGACGACGGTCTCGGACTTGGCGGAGAGCCGCGTCAGGCGCTGGGTGATGGTGGCGTAGACCTCCGGCTCCAGGTTGCGGAAGGCCAGATCCTCCAGCTCCTCGCGCAGCTCCTGCATGCCCATGCGGCCGGCGAGCGGCGCGTAGATGTCCAGGGTCTCTTGCGCGATGCGGCGACGCTTGTCGTCGCGCATGTGCTGGAGGGTCCGCATGTTGTGCAGGCGGTCGGCGAGCTTGACCAGCAGCACGCGGACATCCGCCGCGACCGCGAGCAGCAGCTTGCGGAAGTTCTCACCCTGCGCGGCCTGCTTGGAGACGAGGTCGAGGCGCTTGAGCTTGGTCAGGCCGTCGACCAGGGCGCCGATCTCCGGCCCGAACAGCCGGCGGATCTCCTCGAGCGTCGCCTCGGTGTCCTCGACGGTGTCGTGCAGCACCGCCGCCACGATGGTGGCGTCGTCGAGGTGGAGGTCCGTGAGGATCGCCGCCACCTCGAGGGGGTGGGCGAAGAACGGGTCGCCCGAGGCGCGCTTCTGCGTGCCGTGCGCCTGCATGGCGTAAACGTAGGCGCGGTTGAGCAGCGCCTCGTCGGCGGCCGGGTTGTAGCGCTTGACCCGCTCGACGAGCTCGTACTGGCGCATCATCCGCCGGGACGGGGCCGGCGCGTCCGGGGTCGTGCGCGGGGTCTGGATCACGCGCGATTGTTCCGCAACCGCCGGGACGGCGCCAGCCCCCGGCGGCGGGGCCGCGCCGGATGCCGGCGGGCCGGCCACGGAACGAGAGAACCCGGCGTCTCCGCCGGGTCCGGTCTCTGTCAGGTCGCGCCCATCCAGGCCCACGTGTCCAGGCTCACTCGCCCTCGTCGTCGGTCTCGACCGGCGGGGCGAGGTTCTCGAGGCCGCGCAGCAGGTCCTCCTCGCTCATGCGGTCGAACTGGACCGCCGCGTCGTCGCTGGAGGATTGCGGCGCCACCGCGGCGGCGGCCGGCGAGCTCGACAGCAGCGGCACGGTCTCGGCCTCGGGCTCGTCCACCTCGACGTACTTCTGCATCGAGTGGATCAGCTGCTCCTTGAGGTCGTCGGCCGTGATCGTCTCGTCGCCGATCTCGCGCAGCGCCACGACCGGGTTCTTGTCGCGGTCGCGGTCGATGGTCAGCGGGGCGCCGGCGGCCAGGAGGCGGGCCCGGTGGCTCGCCAGCAGCACCAGCTCGAAGCGGTTCTCGACCTTCTCGATGCAGTCTTCGACGGTGACGCGCGCCATGCGGGGCGGCTCCTTGGGCTTGAGCGACGGGTGATGTCGGGTATGGCGCCACTCTACACCGGATGCCGTTGTGCAACAAGCACAGCGGGTTGCGCGGCGCGCGCGTCCGGCGCGAACCCGGCGCGCGTCCGGCGCGCGTGCCGGTCCGGTCGGGCCGGACGCCGAGGGGCCGAACGCCGAGGGGCCGGAGGACCGCGTCGCTGCGGCATCATGGTGCGGCGCATTGTTGACACCCAGCGCCGCGGGTGCGAGTGCGCGCGCCATTCCAGAGTTTCGGCCGACACGGGCGGCGTTCGCGCGCCGCGCGGCGCCGGCGACCAGGACGCAACATGCGCGCACTCATCTTTCCGGGCCAGGGCAGCCAGGCGGTCGGCATGGCGCGGGACCTCGCCGAGGCCTTCCCGCAGGCCCGGGCCGTGCTCGACGAGGTCGACGCCGCCCTGGGCGAGAACCTGTCGCGGCTGATGTTCGAGGGGCCGGTCGAGGCGCTGACCCTCACGACCAACGCCCAGCCGGCCCTGATGGCGGCGAGCCTCGCGGTGCTACGCGTGCTGGAGGCCGAGCGCGGCCTCGACCTCGGGCGCGACGTCGCCTGCGTGGCCGGCCACTCGCTCGGCGAGTACGCCGCGCTCGCGGCCGCCGGCAGCCTCACCGTCGCGGACGCCGCCAGGCTGCTGCGCCTGCGCGGCGAGGCCATGCAGGCGGCCGTCGCGCCGGGCGCCGGCGCCATGGCGGCGCTGATCGGCACCGATCTCGAGGCCGCCCGGTCCGTCGCCGAGGCGGCGGCCGACGAGGCCGGCGACGGCGCGGTCTGCGACGTCGCCAACGACAACGGCGGCGGCCAGGTGGTGCTCTCCGGCGACCGCGCGGCCGTGGAGCGCGCCGTCGGCATCGCCACCGGCCGCGGGATCAAGCGCGCCGTGATGCTCAACGTCTCGGCGCCGTTCCACTGCCGCCTGATGGCCCCGGCCGCCGAGGCCATGGCCCGGGCGCTCGCCGAGGTCGCGCTGGCGGCCCCGCGCGTCACCCTCTACGCCAACGTCGCGGCCGCCCCGGTCACCGATCCGGAGGCGATCCGCGCGGCCCTGGTCGAGCAGGTCACCGGCACCGTGCGTTGGCGCGAGAGCGTCGCCGCCATGGCGGCCTCCGGCGTCGACCGGTTCTACGAGCTCGGCGCCGGGAAGGTGCTGACCGGCCTCGTCAAGCGCGTCGCCCCCCAGGCGAGCGCCGCCGCAATCGGCACCCCCGCCGACGTCGCCGCCTTCGCGCTCTGACCCGCGCGCTCTGATCCGACGGAGTCCCGCATGTTCGATCTCACCGGCCGCAAGGCCCTCGTCACCGGCGCGACCGGCGGCCTCGGCCAGGCGATCGCCCGGGCCCTGCACGCGCAGGGCGCCGCCGTGGCGCTCTCGGGCACGCGGCCCGCGGCCCTGGAGGCGCTCGCCGCCGAGCTCGGCGAGCGCGCGAGCCCCGTCGCGGCCGACCTGTCCGACAAGGACTCGGTCGAGGGCCTCGTCCCGGCCGCCGAGGCCGCGATCGGCCCGCTGGACATCCTCGTGAACAATGCCGGCATCACCCGCGACAACCTCTTCATGCGGATGAAGGACGAGGAGTGGGAGCAGGTGATCGCCGTCAACCTCACCGCCGCCTTCCGCCTGTCGCGGGCCGCCGTGAAGGGCATGATGCGCCGCCGCTCCGGGCGGATCGTCAACATCGGCTCGGTGGTCGGCAGCACCGGCAATCCCGGCCAGGGCAACTACGCCGCCGCCAAGGCCGGCCTCGTGGGCATGACCAAGGCGCTCGCCGCCGAGGTCGCCTCGCGGGGAATCACCGTCAACTGCATCGCGCCGGGCTTCATCAGCTCGCCCATGACCGACGCCCTCAACGAGAAGCAGCGCGAGGGCATCCTCGCCCGCGTGCCCGCCGGGCGGCTCGGCGAGGGGTCGGAGGTCGCGGCGGCCTGCCTCTACCTCGCCTCCGCGGAGGCGGGCTACGTCACCGGCCACACGCTGCACGTGAACGGCGGGATGGCCATGTACTAGGGCGCGTATACCGGTTCCCGACCGGCGGGAACGGCGCGCGAATCACCCCCGCCGACACGCAAGTGCCACACCCATGAAGGCTTTCTGAACGGGCCCTCGCCAGGGCTGGAACCCTGTGCTACCACGCCCCGCAGCCGTACAGGGGGTTGACGGTTCAGCGGGTTTTCAGTCCAAGGCCCTCCGGCGGGGGCGTCCCGGCTCACGCGCCGGTTCACCTCAGAAGCACGCGCGATCGGACACCGGCCCGTCACAACAAGCCCGCAGGGGCGCGACGCGGCCACGGCACCACCCCGAGAAGACTGACAGACCAGAAGGACGAGGACGGAAGACCGATGAGCGATATCGCTGAGCGCGTGAAGAAGATCGTCGTCGAGCACCTGGGCGTGGAGCCCGAGAAGGTGGTCGAGAGCGCCAACTTCATCGACGACCTCGGTGCCGACAGCCTCGACACGGTCGAGCTGGTCATGGCTTTCGAGGAGGAATTCAACGTCGAGATCCCGGACGACGCTGCCGAGACGATCCAGACGGTCGGCGACGCCGTGAAGTTCCTGGAGAAGAACTCCGCCGCCTAAAGGCGCCGGGGACCGGGTTTGACGCGGCGCGGGTGAGGCGAAACAGCCCCCGCGCCGTTATGCGTTTCAAGGCTCGGAGTCGTGACGGGGCCCGCGGGGACCGATTCTGCCTCCGAGCGAGTTAGGACGATGCGCGACCGCGGCGGTGCCGGCGGGGCGGCGCCTCAAGACGGGACAGGGCACATGCGGCGGGTGGTGGTCACGGGTCTGGGGATGGTCACGCCGCTGGGCAGCGGGGTGGAGCACACCTGGAGCCGGCTGATCGCGGGCGACAGCGGCGCCGGCCCGATCCGCGGCTTCGAATCCGCCGACCTGCCCTGCCGGATCGCCGCGCAGGTCCCGTTCGGCGACGGCACCGACGGCACCTTCAACCCCGACCTCGTGATGGAGGTGAAGGAGCAGCGCAAGGTTGACCCGTTCATCGTCTACGCGATGGCGGCGGCCGACGAGGCGCTAAAGGATGCCGGCTGGCTTCCTAAGAGCCACGAGGACCAGTGCGCCACCGGCGTGCTGATCGGCTCCGGCATCGGCGGCATCGGCGGCATCTACGACGCCTCCGTGACCCTGCACGAGAAGGGCCCGCGCCGGATCTCGCCGTTCTTCATCCCGGGCCGGATCATCAACCTCGCCTCCGGCCAGGTCTCGATCGCGTACGGCCTCAAGGGACCGAACAACGCCGTGGTGACGGCCTGCTCCACGGGCGCCCACGCCATCGGCGACGCGAGCCGCCTGATCGCGCTCGGCGACGCCGACGTGATGGTGGCGGGCGGCGCCGAGTCGCCGGTGAACCGCCTGTCGATCGCGGGCTTCTCCGCCTGCCGGGCGCTGACCACGGGCTTCAACGACACGCCCGAGAAGGCGTCGCGTCCCTACGACCGCGACCGCGACGGCTTCCTCATGGGCGAGGGTGCCGGCATCGTGGTGCTGGAGGAGTACGAGCACGCCAAGGCCCGCGGCGCGAAGATCTACGCCGAGGTGGTGGGCTACGGCCTCTCGGGCGACGCTTACCACATCACCTCCCCGTCCCCGGACGGCGACGGCGCCTTCCGCTGCATGACCGCCGCGGTGAAGCGCGCCGGAATCGCGCCGTCCGAGATCGGCTACATCAACGCCCACGGCACCTCGACGCCCATGGGCGACGAGCTGGAGCTGAAGGCCGTGGAGCGCCTCCTGGGCGACGCCGCCGCGAACGCGACCATGTCGTCCACCAAGAGCTCGGTCGGCCACCTGCTGGGCGCCGCCGGCTCGGTCGAGGCGATTTTTTCCATCCTCGTCCTGCGCGACAACGTCATCCCGCCGACGCTCAACCTCGACAACCCCTCCGTCCAGACCAAGATCGACCTCGTGCCGTTCGAGGCGAAGCGCAAGCAGATCGACGTGGTGCTGTCGAACTCGTTCGGGTTCGGCGGGACGAATGCGTCGCTGGTGATGCGGCGGGTGATTTAAGTGTTTTACGATTGGATTTCTTCCAGAAAATTCTGATTAGAAATCAGATTGGCTCAAATTTTAGAATCTCGGCTAATTTTTCACGTGAATTTACATTTTTCTCCGCGAGCTTCAGTGCGGCTTTCAAACCGTCACGGTGCCATCGGGCGTAAGTAGCTAGCTGACTTTCTTGCAACCAAGGAGTTACATTTTTATCGATTATAATAGGTTTTCTCATTGTCCCCCTGCTGGTTGTTTCCGGCAGCGAGCTCTTTGGTAAAATCTTGCGGCGCCTCATCTCTTCAACGATTGATTGATTTAGATTTGCCTTTCCATCCAAGTCGATTTGTTTGGCGGCATCGAATACTTGATTATATATCTGAGTGATATATCTCGTAAAGCTTGACCAATTAGACTCTCGTTCAATGTGGAATCGGAACGCCTGTTCGGCCTGAATATAGTGAATCGCAATGTCCCCAAAGACAATACGAAGGTAGGGTGACTCGTCTGCCGGATTATCTATTTTAAGTATTTCATCATTAAGTTCGCGTAGTTTTGGCAAAATCCATTCCCGTTCAAGAAGTGCGCTATTCATGTCGTATGCCATAATTAACGCGTTATCTGATTGTCGTCTAACTATATTATCGGCTAGCTTTGAAATGTCTTTGAATGAACCTCGCGATATGAAATGTGCGGCAAAATATTCCTGGAATGATCTATGCGTGAATGATATGTGCAAGCCTTCTTTCTGCATGATGCAAACTGACTCGATCAAATCTTTAATAAAAAGATTTGATTCCACATCATGATTCTCAAGCTTAAGGGCTTGCTGAATATGTTTTTTAAGCTCCTCCTCAGTGAACGTAAATTTCTCATTCACATATGAAGTTATGCAAGCAATTGAGAAACAGTTCTTGAATGCATCGCTAGCGAGTTGAGTATACATTTTTCTCTGATACCCAGGTTGCTTTGATGAATCGTGCAAAGAAAATAATGTCTCAAATGCTTGGTGGTAGAATAGATGGATTTTATCGGGTATGTTTGGATACAGATCGTAAGTGAGGAGCATGATTGTTGCCAACAGCGGATTTGACATGAAGCTTCGATGGCGAATATATAATCCGCCGCGAACAGCTTTAATAAATTTTTTCTTTACCTCATTATCATAGTTAAGGCTTTCGATAAGATCAATAACTTGATCGATTTCCATTGGTCGAACGTGCCAGATCCTAAAATCAGTCCACGATGAAAATCTATCATCCGGGCGGCTCGAAACGACCACAGATACTTTTGGGTATCTTTCGCTTAATTCGATAATGTTTCTCTCGACACTAGTTCGATGATTAAAATCGATCTCGTCGAAGCCGTCTAGAATGATTACAAAAGATCCCTCCTTCAAAACGTTCTTGAAGACCTCCAGGCTCACAAATCCATCGTTTTTATTTACTGAGTAGTGTAAAAATGAAACGATGTCTTTGGACTCGAGGCTATTGAGTTGCCGGAGTTCGCATACAATAGGTATCTTGTTTTTCTCGTTCTCAATCAGATTCAGCAATAAATAACGCATGAACATAGACTTGCCGCAGCCTCCAGTCCCAATTACACAGCATCGTGATCCTTCCAATACCTTATCAAGTAGATCTTCATCGGTGCATTGTTCGCCGGCGGATGCAAATAACGTGCTAGTATAGATTTTTAGGGTCTGCATCGCCTCATCGCGATTGAGAACAGTTCTAACCGTGGAATACTTCCGGTAAGAATCCTCAAGATGCTGGGAAAAATTGCTTCTAATTTTATCCCAAAGTCGACTCAATACTTGAGGAGATGCATTGACACCTTTTGTGATCTGCTGTTCTGCGAGTTTTTTAAAAGCTGAGGCTACGATGCCGGTGAAAAAACCAGAATCCATCTAAGTCGTTGCCTCCCTCGCAGCTTATATCCGCTGCTGAATTCTCCTAGATTAATAAAATTGTCACAAAGGATGTCAATGAGCTATCTCAGGTAAATTCACCACCCACGCCGCTACGCTCCTTCCAGCACCCGCCCCTGCGGCGTGCGCGTGTGCACCATCTCCGGCAGCGCCTGGCCCAACTGGGAAATAAGCGTCTCGCGGTCCATCCCGGTCTGTTGCTGGAGGGTGTCCACCGTGTCGGGGCCGAACGCCCGGGCCAACTGGTCGTGGCCACCGGGCGGTCGGCGGCGTGGCCGATCCAGGACTCGATCATGTCGCTGAGGCCTCCTGCCGGAAGCGGTCCACCCGCCCGTCGGGCCCCCCGAGATCCCCGGCGACAGTCGCGCTCACCAGAAAGTTCGGCGTTCCCGGGCAGCACCCGTTTGCAAAGCCGAGGCCGGCACGTATCTTCGCGCCATGGTGTTGGCCTGTGCCTATCAGTTCCGCCAGGACGACCTCCGATCGGACCTTCGGGATCTCGATCGCGTCACGCTAACGGCTGCGGTGGTTAGCGACGACAGGGACGCGCTGCCGCCCGGGTCGGAGGGCACCATCGTCAGCGTCTACCGCGACGGGGAGGCCTACGTTGTGGAGTTTCCTACACCGCTGGGCGCCCTGGCGACGGTTCGGCCCGGCGATCTGACGCTCATCGATAAAAATATCCCACCCGCGACCTCATCCTGAGGTGCCGCGCAGCGGCCTCGATGGAGCCTTCCAGAGATCGCAGGTCTTTCTGGAGGTCTCCTTCGAGGCCTCCGCTGCGCTGCGGCACCTCAGGATGAGGGCAAGGGTGGGATCGTCGTCAGGTCGCGCGGCATCCTTCAAGCGGCCGGCCGCTTACCACCCCCGCCGCTCGGCCTCTCCCGGCACCCGTCCCTGCGGCGTGAGCGCGTGCACCACCTCCGGCAGGGCCTGGGCGAGCTGCGACAGCAGCGTCTCGCGGTCCATCCCGGTCTGCTGCTGGAGGGTGTCCACCGTGTCGGGGCCGAGCGCCCGGGCGAGCTGGTCCGGGGCCACCGGGCGGTTGGTGCCGTGGCCGATCCAGGACTCCATCACGTCGCCGAGGCCGCCCTGGCGGAACCGGTCGACCAGCCCGTCGAGGCCGCCGAGATCCCCCTGCCCGTCCGGGGCGGCGCGGCTCGGCGGCGGGGCGTCGCCGGGGCCGTCGAGCATGCCGGAAAGGTCCGAGAAGTCGCCGGGCGGCAGGGACGGGTCCGACGGCCCGCCCGGGCCGCCGTCGCGGCGGCCGCCGTACTGGTCCCAGCCGCCGATGTCGCCGCCCTCTTCCGGAGGACGGCGCCCGCCGGCATCGGCGGGGTGCTGGCCGGGATCGCGCCCGTAGGGTCCGGCGCCGCCGGAGCGGTCGGCCTCGGGGCCGGGCTCGCCCTGGCGCCCGCGGCCGAAGATGTCGCCGAAGCCGCCGCTGGCGCCCTTGGCCAGCAGGAGCATCAGGAGTGCCTTGACCAGGGGCGACATGCCCCCAGACCCTTGCTTCTGCCCGCCGAACACCTGACCGAGCACGCCGCCGATCGCTGATTCGAGCAGTCCCATGCGCGTCTCCCCCCTAGGCCCGGGCCGGACGGGCCCGGGCGAACAACATTCCGGGGCGGGCGCGGGTTGCCTCGCTCAGCGGGCCGGCGTCGCGAGCGCCGCCTGCGCGGTGCCGCCGCCGGTGCCGCTGCCGGTGGTGGCGTCGGCGGGCTCGACCAGCGGCACCGTCGCGGCCGAGAGGATCAGTCCGGCCAGGAACAGGCCGGTGGCGGCGGCGCCGGCGCGGGGCCGCGGCAGGCGAACGGCGCGGCGTCGCGCGGGATGGGGACGGTCGACGGTCCTGGGCATCGCGGCCTCTCCGGGTTCGGGGCGGGCCCTGGGGCCCTGTTGCCGGAAAAACGCCGTCGGGGGGCGGAGAGGTTCCCGCGCCGTCAGGTCCGGCCGGCGAGGCGGCGTCCCAGCGCCCCGAGGAGGCAGGCCGCGCAGTAGACCGGCAGCATCAGGGCCGCGCCGTCGAGCCACAGGCCGGGCAGCCCGGGCACGAACCCGGCGATCGCCGCCGCGGCCACGAGCCCCGCGACCACGCAGAGCCCCAGCGAGGCGGCGAGGCGGTCCGGCCAGCCGACCAGCGCGCCGACCACGAGGCCGAGCGCGGCCGCCCCGGCGAGCCCGGGCCAGAATCCGGCGAGCAGCAGCGTCACGGCCGTCCGGCCTCCCTGCGGGCGCGATGATGGCGCGCGGCCGGGCGCGCGGATGGGCGCGGCCCGGCTGGCGGGCGCGCGGCGGAGCGGATCTCCCTCACGGCAGCAGCGCGAAGACGACGGGGCCGGCCGGCCCGTCCGGCCCGGCCGTGACCTGCTCCGGCCGGGCTCCGGCCTGGAGGAGGTACTCCACCACCGCCTGGGCGCGCAGGCGCGGCAGGTCGACCGGCGGCTCGTCGGGGGCCTCGGCGGGCTTCTTCGCCGCCGCCTTGCCGGGCCCGGCCGGCTCCTTCCTGGCCGCGCCCGCCTTGCTCCGATCCTTCGTCGCGTCCTTGGCCGCGATTTTGGCCGCGTGCGTCGCGGCTTCCTTGGGCGCCGGGGCCGGCGGCGCGGGGGTGGCCGGCTTGGCGGCGTCGGCGACCCGGGTCGGCTCGGCGGTCGCGCCCTCCCCCGGTGCCGGTCCGGCGGCCGGGGTCGCGGGCGGCTTCGCCGGGTCGGCGGGGCCGGAGACCGCGACGCGCAGCGACGGGCAGGTCTTCGCCAGGGCGGCCAGCGCGTCGAGGGTCGGGTAGAAGGCGGGCGTGAGCACGGCGCCGCCCGCGGGGAAGTGCAGGTCCGCCCCCGCCAGGGCGGCGGTGAAGTCGGCGCGGCAGGTGGCGGGGTCGCGCCGCTCCGCCGCGTCCCGGGCCGTGACGCTGGCCTGCCCGGTCCAGCCCGGGGGCAGCGCCTCGGCGAGCCGGTCGGGGGTGCGCGCGGCGCCCTCCCGGTAGAGGCTCTCGCCGGTGAGCGTCACGGCGCGGTCCGAGACCGCGACGGTCCCGCCCGCGAGGTTCGTCACCAGCGGGGCGGCGGCGGCCAGCGCGTCCCCGAGATCCGGCGGGGCGCCGTCGGCGAGGCGGGTGCGGTCGATGACCGGCTCCCGGAACAGGCGCGGGCGCAGGGCGGCCAGCACCCGCTCCCGGGTCGCCGCGTCCGGCAGGTGGCCGGTGAGGGTCACGGCGTCGGCAGTCCGGCGGATCGCCACCCGGTAGGGCGAGAGCGGCCGCGCCGTGAGCGCCACCCGCCCGGCCGCCACGCCGGCGGGCCGGCCGTCGCGCATCAGCGCCTCGGCGTCGGGAAGCGCCTGCCCGTCGATGGCGTCGCCGGTCACCGAGACCGCCCCGTCCCGGAACACGACCTGCCCGGACTGGATCAGCTCGGCGAGCTTGAACGCGAAGGCGATGAGGCTCTTCGGGTCGATCGCCGGGTCGAGCCCCCGGGCGGCCAGGAGCCGGTCCTCCACGGTGCCGCCCGCGGCGGCCTCGGTGGCGGCGCGCAGGGCGGCCTCGCGGTCGGCCGCCGAGGGGGCGAAGCCGTCGAGGACGATGCCCCGGCCCGATTTCTCCACGACGAACCGGTACGCGGTCACCTTCGGGGGCAGGATCTCGACCCGCCCGACGCTGAACCCCTCCGGCGGGTCCGACAGGGCGGCCCGCAGGGCCTCGTAGGCCGGCACGTCGAGGGCCTCGCCCGACAGGCTGAGCACGGTGTCGCTGAGCGCCGCCCGCCCGCCCTTGGCGAGACCGGAGAGCCGGGCCGCCAGGAACGCGGCCGCGCCGGCGAAATCCGGCGGCGCGCCCCGGGCGGCCCGGGCGGTGTCGTCGAGGCCGGTGCCGGGATCGAGGGCGCCGGCGATCCGCGCCTCCAGGGCCCGCCGGCCGATCTCCACCGGGCGGCTGCCTTCGAGGGCGATCCGGTTCTGACCCGTGCGGATCGCCGCCCACTGGAAGGGCGCGGCGGTCTCCACGATGCCGAGTTCGGAGACGATGCGGCGCGGGCCGTCGAGGGCCGCGAGGCGGGACAGCACGGTGGCGCGCTCGGCGACGTCCGGCGCCTCGCCGGCGGCCACGAGGTCGCGCCCGACGGCCTCCAGGCGCAGCCACGGCTCGCCGGTGGCGGTGGCCGTGCCGGCGGCGATCGCCGCGCCCTCCGCCGCGAGGCCGTCGGCGATCCGCGGGGCGGCGTAGAGGGTCGCGCTCGCCCAGATCAGCGCGAGGGCCGGGAGGCCGGCGAGCCAGCCGGCGCCGCGCAGGCCTTGGGCGAGAGTTTCGGGCAACGGCACGGTCGCAGGTTCGGGCGCGGGTCGGGACGTGGGGGCAGGCGGATCCGGTGCCGAGAGCACACCGTCTTTCCGGCAGCATGAAGGCCGGCGGCCTCCTTTCTCCCACGGGCCAGCGCCGCGCCGCGTCCCCGCGCCGCCGGAACCGGCCGGACGCCCTCCGGTTTCCGAGCCAGACCCCGTCCCCGCTGAGGAGCGTGCCATGCGATCCATCCTCGCCGCCGCCCTGCTCCCGGCGATCGCCGTCCCGGCCGGGGCCCAGAGCCTGTCGGCATCGCTGGAGCCGATCGCCCCCGTCGCCAATCCGGGCCAGCTGAGCCTCGGCGGCAGTTCCACCACCGGGCCGTTCCCGACCGTCTCGGCGCAGACCGGCGGCCTCGTGAATGCCGGCCAGCTGAGCTTCGGCGGGGGCGGCGGCGGCGGCCGCATCGGCGCGTCGGGCGGCCTCTCGGCCGGGACGACGCTCGGCGCCACGACCGCCGGTTCGGGCGGGGCGGGCCAACTCGGCGGCCTGGGATCCACCGCGACCGGCGGTGCCGGCGTCACCGGCACGACCCTCGGGACCGGCGGGACGATCGGCGCCACCGGTGCCCGCAGCGGCCTCAGCGGCGCGTCCCGCACGGGCCTGGGCTCGACCGCGGGGAGCCTCCTGACACCGACCCTCGGAACGGGCGGTCTCGGGGGTGGGTCGGGCCTGTCCCCCGGCCTGGGCACCGGGCTCTCGGGAGCCGGCCCCGGCGCAGGTGTCGGCGCAGGTGTCGGCGCAGGTGTCGGCGCAGGTGTCGGCGCAGGCGTTGGAGTAGGTGTCGGCACGGGCCTCAACGCTGCCGGAAGCCTCGGCTCCTCGCTCGCGACCGGCTCGTCCGGCGTCGCGTCGGCCGGTCTCGGCAGCGGCGTGGCCGCGTCGGGCATCGGCGCGACGGGTGCCACCCTGTCCCCCGGCGGTCTGTTCGGGCTGTTCGGACTGTTCGGGCTCGGGACCGGAACGGCCGCGAGCGGAGCCACGGCCGCGACGGTTTCCGGGACGGGCGGCGCCGGCACGGGCGGCGCCGGGATCCCCGGGACGCCCGGGCTGCCCGCGGACGATCGCGCCCAGGCGGCCCGCACCCTGCCGACCGGCGGCGGGGCGATCGGCGGTGCCGGGATCGGCGGCGCGGCGGCCGCGCCGGTCCGGACCGGCGACCTCTGCGGCGGGCCCTTCGCGGAAGCCTGCCTCGGCCAGGGGTTCTGAGCGGCCTCCGGGGCCGGAACCGCGCCGAACCGCTGCCGTTCCTTCCGTGCCGGCACCTCGGCCGGGACAGGAGACAGAGATGAACGTCATGCTGGGCCGCGTCTCGCTCGCGGCCGCTCTCGTGATCGGCGTCTCGGGCGCTGCCCTGGCGCGCGATGCCGGGCCGAAGGCCCACGGCGCCAAGGGCACGGCCGGCCTGCACGGGATCGGCTTCAACGAGCCGAAATTCCGCTCGGACCTGCGCACCGGCAAGGAGCAGCCCTATACGTGGCCGGTGAGCGACCGCTATCGCCCGGTCTCGCAGCCCTTCTACGGTCGGGCCTACTGAGCCGCCCGGCGCACGCTCCGCCGAATGGATGAGTGGCGGCGCCCAGCTCCGCCGCGCACAACCGGGGCCGGCCCCGTTCCGTCATCGGAGCGGGCGCCGATCCGGCAATGGCCCAGAGGCACGGGGTCCGTGGCGTGCCGGCTCCCGAGGCAGGAGAGTGTGATGCATCCGCTGAACCGGCGCGTCGTCGCGGTCCCGGCCGTCGCGCTTCTGGTCGTCGCGCCCCTGCCGGGGCGCGCGGGCGAGTTCGCGCAGGTCCCGCCGGTGCCGGGCATGGCCCTGACCCTGCCCGATCCCGGCATGGCCAACGGGGCGCCCGCGCCCGCTCCGACGGCGGCACCGACCCCCGCCGCGGCCGCGGAGCCGCCCGCTCCGGTCAGGGCGGCCTCCGTTCCGGCGGTCGAGCGCCGGTTCCGGGGCCTGGGCAGCGGGCTCTCGTCGATCGACGGGCAGCTCCCGAACCAGCGCACCGGCCAGCGTCACCAGCACGTGGTCCGCGACATCTGCATCGGCTGCTGACCCGATCCGCCCCCGGTGCGGGCGCCGGCTAGTGCGGCGCCCGCGCTCGGGAATTCGCCTGGATCCAGCGCGGCGAGAGGATGTCGCCGGCCTCGGTGATGATCCAGGGTTGGGCCTCGCCGGATTCCATCGCTGCGATCGCGACGGCGAGGGCCTCGCGCAGGGTCGCGAACGGCCGCCCCTCCGCGGCGCGGGCCGGTTTGCCCTTGGGCCAGATGGTCATTTCGGCTCGTCTGTCGAGGTCGGAGGGCGTCTTCGGCGCTCTCGTGGTGCTTCGCAGGGTGCTTCGGCGGGATGTGGGCGTTCTACCGGGCCTGTGTGCGTGCCCGTTTGACGCGGATCTGGCGCCGCGGTCTCCGATTCGTCCCACGGGCCGCGACGCCAGCAACGCGCGCGCTCGCACGGCGGTTTCGATCGGTTCGGGGGCGCGCGCGAAAAACAAATCACCCGCTCCTCAAGTTTGATTTGAGAACGTGCCGGTGGAAGTTTAGTTCATTTGCATCGAATGCATGGCGCGCGGGATCGGTGCCTGAATTCACGGCTGAGAATTTCCGGAAAACACTGCAGTACCGTGCCGTCCTGGCGATATGGTGCAATGCGAAAAACGCATGCCGCGACGCACAAATCCGTAGTCTCATGCGCTGGTCGATCGCATCCCGCGGTCGACACCGCGATCGAACCGGAGACGCACCATGCGCACGATCCTCATCCTCGCGTCGGCCGCGCTCACCTCGGCGGCCTTCACGGGCCTCGCCGCCGCCGACGACCGCCTGCACCTGACGCCGCCGCTCTATCGCGATCAGGCCCGGCCCGCCCAGCAGATCCGCGCGATCCACGATCTGACCACCACGCCCCAGCCCGTCGCCGCGCCGGCGACCGTCAATCGGACGGTCTCGTCCCTCGGCCGGCCGATCGTCCAGGCCGCCGTCGAGGCGAGCCGCTGAGCCGGCTGCCGGAGACGGAGCGCCCCGGGCGGCTCCGTCTCCGGCCGACGCTCAGACGATGTGCAATTCCTGCGCGGCCACCGACGGTTCCACGCCGCGACGGATCAGGCGCCGCGTCCGCGCCCGCTGATCCCGCGCGGTGCTGAGGGCGGTCCCCGCCGCGCGGTACCCCTCGAACCACAGATCCGCCCACGCATACTGCGCCGCCATCGCGAGCAGGACGGCGTTCTCGGCCTGTCTCAGGCCCAGCCGCAGGCTCTCATCCGCCAGGCGACCAACCTCCCCGTACATCATCTCCAACTCCGCGTCCGAACACGGCCGGCAGCGCCGCGAAGGGCCGCCGGCCACCCGCCCAGAGGCCGCTCGGCTCTCCCGCTCAGTGCGACGCCGCCCCGGCAGCGTCGCGAGCCGCGGCCGCCGCTTCCCGGGCCGCATCCTGCCCTCGCACCACTTTCGTGCCGACCCTGTCGGAGGCGCGGCGCGCCGCTCCGACGACGCTTCCGAAGGCCGTCCGGGCCTGCGCGAGACCGGTCCCGGCGACGTCGCGGATCTGGGTCGGGACCTCGTGGCCCGACGACTGTGCCCTGCACTGTGCCATGCGTGGTCTCCTGTCGGCCGCCATCCGGGTGCGGCCGGCCCGTTTGTGCATCGCACATGGACCGGCGTCCAGGGATCGCCCGCGCGTCGGCGCGACCGGTCAGATCTCCGTCTCGCGCCGGACGATCGCCTCTTCCCCGCTGCCCTTCTGCGCGAGGCCGACCTCGGGATCCTCGGTCGGGATCGTGGCCGGCGCCGCCTTGACGCGCTCCGCCGGAGGCTCGTCCGCCTCGCGCGCGTCCGGTCCGCGGCTCGTCGGGTCTGCGGTCTCGCGCGTCATGCGGTCTCTCCCTGCCTGCAGCCAACGCGACGGGGCGTGTGCGGGTCCCGGGGCTCCGTCACGATGGCGGGAGGCGCGACGCGGATCGCGGCTCTATATGGGACGTGCGAGCAGGGAGAGTGGTGTGTTCACCGTCAAGGGGATTGATCCGTCCGGGCGCGTCATGACGTTCGCCTGCGGGACGGACGAGCAGGCGATGGAGAAGACCTGGGAGCTGGCCCGGCGCGGCTTCCGCGAGATCACGGTCGCCGATCCGAAGGGCAAGGAACTCTCCGCGGCCGCCTTCGAGCGCTCGCTCAACATCGACTGGGAGTGACGCGCGTCGGCGCGCGCCGGGAGCCCCGCCGCCCCCGACCCTGCCGACGACACTCTGGCCGCGCCGAGCGCCGGCCGACCCGAGGCAGGCGCCTGTCAGGTCGCCTCGAGTTCGCGCCAGAGGTTCGCGCGGCCCGACCGCGCCGTCTCGGGGATGTCGGTCGTGGCGCCGATCTCCTCCGCCTTGCGCCAGATGGCGCGGCAGACGAGGATCTCGCTGCTCGCATCGATGCTGAGGATGAAGCTGTCCGGAACGATCTCGGCATCCGGGAGCGCGACCCGCACGCCGCCGGCCGACCGGTCGTAGACGATGCACGGCAAGCTTCGATGCTCGTCGACCGAGATGCTGCCGGTCTCGTTGAGAAGCGTGCGTGGAGCGCTGCGTCGTTCGAACATCACCGCCTCGAGAACCTCTGCCCGACAGGATCGGTCACCCGGGTTCAAGGGCGGTTTGCGAAATGCCTCGAATTGTCGGGAAGCTGCCGTCCCTGTGAATTCTGCGCTCTTCATGCGCGCTCGGCCGGAGGCCGGATGCGCGGAGCACCGCCGCCCGCCGAGCGACGGGGGCGACGGATCCGCAGGGACGGAGCGGCCTCGGTCGGACCGCTCGGCGCGTGTGACCGGCCTCAGGATCGACCTACTCGGTCACGACCTCCACGAGGGTGGTGAGAAAACCCAGCGCGACGGCCCCGATGCCGCCCATGAAGGCCGCATCCCACCCGGCGAACTCCCTCGACTGGGGCGCGCGCAGGAAGGCGAACAGCGTCACGGCGGCCCCGCAGACGACGAGAGCGAGGGCCAGCAGGATCGATCGAGACATGGCGTTTCCCTATGCGCCGGTCTCGCGGCCCTTGAGGGCTCTTGTAAACGGACGAGTGCGACCGGCTTGATCTGTTCAGTCTCGTCCGTCGTCGAAACATGACAGACGAGAGCACGGTGAACAAGGTGTTCATCTGTTCTGCACTGCGGAACAGCGGCCGGAATGACGCTCTCATCTGATCCGCACAGGACTGAAGTCGCGCGCGGCCAGGGCTGCCCTTCACGAGGGGCATCGACCGGCCGGCCGCGGGGAGTGCCCCGCCGGGACGGGATCCGGCGCGGTCAGTCGATGAAGACGCGGACGCCGTCCGTGTTGAGCAGGTCGCGCTGGTCGGCGCACCATTGCTCCGGTCCGACCGCGGCGATCTCGTCCGCGACCCGCCGGCCCTCCTCGGCGATGGCCTTCCGGGCACGCTGGTGGCCAAGGCCGGCGTCGAGGGCTCGGCGGACCGTGCGGGACAGGCCCTCGGACACCGTGTCGTCGATGGTGTAGAGCTTGCGGCAGTGCAGGACGATGCCGGCCTGCGCGCCGACGATCCGCACGAGACCCCGGATCGTCTCCGCGCGCTTGGTGTCGTCTGCCTCCTCGGCAGCCCGGGCGGTGCCCGGCACGACCGCCGTTCCCAGGAGGGCGGCGAACAGCAGGGCGCGAGTCATCCGGGGCATTCCTTCTGGCCGATGCCGGAGCCGTCTCCGGAACGCCGCACCGGGCGGCCGCGCCCGCCCCGTCAGATTCGGCCGGTCACTTCCGGGCGGCCATCAGGTCGTGGGTCAGAACGGTCAGCTTGCCGATCAGGTTGCTGATATCGGAGCCCTTGCACGACCATTGCGTGCCGACCGCCTCGCCATCGGCCGAGACGGAGACGACCGCCACCGAGCGCAGGCGACCCTCGCGGGCCAGGGCCAGCTGATCCTGCAGCACGGCGATGATCGACGCGGTGTCCTCGTCCACGACAGCGGGCGCGATATGCGCTGGGAACGGCACGACCGAACTCGTCATCGTCTGCTCTCGCTTCATCTCGCCGACCCCTTCGGTAGCATCCTCGGGCCCCGGCGTGCGCATCAGCTTTGTGCAGAGTGTGGCAGCTTGTCCGTGTCCCGCGATGTCCTGGACGTGTGTGGCGACGATGCAACGGTCTCGGCGCGGCTCTGGGCCGCGCGGCGGCACGAGGCGCCGGGCTCCGCGGCGCTTCGTTACGAGGGGGCCCCGCCGAGCGGGGCGCCCCCGGAGGTCGTCATCCTCAGGCGGCCTTGCGGCCCTTGCGCTCGCGCTCGGCCATGGCGCCGGGCTGGCCCAGGCCGATCGCCTTGGCGAGGGCGGAGCGCTGCTCGGCGTAGCTCGGCGCGACCATCGGATAGTCCGCCGGCAGGCCGTAGCGGTCGCGGTAGCTGCGCGGATCCAGGCCGTGGCTGGTCAGGTGGCGCTTCAGCGTCTTGTAGGTCTTGCCGTCGATGAAGCTGACGATCCCGTCGTGCCGGACCGACTTGCGAATCTGGGCCGCGCTCGGCTTCTCGACCTCGGCCTGCGGAACCGCCCCGATCTCCGCCGTCAGAGTCCCGGTGACGAGCCCGCTGATCGCGCCGTGCACGCGCGCGATCAGAGCCGGAAGCTCCGCGGCCGGCACCGGATTGTTCGACACGTAGGCGGCGACGATATCGCCCGCCAGCTCGATGAAGTTGGAGTTGGGCCCTGTGGTTTCTTCTGACACTGTAAGATTCCTGGTGTGCCCCTCGCCCGGGATCTGCTACTTTTGAGCACTGAATGCAAGTTACAAAACCGTTGGCGGGCCGCTTCCGGTGCATGATCGGGGTGCCCGCCGCGGAGATCGGCCGGCCATTTCTGGCGATTTCCGGCGGAGTATTTCCGAGCGCCGTCCGAGTCGGCCTATCGACTGCGGTAGAGTTTCTGCTCTGCAGAACGACCAGAACGTGCATCTGGCGGACTTGAAGTCGGCCCGGGCCGGCCGATGGGCCGTTCCGCCGTCATCCGCGGTGACGCGGCGCCCCGGTCGTGGCATGGCGCGGCCATGCTGATGCTCGCCCTCCTCATCGCCCTGCTGGCCGTCGTGGTCGCCATGTTCGTGCTGCGGCGGTGGACCGGGCGGCTGGCCTCGCTCGCGACGCTCCTGGCCGGAGCGATCATGGTCCTGTGGCTCGCCGAGGTCGGCCTGCTTCCCGGAACGCAGGGCCCGTTGACGGCGTACCGTCCCCTCGTGCCCGGGCTCGACCGGTAACGGTTCGGTAAGCGTACCGGCGGAGCATGGGGTATGCCCACGCTCTCCGCCCCGCGCCTGCTCACGTTCCTGGTGTCGGCCGTGCTGATCGGCCTCGCCGTGGCCAGCCTCTACACGCGCATCCCGATGGTCGGAAAAACCGTCGTGGCGCACCGGCAATGGTTCTTCATCGGCGCCTACGCCCTGCTCGCCCTCGGGGTGACCACCCGCAGCCTGTAGTGGACCGCGCCGCGGTCCGTTCGCCACCGCGCGCCGCGCCGAGGAGGCCGGAATGGCCCTGAAGACCACCTACCTCGTGCAGCCGTTCGAGCTGCACCGGAATCGCCTGCGGCCGGCCCGTCAGGAGCCCGCGCAGAGCGAGTTCGGCGCCCTCAAGAAGGCGGAGGCGCTGGCCGCCCGCATGCCCGGCGCGGCGGCCCTCAGGGTCGTGGCCGACGACGAGACCGGGGAACTCGAGGGCGTCACGATCCTCGGCCAGTTCGGGACCGTTCCGGACGATTTCGCCGAGAGCCTGCTGGGGGGCTGATGCGGCCCGCGGGTCCCGGCTTACATCCGGCCGCGTCTGGGGGTGCGACACGGGCGACCTCCGATTGCGGCCCTCCGGAAACTACGTAGAAACAGCGGAGACAGATCCTTGCGAGCTCCGGCGCTCGCCGAGCTCGCATCCGTGCCCCGCTATTTCATCGACCTCCACGACGGCGCCAACTTGGTTCGCGACCGCGACGGCTTCGATCTTCCGGATCTCGCCGCGGCGCGGGCGCAGGCGGTGCGCATCCTGACGCGGCTCGCGCAGGGCTTGACCGATCCGATGGAGCGGCAGGATTACGTGCTCGCCGTGCGCGACGAGCAGGGCGCGGTCCGCCTGCGCCTGCGGCTCTCCTACGATGTCGAGGGCGGCTGACGGCCCGGCCGCGCGCGGGTCGGGAAAGCGGGAGATCGCATGCGACGCTCAACAGGTCTGACCGGCCCGCTCGCGGCGGCGCTCCTGCTGCTCGTCGCCGCCGGGCCGGCAGGGGCGCAGACCGCGCCGCCCCCGCCCACGGGATCCGCCGCGGCGACGGCCGACAACGCCGTGCTGCTGACGGTCTTCCTGCGCCACGACCAGTCCCGCCCGCTGGCGGAGCTGAACGCGCAACTCGCCAAGCAGGGCTTCTACAAGGCCTTCCCGCCGCCGGGCATCGAGGTCGTCTCGTGGAACGTCGTCATGGGGATCGGGCAGATCATCGTCCTGCGGCTGCCCGCCTCCCGCCTGCGCGAGGTCAACCGCGTCCTGGAGGACACCGCCTGGGGCGCGTACCGGACCGAGTTCTTCCCGACCTACGATTACAGGGCCGTGGGCCTCGCGGAGCACGAGAAGGCGCGCTGAGACCGTCCCGGCCGCCTCAGGCCGGAACCGCGCCGCCCGGACCGACCGGCCCGAGATCCAGCGCGTCGTCCCACAGGTAGGGGTGGCCGAGGCGCTTGGCCGCGTACATCGCCGCGTCCGCCCGCTCCACCAGGGCCTCAGGCCGGGTGGCGTGCAGGGGCGCGCAGGCCACGCCGATCGCCGCGCCGATGCGGATCGGCGTTCCGGTCCCGAGATCGTACGGCTCGGCGAGGCGCGCCTGGAGGCGCAGGGCGAAGCCGAGGGCCGGCGCCGGCGCCGCGTCGCCGAGCAGGATGGTGAACTCGTCGCCCCCGAGCCGCGCGGCGCAATCTCCGGCGCCCAGCGCCGCCCGCAGGCGCTCGGCCAGGTGTCGCAGGAGCGCGTCGCCCACCGCGTGCCCGTGGCGGTCGTTCACCGGCTTGAAGCCGTCGAGGTCGAGGCACAGCAGCGCGCAGGGCGCGCCGTCGAGGTCGGCCAGGGTCCGGTCGAGCCGGGCCGCGAACAGGTGGCGGTTCGGCAGGCCGGTCAGCGGGTCGTGGTGGGCCATGTAGCGCAGGAGCGACTCCGCCCGGCGGCGCTCGGTCACGTCCTCCCACAGGGCGGTCCAGCCGCCGCCGGCCTGCGGGTGCAGCGTGATCGCGACCTGGCGCCCGTCCGCGAGCGTCTGGACCACGGCGTCGGTCGCGCCCCGGGCGAGGAGCCGCCGCCGCGCCGCCCAGAGGCCGCAGGGATCCCGGTCGGCCGGGACCGCCCCCGCGGCGCTCGCCGCGCCCACCGCCCGGGCATGCATGCCGGGCCGGATCCGGTTCGCGGGCGGGCCGAACAGGCGCCGGAACCCGTCGCTCACGAACAGCAGCCGGTCGGCGGAATCGAACAGGCACAGGCCGTGCGGCAGCGAGTCCAGCGCCTGGACGATGCCGGGTCCGAGCTTGCGCCCGCGGCCGAGCCCGTCCTGGCGCCGGGCGCAGGCCGCCTGCCGGTGGCGCCGCGCCAGCCTCGTCGCCGCCCTGCCCGCCTCCGCCGCCATGGCCGGTCCCCCGAAACGCCCGACAGCGTCGTCAGGCGATCGCCGGAACGTGCCGGCTCGGAAATTAGTCTCCGGTCTTCATAGAATGGGATTCCTTTCGCCAACCTTGACGAAAGTCGTGCGCGTTGAGCGATCTTCGCGGAGATTGACCATCCGCAAGTTGAGGTGGTGATCGCGGCGCGCGAACTCTGTCGGTCGACGGGTCCGCCCGGTCGAGCCGCGCCGCCGTCCCGGGTGCCGCCGCACGGTCCCGGGACGACGTCTATCGGCGGCGCGTCAGGGCGCGTCGTGCGGGCCGTGATGGCCGTCGAGCACCGTGTCGCTGGTCGGGACCGTCGCGGAGACGGCCTCGGCGCGGCGGATGTCGGGCGCGGTCGCCTCCTCCACGAAGGCCGCCACGGCCTCGCTCAGCGGCAGTGTGCGGGTCTGCTGGCTGCCGAGCCGCCGGATCGAGACCGTGCGCTCCTCCGCCTCGCGGCGACCGAGCGCCAGCAGCACCGGTACCTTGGCGAGCGAGTGCTCGCGGACCTTGTAGTTGATCTTCTCGTTGCGCAGATCCGCTTCGACCCGCAGGCCGGCGCGCTCCAGGGTGCGGATGACGTCCCGGGCGTAGGGATCGGCCTCGCCGGTGATCGTCGCCACCACCACCTGGACCGGCGCCAGCCACAGGGGGAAGTGCCCGGCGAAGTGCTCGATCAGGATGCCGGTGAAGCGCTCCATCGAGCCGCAGATCGCCCGGTGGACCATCACGGGCGGCTTCCGGGCGCCGTCGGCGTCGATGTAGAAGGCGCCGAACCGCTCGGGCAGGTTGAAGTCCACCTGCGTGGTCCCGCATTGCCAGTCGCGGCCGATGGCGTCGCGCAGCACGTACTCGAATTTGGGCCCGTAGAACGCGCCCTCCCCCGGGTTGACCGCCGTCTTGATCCGGCCGGCCGACTGCTCCTCGATCTGCGCCAGCACGCGGGTCATCACGTCCTCGGCGTGGTCCCAGAGGGCGTCGGAGCCGACGCGCTTCTCGGGCCGGGTCGAGAGCTTCACGACGATCTGGTCGAAGCCGAAATCCGCGTAGGTCGAGAGGATCAGGTCGTTGATCTTCAGGCACTCGTCGGCGAGCTGGTCCTCGGTGCAGAAGACGTGGGCGTCGTCCTGCGTGAAGCCGCGCACGCGCATCAGCCCGTGCATGGCGCCGGACGGCTCGTAGCGGTGGACGATCCCGAACTCGGCCATGCGCAGGGGCAGGTCGCGGTAGGATTTCAAGCCGTGCTTGAAGATCTGCACGTGGCCCGGGCAGTTCATCGGCTTGAGGGCGAACCAGCGCTTGTCCTCGGCCTCCTCGCCCGCGGACTGCGCGGCGAACATGTTCTCCCGGTACCAGCCCCAGTGGCCGGAGGTCTCCCACAGGGCCTTGTCGAGGATCTGCGGAGCGTTCACCTCGGCGTAGTCGCCGCGCAGGCGCCGGCGCATGTAGGCGATCAGCTCCTGGAAGATCGTCCAGCCCTTGGCGTGCCAGAAGACGACGCCCGGCCCCTCCTCCTGGAAGTGGAACAGGTCCATCTCGCGGCCGAGCCGTCGGTGGTCGCGGCGCTCGGCCTCCTCCAGCCGGTGCAGGTAATCGTCGAGATCGGCCTGGTTCGCCCAGGCCGTTCCGTAGATGCGGGTCAGCATCGGGTTGTTCGAGTCGCCGCGCCAGTAGGCCCCCGCGACCTTCATCAGCTTGAAGGCGGTGCCGACCTTGGCCGTCGAGGTCATGTGCGGGCCGCGGCAGAGGTCGAACCAGTCGCCCTGGCGGTAGATCTTCAGGTCCTCGCCCGGCGGGATCGCGTCGACCAGCTCGACCTTGAAGCCCTCGCCCTTGCCGGCGAACAGCGCCCGCACGTCCTCGCGCGTCCAGACTTCCTTCGTGAAGGGCGCGTCGCGCGCGATGATCTCGCGCATCTTCGCCTCGATCTTCGGGAAGTCCTCGGGCGTGAACGGGGTCTCGCGATGGAAGTCGTAGTAGAAGCCGTTCTCGATCACCGGGCCGATCGTGACCTGCGTCTCCGGCCAGAGCGCCTGCACGGCCTCGGCGAGCACGTGCGCGCAGTCGTGCCGGATCAGCTCCAGGCTGCGCGGGTCGGTGCGGTCCAGGAACTCGATGCGGGCATCGCGGTCGATCGGGTCGTCGAGGTCGGCGACCGTGCCGTCGAGCGCCATGGCGACGGTGCGCTTGGCCAGCGACTTGGCGATGCCCTCGACCACGGCCCGGCCGGTCGTGCCGGCGGCGATCTCCCGCGTGTTGCCGTCGGGGAAGGTGAGAATCGGCATGGTACGAGCGTCTCCGGGCTCAGTCCTGCATACGGGGCAGGTAAGCGGTTTCGAGGGAGCGGCCGTGTAGACCGATTTCTCGGGCGAGGGAACAACGGTGCGGCGCAACTTCACGCATCCCTGCCCTTCGTCCGCCGTTCGGGTGCGCGTGATCGTCCCCGCGCGCCGTCTGGCGCCGGGGGCATGGCCCGGGAGGCGAGCACGAGGGACGCGGGACGCCGCGGGAACCCAGGTGTCGGCCAAATACGCGCGGGATCCGATCCCCGCGGCGCCCCGCGGCATCGGCCGGGCATGGTCCCCGGCCGGTGCCGTCTGTCTCGTCGCGGCGTCTCCGACGTCCCGGTCCTGCGACTCCCCGTTAGCGGTCTCGGTCGAGGTGCGTGCACGCCGTGCCCGCAACCCCCGGAACCCGCATCGGCGCCGTGGCCTTCCAGCCGTTCCCCGCCTCGTAGTGGGCAGGTCCGCAGGTCGCTCAGGGTCGGCCCAGAGGCGGGTCGGCGCGGGGGCATTTCCTCACCCCGCCGGGCAGAGTGCCGCCCGGTCTCACGCCCGCGTCCGAGGCACGCCCCGCACCGGTCCGTCGCCCGGGGCGATGGCGGCTGAGAGCCACCGACGCGGGCGCCGCCCCGTCCCCGGACCCGCACGGTCAGCCACCGGGCGGGCCCCCGAAGGACGCCCCGGGATCGCTCCCGGGCCGCCGCGGACAGGTGCGGTCAGGAAGCGCAAAATAGGAACATTGTCAAGGCAACCTGAGCGGCGCAGCGCGGTCGACGCGCCTCTCCGTCATCGCGAGCGCAGCGAAGCGACCCAGGGCGGCGCAACATCGGCAAGGTCGCGCTGCTGGATTGCTTCGCTCCGCTCGCAAGGACGTCGGTGCCGAGAAGCCATCGGCCGCAATTCCAGGGCCGGGGCTGGAAGACGGCCCCGTCCGGCGACATGCTGGCGCGGCGCCTCCCCCGCACGGACAGGGGGCGCCCGGACACTCGGAACAGGGACACCCGCATGGCCGCGCGCCTCGCCCTCCTCGGCCTCGGCGCGATGGGGCACCCCATCGCCCGCAACCTCGCGGCCAAGCGGGGCTCCGACGCCGAGACGCTCGTCGCGATCGACACCGACCCGGCGCGCCTCGCCGGCCTCGCCGCGCCGGGCCTCGTCGCCACCACCGATCCCGGGCAGGCCGCCGGCGCCGACGTGCTGTTCCTGTGCCTGCCGAACGGCGACGCCGTCGAGGCGGCGCTCCTCGGGGACGGCGCCCTGGCGGAGCGCCTCGCCCCGGGGGCGGTCGTGGTCGACCTCAGCACCATCGCGCACGCCAAGGCCCTCACGGTCGGCCGCGCCGTGGCGGCGACCGGGCGCGCCTTCGTCGACGCGCCCGTCTCCGGCGCGCCGGCCGGCGCCGAGGCCGGGACGCTCACCGTGATGTGCGGCGGCGCGGCCGGGGCGGTCGCGCGGGTGCGCCCGCTCCTGGAGCGGATCGGCACGACAATCCTGCACATGGGCCCGGCCGGGTCCGGCCAGCTCACCAAGACGATCAACAACGTGCTCTACGACATCAACATCGCGGCGCTGGCCGAGGTGCTGCCGATGGCCGTCGCCATGGGGCTCGACCCGGATCAGGTCGCCCAGGTGGTCACGACGGGCACGAGCCGGAGCTACGCGGCGCAGTACTTCGTGCCGCGGATCCTCCGGGGCCAGTTCGACGAGGGCTACCCGATGGGGGCGGCCTACAAGGACCTCGTCGCCGCCGCGGCGGTCGCGGCGGAGAACGGCTTCCCGATGCCGGTCACGGCGGCCGCCACCGCCACCTACCAGACCGCCCTGCGCCAGGGCCACGGCGACCGGGACAAGGGCGCCATGGTGCTGCCGTTCGAGGACCTGCTCGGGGTCCGGGTGCGGTCGCGGCCGTAGGGGCCGGCCGTAGCGGCCATCGGGCGGTCGATCCCGACCGGCCCGCCCGCGCCCTGGATCTTACGGCAGCTCGAGCACGTCCCTCAGCGGCACGACCGCCAGGACCTGACCCGACGCGTCGGCGATCTCGAAGGCCTGCCCGGCCAGCACCGCGCCGTCGACCCGCTGGATCTCCAAGAGCGCCCGGGCGGAGCGCTCGGCCTCGCTGCGGGCGGCGTCGAGGTCGGGCAGGTCGGCGCCGTCGAGATCCTCGACCAGCCACTGACCGTCCCGGATGTGCAGGTAGAAGTGCGGCATAACCGCAGAACCGCGCTTACCGCCTCCGGTTGCGTCCCGGCCGCGTTGCGCGGACCGCGTGTGGCCTTTCGGTCACTCCGCGGCCTCGGTCTCCGGCACGGCGGCGTGGCCCGTCCGGGGCGGGAGCACCGGCGCGTCGGCGCGCTGGAGCACCTCCAGGGCGGCGTCGGCCTCCCGCTGGCGGTCCCAGAGCGCCGCGTAGACGCCCCCGGCCTCCAGCAACGCGGCGTGGGTGCCGCGCTCGACGATGCGGCCGTGGTCGAGGACCAGGATCGCGTCGGCGTTGACCACCGTCGACAGCCGGTGGGCGATCACCAGGGTGGTCCGGCCGCGGCTGACCCGGTCGAGCGCCGCCTGGATCTCGGCCTCCGTGAAGGAGTCGAGCGCCGAGGTCGCCTCGTCGAGGACCAGGATCGGCGGCGCCTTGAGGATCGTGCGGGCGATGGCGACCCGCTGCTTCTCGCCGCCCGAGAGCTTCAGGCCGCGCTCGCCCACCGGGGTGTCGTAGCCCTCCGGCAGCCCCGAGACGAAGCGGTCGATCTGGGCGAGGCGGGCCGCCTCCCGCAGCTCCGCGTCGGTGGCGTCGGCCCGGCCGTAGCGGATGTTGTAGCCGATCGTGTCGTTGAACAGCACCGTGTCCTGCGGGACCATGCCGATCGCCGCCCGGAGCGAGGCCTGCGTCACCGCGGCGATGTCCTGCCCGTCGACGCTGATCCGGCCCCCTTGCGGCTCGTAGAACCGGAACAGCAGGCGCGAGAGCGTCGACTTGCCGGCGCCCGAGGGCCCGACCACCGCCACGGTCTGGCCCGCCGGGATCTCGAAGGTGACGCCGCGCAGGATCGGCCGCTCGGGATTGTAGGCGAAGCGCACGTCCTCGAACCGCACCGTGCCGCCCGCCACGGCCAGCGGGGCGGCGCCCGGCCGGTCGGCGATCTCGGGGTTCTGCCCGAGGATGCGGAACATGTCGTCGATGTCGATCAGCGCCTGTTTGATCTCGCGGTAGATCATGCCCATGAAGTTGAGCGGCATCGCGAGCTGCACCAGCATGGTGTTGGCGAGCACGAAGCCGCCGATCGTGGTGCGCCCGGCCAGGATGTCGCGCGCCGCGAGCCACATCACCACGGTCATGCCGAGCGTGAAGATCACCGCCTGCCCGGCATTGAGCACCGCCAGCGACACGTAGGTCTGCGTCGAGGCCTTCTCGTACTTGGCCATCGACTCGTCGTAGCGGCCGGCCTCCCGGGCTTCCGCGCCGAAATACTTCACCGTCTCGTAGTTGAGCAGCGAGTCGACCGCCTTGGTGTTGGCGTCGGTGTCGGAGGCGTTCATCCGGCGGCGGATCGCGATCCGCCACTCGGTCGCCTTGTAGGTGAAGGCCAGGTAGGCCGCGACCGTCAGGAACGCGGTCAGCGCGTAGGTCCAGTTGAACTCGTAGGCCAGCACGCCGAGCACCAGCACGAACTCGACGATGGTCGGCACCAGGGTCAGCACCATCAGGCGCGACAGCTCCTCGATGCCGGCGCGGCCGCGCTCCAGCACCCGGGTCAGGCCGCCGGTCTTGCGCTCCAGGTGGAAGCGCAGGGACAGGCGGTGCATGTGCTCGAAGGTCTGGAGCGCCAGCCGCCGCACCGCGTGCATCGCCACCTTGGCGAACAGCCCGTCGCGCACCTGCGTCAGCGCCGACATGGCGATCCGCGAGAGGCCGTAGAGGGCGATCAGCAGCATCGGCGCGGCGAGGAGGCCGGTGGGCACGGCCTCGTCCTTGCCGCCGACCGCCGCGACCAGCGCGTCGGTGATCCATTTGAAGGTGAACGGCGTCACCATGGTCACCAGCTTGGCGGCGAGCAGCAGGCCGAAGGCCAGGAAGACCCGGCGCTGCAGGTCGGGCCGGCCGTGGGGCCAGAGATGCGGCCAGAGCCGCCGGTAGGTGGCGATCAGGCCGGGGCGCTCGGCCGGGATCGGCGTCCCGGCCGCGGGCGCGGTGTTGTCGGTCATGAAGGGTTCTGCGGGGCGGGATGTCCTGGCCCCGCATATAGGCCCGCTGCCGCGCCGGAGCACCCGCGCTGCGTGCAGGCCCCCGCCTCACGCTCGCCAGAACGGCTTCGCGACCTCGGCGCACAGGTCCCAGGGCTCGAGGCCGGCGTCTCGGGCCTGGTCGGGGTGGAGCGCCGCCAGGGCGCGGCGGGTGCGGATCCGCTGCAGCCACGTGCGGAGCAGGGACGGGCGCGCGGTCGGACGGGTGACGGCGGGCGAGGAGGACAGGGTGACGGCTTGCATCGCAGACGATCCGGTGGCGGGAAGGCAGTCCGGCCGGGATTGCTGGCGGAGCATTGATCCGATACAAAGCTCGGATCAATTGAAACATTGACCTCGGAGCAATTATGCGCCCCGCGGATTACCGCACCGTCGCCGACGCGATCGCGGCCGACATCGCGGCGGGCCGGCTGCGCCCCGGCGCGCGGCTGCCGCCGCAGCGCGACTTCGCCTACGCGCGGGGCATCGCGGTCTCGACGGCGAGCCGGGTCTACGCCGAGCTGGCCCGCCGGGGGCTGGTGACCGGCGAGGTCGGGCGCGGGACCTACGTCCGCAGCGAGCCGGGGCGCGCCGGATTGCTCCGCCCGGAGCCGCCCCCGGCCGCCCTCGACCTGCAGCGGACCCACTCGCGCCTGCCCGAGCAGGAGGTGGTCCTGGCCGAGACCCTGGCGGCGCTCGCCCGCGACGACGGCCAGATCGGCTTCACCCAGTACGGGCCCGCGGGCACGCCCTCGGCGCAGGCGATCGCCGCCGGGTTCCTGGCGCGGGCGGGCTACGCCCCCGATCCCGCCGACATCCTGTTCACCGGCAACGGCCGGCAGGCGCTGGCCGCCGCCCTGGCGGCCCTGGCTGCGCCCGGCGAGCGGATCGGCTGCGAGCCCCTGACCTATCCCGGGGTGAAGGGCATCGCGGCGCGGCTCGGGATCACGCTGATCCCGCTCGCCATGGACGCGGAGGGCGTCTGCCCCGAGGCGCTGCTCCAGGCCCACCGCGCGACCCCGCTGAGCGGCGTCTATCTCCAGCCGACCCTGCACAACCCCCTCGGCGCCACGATGGGGCCGGCGCGCCGGGCCGCCCTGGCGGAGGTGCTGGAGCGGACCGGGCTCACCGCCGTCGAGGACGCGGTCTACAGCTTCCTCGCCGAGGCGCCGCCGCTCGCCGGCCTCGCGCCGGACCGGGTGATCTTCGTGGACAGCCTGTCGAAGCGGGTGATGCCGGCGCTGACCGTCGGCCTGATCGCCGCGCCGCCTGCCCTCACCGACCGGCTCGCCGCCTCCGTCCGCCAGGGCGCCTGGACGGTGCTCGGCCTGTCGCTCGCGGCCGGCATGCACTGGATGGCGGGGGGCTCGGCGGCGGCGCTGGCCGAGGCCAAGCGCCGGGACGCCGCGGCCCGGCAGGCCCTCGCCCGGGCCGCGCTCGCCGACCTGCGGGTCGTGGGCGATCCGCAGGCCTACCACCTCTGGCTGGAACTGCCCGAGACGTGGCGGGCCGAGGCCTACGCGGCCGCAGCCCTGCGCCAGGGCATCGCCCTCCTGCCGGCCTCGTCCTTCGCGGTCCATCCCGGCCACGCGCCGAACGCGGTGCGCCTCGCCCTGGCCTCGCCGTCGCGGGAGGAACTCGACCGGGCGCTGCGCGGCCTGCGCCGGCTGGCCTTCGCGGGCGACGACCAGGTGGTGGAGTAGGCGGCGCCGCTCAGCCGCGCTTGTCGGTGGGCAGCACGAAGATCTGGCCCGGGTAGATCAGGTCCGGATCGCGGATCTGGTTCTGGTTGGCGTCGTAGATCACCGTGTAGCGCTCGCCCCGGCCGTAGGTGCGCTGGCTGATCCGCCAGAGGTTGTCGCCGCGGGTGATCCGGGCGGTGCTGATCTCCGGCACGAACACCGCGCCGACCCGGTCCGGCTCCGCCATGTCGGCCACCTGGGGGTTCGAGACGGCGGCCGGCGGCGAGGCCGCGGCCGGCCGGTCCCGGTCGGCACCGTCGCGCGCGGCCTGATCGGGGCCGGCGCGATCCCGCGCGCCGCTCTGGGCGGGCGACGGTCCGGACTCGGCGGTCTCCCGGGCGGCGACCTGCGTCGGCTCCGGCACCGACAGGGGGACCGCGGCGCGGCTGGCGACCTTGCCGGTGGCCGGATCGACCTGGTCGATCCGCACCTGGTACTGCCCGGGCTTGATCCCGCGCCCGATCGTGAAGGTCGCCCGGCCGTCCGGCCCGATGCTGCCCGGGGCGATCATCGTGTCGTTGAGGTAGAGCTGGATCCGCGCCCCCGGCGTGCCGGTGGCCGTCACGAACAGGCGGCCGTTCCCCTGCACGTCCACGCTGGCGATCCGGGTCGGCCCCGCCCCGGACGCCGCGGCCTCGCGGGTATCCCCGCTCCCGGCCGGACGGCCGGCCCGCGCCGCGTCGGCGTCCCGGGTACCCGGCTCGGAAGCCGGACCGGAGGATCTGGCGCCGCCCTTCGCGTCGGCCGTCGCGCCCGGCGCGCCGGGCTGCGACAGCACGACGGTCGCGGCGTCCGGGGCGGTCAGGGCCACGAGGGGCTGGCGGTCCCGGCCGGGGGCCACGTCCACCGCGACGCTCTGCTGCGACTCGGTCGCGCGCCCGTCCGCGCCGGTCATGCGCAGGCGGAGCGTGCTGGCGCCTGTCGGCAGGGCCGGCGGCACGATCGCGAACTGACCGTTGGAATCGGCCTTCGCCCGGGCCACGGGCTTGCCGTCGACCAGCATCTCGATCGCGGCGTTCGGCGCGCCGCGGCCGGCCACCACGGCGTCGCCGTTCGGCTCGACGCGGACGATGTCGAAGCGCGGCGCCTCGGCCGCCTCCGGCAGGCGCGCGTCCTGGCCCGGACCGGCCTGCGGCGCCCCGGCGGTGCCGGCCTGCGGAGCCCTGGGGGTGCCGGCGCGGGGGTCTTGCGGGAGCGCCGCCACCGGGCCGTCTCCCGGCGCCGGGCTCGCCCGGCCCGGCTTGTCGTCGCGGAAGTCGATCGTCGGGTCGGCGCGGCCGGCCAGGGCGCCCGGATCGGCGAGGCTGCGCAGGCTGCCGCTCGGCGCCGACGACGCGGACGGCTCGGGACCGCCGCGGCCGGTGAGCCGCCGCAGGGAGTCGCCGCCGAACAGCGCCAGCACGAGTCCCAGTCCGCCGAGAAGGCCGGCCAGCGCCAGGGCGAGACTGCGCCGCACCTGTCTCGACATCGCCACGAAGGCCTCCCCTCATCCTGCCGCCGCCCGGCGGGCGGCCGTCCGCCCGCGCGAAAAGCCGTCGACGGCGCCGCCCATAATACCGTACATGGTCCCCACACCAAGCCGTCCTGCCGCCCAGGCGGGTGAATCCCACGCGAATTCAGCAGTTTGGCACGTGGAGTGCTGGGCGCGGGGCGCGATCTGGACGGCTCGCAACGGACGCGCGAGGAGGACGCCGGATGGCTCCGGTGAGGACAGTCTGTGTCTATTGCGGCTCCGGCTTCGGCCGCGACCCGGCCTTCCGCGAGGCCGCCGAGACCCTCGGGACCGCGGTCGCGCAGGCCGGGATGGGCCTCGTCTACGGCGGCGGCGACGTCGGGCTGATGGGCACGGTCGCGCGGGCGGCGCTCGCCGCCGGCGGCCACGTCACCGGCATCATCCCGGACTTCCTCCAGGCGCGCGAGCACATGCTGGCGGACATTCAGGAGACCGTGGTGGTCTCCGACATGCACACCCGCAAGCGCCTGATGTTCGAGCGCTCGGACGCGTTCGTGACCCTGCCGGGCGGCATCGGCACCCTGGAGGAGCTGGTCGAGCAGCTGACCTGGGCGCAGCTCGGGCGCCACCGGAAGCCGGTGGTGCTGGTCTCGGTGGCGGAGTTCTGGGCGCCGCTGCTGGCCCTGTTCGAGCACATGCGCGGCCACGGCTTCATCCGCGAGGGCCTCGACCTGAGCTACCTCGTCGCGCGCGAGGCGGCCGAGGTGGTGCCGATGCTCCGCGCGGCCGGCCACGAGCCGGACCTCCAGGCCGAGAGCATCGTCCAGCAGCGCATGTAGGTGCGCGCGCCGCGCGGCGATGAGGATCACGAGGATGCGTGCGTCGATGCGTGCTTCACTGCTCGCGGCCCTGCCGCTCGCCGGCCTCGCCTCCGCGGCGGCGGCCGGCCCGTCGCCGGTCCTGCAGACCCTGGACTACGCCAACACCCGCTACTCGGCTCTCGACCAGATCGACGCCGGCAATGTCGGGCGCCTGAAGGTCGCCTGGACCTTCTCCACCGGCGTCCTGCGCGGCCACGAGGGTGCGCCGATCGTGGTCGGACACCTGATGTTCGTGCACACGCCGTTCCCCAACGTGGTCTACGCCCTCGACCTCGACCGGGGCGGGAGGATCCTGTGGCGCTACGCACCGCGGCAGGACGCGAGCGTCATCGCCGTGATGTGCTGCGACACGGTCTCCCGGGGGCTCGCCTACGCGGACGGGCGGTTGTTCCTCCAGCAGGCCGACACCACCGTGGTGGCGCTCGACCCCGAGACCGGCCGGGTGCTGTGGTCGGTGAGGAACGGCGACCCGGGCCGGGGCGAGACCAACACCGCCACGGTCCTGCCGGTGCGCGGCAAGCTCATCGTCGGGCTCGCGGGGGGCGAGTACGGGGCGCGCTGCCACGTCACGGCCTACGACCAGGCGACGGGCCGGCGGCTCTGGCGCGCCTACGCCACCGGGCCGGACGCCGACATGCTGGTCGATCCGGAGACGACGACCGAGCTCGGGCGCCCGGTCGGCCGCGATTCCTCGCTCAAGAGCTGGGAGGGCGACCAGTGGCGGACCGGCGGCGCCTGCAGCTGGGGCTGGTTCTCCTACGATCCGGACCTGAACCTCGTCTATTACGGCACCGGCAATCCCTCGACCTGGAACCCGAACCAGCGCCCGGGCGACAACCGGTGGGCACAGGCGATCATCGCCCGCGACGCCGATACGGGCATCGCCCGCTGGGTCTACCAGATGACCCCCCACGACCAGTGGGACTACGACGGCGTCAACGAGATGATCCTCACCGAGCAGGTGATCGACGGCCGCGCCCGGAAGGTGCTGACTCATTTCGACCGCAACGGCTTCGGCTACACGCTGGACCGGGCCACCGGCGCGCTGCTGGTGGCGGAGAAGTTCGACCCCACGGTGAACTGGGCCAGCCGGATCAGCGTGGATCCCGCCGCGCCCGATTACGGAAAGCCGGTGGTCGACAAGCGCTACGCTCCCGGCGAGGCCGACGAGGACGAAGCAACCAAAAATATCTGTCCCGGGGCGCTCGGAGCCAAGAACCAGCAACCGGCCGCCTACTCGGCCAAGACGCGGCTGTTCTACGTGCCGACCAACCACATGTGCATGGATTACGAGGCGTTCCGGGTCACCTACACGCCCGGCCAGCCCTATGTCGGCGCGACGCTCACCCTGCACCCGCCCGAGGGCTCGGATCGGACCGGGGCGTTCATCGCCTGGGACGGCGCGAAGGGCCGGATCGCCTGGACGATCCCGGAGCCGTTCTCGGTCTGGTCGGGGGCGCTCGCCACGGCGGGCAACGTGGTCTTCTACGGCACGCTGGAGGGCTACCTGAAGGCGGTCGACGCGCGGGACGGGCACGAGCTGTACCGGTTCAAGACCCCATCCGGGATCGTCGGCAACGTCACCACCTACCTGCACGGCGGCAAGCAGTACGTCGCGGTGCTGTCCGGGGTCGGCGGCTGGGCCGGGATCGGCCTGGCGGCCGGGCTGACCGACCCCGCGGACGGTTCGGGGGCGGTGGGGGGCTACGCGGCCCTGTCGCAGTACACGGCGCCGGGCGGGCAGCTCACGGTGTTCGAACTGCCGCAGTGAGCCGCCCCGGCGGCGTCCGCACGCGCCGCCGGGCGATTCGCACGGCATCTCCCTGACCTTCCGAGGCACTCCCGCGCCGGGTCTGGCTGGACGCATCCCGGGCCGCCTCTCCTGTCCCGCATGACCCCGCCACCGGCGCCGGTGGCCGGTCTCGGGCGGGCCTATCCAGACGCGGCCGCGCCGCTCACGGCGATCGATGACCGGTCAGAAGTGCTGTTCGGGCAAATTCAGAAGTAAAAATTCCAATTTCTCAAATATAGTTATAAGAAATAAGCCGCCTCACAGAGTGTTGCTCAGGGGATACGAATCGAAAATGCGTCCGATTTTGAACGAACTATGACGATCTGACCTCGATGATCTTGGATATGGGGCGCGCGACCGGCCGGACGGGGCGGTGTCGGGGAGCGCGTCATGACACGAGGATATGGGGTCTCACTCGCCGCGCTGGCGGTCGTGCTGCTCGGTCCGGGCGCCCAGGCGCAGACAGCCGGCAACGGCGTCGACATCCTGTCGGGTTTCCGGCGGATCTGGATCCCCGGACGGACATACGACACCGGATCGCCCACGGCGCTCGGGGCGCCCCTCCTGCTGCGCAACATCCAGATCGTCGCCGAGCGGGCGCGGGAGCGGACCGGCGCGCAGGAGATCGCCGCCTATTACGACGACCGCCGCAACCAGAGCTACAGCGTCATCGACGGCCTCGGGCCGCTGACGCGGGCCAATCTGGCGGGATCGGGGGCGACCACCACGATCCCGGCCTTCGACGCGACCACGTCGCGCGTGCAGTACGTCGACCAGGGGACCGGTGCCGGCGTGACGACGTCGCCCCTCGGGAAGGTCGTGCAGCTGGTCAACGCGTTCCGGACCAACGCCTCCACCGGCCCGGCCAAGGACGCCTACAGCTATCCGCGCCCCTGGCGGCAGAGCCTGAACGGCCAGGGCCTCGGCCTCGTCGTGCCGCCCTCCCTTGGGCCGGAGAAGAGCCCGACCCCCGCGACGGATGGCGGCTTCCCGAGCGGCCACACCAACGCCGCCTATCTCTCGGCCCTCGCCCTGGCCTACGCGGTGCCGCAGCGGTTCCAGGAACTGCTCACCCGCGCGAGCGAGCTCGGCGACAACCGGATCGAGGCGGGCATGCACTCGCCCACCGACGTGATCGGCGGCCGCGTGCTGGCGACCTACTTCGCCATCCGGGCGCTCAACGACCCGGCGAATGCGGCCCTGCTGGGCGAGGCCTTCGCGCAGGCGCAGAGCTACCTGAGCCAGGCCTGCGGCGGCCCGCTGGAGCAGTGCGCCCACGCGCCCGTGGATCCGGCCACCGACCGGTTCTCCGACTACGCGCGCAACAAGGCCGCCTACACGGCGCGCCTGACCTACGGCCTGCCACCGGTCGGGCCCACGGACCGTCCGCCGGTGGTCCCGGCGGGTGCCGAGGCGCTGCTCGCGACCCGCTTTCCCTACCTCACGGCGGCGCAGCGCCGCGACGTGATCGCGACCACGGAGCTGCCCTCCGGCGGCTTCCTCGACAACGGGCTGGGCTACGACCGCATCAACCTGTTCGCCGCCGCCGACGGCTACGGCGCCTTCAGCGGCACGGTCACCGTCACGATGGACGCGGCCCGGGGCGGGTTCTCGGCCTACGACGTCTGGCGCAACGACATCGGCGGCGCGGGCGGCCTCGTGAAGCTCGGCAGCGGGACGCTGGTCCTGACCGGCGCCAACACCTACGCGGGCGGCACGACGATCGGCGGCGGGACGCTCGTCGGCCATGCCGGCGCCTTCGGCACGGGCGCCATCGTCGACGACGCGGCGCTCGTCGTGGATCAATCGACCGACGGGACGCTGGCCAACGCCGTCTCGGGCTCCGGGACCCTCACCAAGACCGGGGCGGGCACCCTCACGCTCACCGGGCTCAGCACGCTGACGGGCGCCACCGCGGTGCAGGCCGGTCGGCTCGTCGTGAACGGCGGCCTCGCCCACTCGGTCGTGTCGGTGCTGCCGGGGGCCGAGCTCGGCGGCTCGGGCACGCTGGGCGGGATCGTCGCGCTCGCGGGCGCCACGGTGGCGCCGGGCAATTCCATCGGCACGCTCACGGTCGCCGGCAACGTCGGCTTGGCGCCGGGGTCGACCTACCGGGTCGAGGCCGACGCCGCCGGCCGGGCCGACCGGATCGCCGCCACCGGCACCGCCACCCTGTCGGGCGGCACCGTCCAGGTGCGCGCCGCCTCCGGCGCCTACAACCCGCGCACCACCTACACGATCCTCTCCGCCGCCGGCGGCGTCTCCGGCCGGTTCGCCGGCGTGACCGCGAACCTCGCCTTCCTCACCCCGGGCCTGCGCTACCGGACCGACGCGGTCGACCTGACGCTCACCCGCAACGACGTGCCCTTCGCCGCCAGCGCCACCTCGCGCAACGGCGCGGCCGCCGCCAACGCGATCCAGGCGATCGGCGCCGGCCGGCTCTACGACGCGGCGGTCGCCTTCACGGCCAACGAGGCCGGCAGCGGCTTCCGGGCGCTGGCCGGCGACGTCCACGCCGGCACCGTGTCCACCGCCTACGAGACCGCCTTCTTCGTGCGCGAGGCGGTGCTCGACCGCCTGCGCTGGGGCGATCCCGGTGCCGGGCTCGACGCCGGCGCCCTGCCGGCCGCCGACGAGGCCGACCTGCCCGGCCGGGCCCCGGTGGTGGCGACCGTGCCGGTGCGCACCCTCGACCCGCAGGTGTTCGGGCTCTGGGGCCAGGGCTTCGGCGCCTTCGGCACGGCCGATGGCGGCGGCAACGCGTTCGGCCTCGACCGGCAGATCGCCGGCTTCGCGGCCGGCGCGGACGTGCGGCTCCCCGGCGGGCTGCGCTTCGGCGCGGTCGGGGGCTACACGGAGGCCTTCCTCGACAGCGCGGGCCGGGCGGGCGGCGCGAGCCGGGCGGAGAGCGCGACGCTCAGGAGCGGGTTCGGCGGCCTGTACGGCGGCTACGAGCTCGGCCCGCTGTCGCTGCGGCTCGGCGCGCTCTACGCCGACACGGACGCGCGCACCCGCCGCGCGGTGCAGTACGGCCTGTCCGACACGCTGAGCGGGCACGGCGGCGGCTCCACGGTGCAGGGCTTCGGCGAGATCGGCTGGAGGATCGCGCTGGGCACGCCGGCGGCGCGCTTCGTCGAGCCGTTCGCGGGCGGGGCCTATGTCGGCATCCGGCGCGGCGCCTTCGCGGAGGCCGGGGGCGCGGCGGCGCTGGCGAGCTTCGCGCGGGACTACGACCTCGGCGCGGCGACGGTGGGCGTGCGGGCGCAGGCGCGCCTGGACCTGGGCCTCGGCCTGCCGGTGACGCTGCGCGGTCTCGTCGGCTACCGGCGCGCGTTCGGCGACGTCGTGCCGACGGCTCTGCTGGCCTTCGGAGCGGGCGGCCCGGCCTTCCTGAGCGCGGGCGTGCCGATCGCCCGGGACGCGCTGGTGGCGCAGGTGGGCCTGGACCTGGCGGTGGCGCCGAACGCGAGCCTGGGCGTGGCCTACACGGGCCAGACCGGAGCCCGCGCCCAGGACCAGGCCGTGACGGGCCGCTTCACCCTGCGGTTCTAGCGCGCGACGCCTGCGCGCCGACGAAGTCCACGAAGGCGCGCAGGGGCGCCGGCAGGTGCCGCCGGCCGGGATAGTAGAGGAACGGGCCGGAGAAGACCTGCCACCAGGGCTCCAGAACCGGCTCCAGGGCCCCGCTCGCGAGCTGCGGCCGCAGCCAGTCCTCGAACAGGTGGACGATCCCGGTGCCGGCGACCGCCGCCTCCACCGCGAGGTCGCTGGCGGCGACCCGCACGATCAGCGGGCCGGACGGGTCCACCCGGACGATGGTGCCGTCGCGCTCGAACTCCCACGGCGCCGTCAGGGCGCCGCTGGGGAAGCGCCCGAGCAGGCAGGCATGACCCAGGAGATCCCGCGGGTGCTCCGGCCGGCCGCGCTTCTCGAGATAGGCGGGCGCCGCCGCGGTGGCGAAGCGCTGCCGCCGCGGGCCGATCGGCACGGCGATCATGTCCTGCTCCAGCCGCTCGTCGTAGCGGATGCCGGCATCGCAGCCCGCCGCCAGCACGTCCACGAACCCGTCCTCGACCACCACTTCCAGGCGGATCTCCGGGTAGGCCGCCAGGAACGGCGGCACGAGGGCTGGCAGCACCAGCCGGGCGGCGCTCAGCGGCACGTTGAGCCGGAGCGTGCCCGCGGGACGGTCGCGGAACCCGTTCACCACGTCGAGGGCGGATTCCACCTCGGCGAGCGCCGGGCCGAGCCGCTCCAGCAGGCGGGCCCCCGCCTCGGTCGGCGCGACGCTGCGGGTGGTGCGGTTCAGGAGGCGCACCCCCAGGCCCGCCTCCAGCCGGCGCACCGCCTCGCTGAGGCGCGACGCGCTGCCGCCGCCGGCGCGGGCGCCCTCGCGGAAGCCGCCGGCCCGAGCCACGGTCACGAAGGCGGCGAGGTCCGTGAGATCCTGGGTCATCGTTCCAGAATCCGCACGGCCCGTGCCGATTGTCACGGCTTATCGGCGCAAAGCGTGGCGTGTACATCCGGAGCGCCAACAGGAGATCCGTCATGACCGCCATCACCGCCGACATCGCGCAGGCCGGGACCTTCCCCCTCGGCGGCCGGAAAGTGAAGCGGCTCGGCTACGGGGCCATGCAACTCGCCGGGCCCGGCGTGTTCGGGCCGCCGAAGGACCGCGCGGCGGCGGTCGCGGTGCTGCGCGCGGCCGTGGCGGCGGGGGTCGACCACATCGACACGAGCGACTTCTACGGGCCGCACATCACCAACCAGATCATCCGCGAGGCGCTGCACCCCTACCCGGACGGGCTCGTGATCGTCACCAAGGTCGGCGCCGAGCGCGGGGCCGACGCCTCGTGGAACCCGGCCTTCTCGGCCGCGGACCTCACCCGGGCGGTCCACGACAACCTGCGCAACCTCGGCGTCGACGCCCTCGACGTGGTCAACCTGCGCCTGATGTTCGACGTCCACGGCCCCGCGGAAGGCTCGATCGAGGCGCCGCTGACGGTGCTGGCGGATCTCCAACGCCAGGGGCTGATCCGCCGGATCGGCCTGAGCAACGCGACGCCCCGGCAGGTCGCGGATGGGCGGCGGATCACCGACATCGTCTGCGTGCAGAACCAGTACAATCTCGCCCATCGGGGCGACGACGCCTTCGTCGACGACCTCGCGGCGGCCGGGATCGCCTACGTGCCGTTCTTCCCCCTGGGCGGGTTCAGCCCGCTGCAGTCGGACACTCTGTCGGCGGTGGCGGCCGGGCTGGGCGCGACGCCCATGCAGGTGGCGCTGGCGTGGCTGCTGCGCCGGTCGCCCAACATCCTGCTGATCCCGGGGACGTCGTCCCTCGGCCACCTCCGCGAGAACCTCGCGGCGGCCACGCTCGCGCTCCCGGATGAGGCGATGGCGGCGCTGGATCGGATCGGGGCGGCGTGAACGGTTTCCGTCCGGACGCTTCGGTTGGGAGCTCCCTCACCGTCATCGCGAGCGCAGCGACGTGACCCAGGGCAGCGCGACGACGGTCGGCGTCGCGCCGTCTGGATCGCTTCGCTCCGCTCGCAAGGACGGCGGTGCGGAAAGGAGCGACCCGAGGCCTACTTCGCCGTCATGCCGGCCACCATCGGGCAGCCGCCCTCGCTCATCGGGCGGAAGGCCTGCTCGGCCGGGATCGTCTCCAGCACCTTGTAGAGATCCCACGCGCCCTTCGACTCGGACGGCGCCTTGGCCTCGAACAGGTACATCGGGTGGATCTTGCGCCCGTCCGGCCGGATCGTGCCCTTGCCGAACAGCGGGTCGTCGGTCGGCATCTCCTTCATCTTGGCGACCACGGCGGCGCCGTCCTTGGCCGAGTGCAGGGCCGCCACCGCCTTCAGGTAGTGCAGCGTGCTGGCGTAGACGCCCGCCTGGTACGAGGTCGGCTTCTTGCCGGGCATGCGCTTCTCGAACCGCTCCGCGAAGGCCCGGGTGCCGTCGTTGAGGTCCCAGTAGAACGAGGCGGTGAAGGCGAGGCCCTGCGCCACGTCCAGGCCCAGCGAGTGGATGTCGGTGATGGCGATCAGCAGGGCGGCGAGCGTCTGACCGCCCTGGCGGATGCCGAACTCGTGCGCCTGCTTGATGGCGTTGGCGGCGTCGAGCCCGGCATCGGCGAGCCCGATCACCTGCGCGCCCGAGGCCTGGGCCTGGAGCAGGAACGAGGAGAAGTCCGGGTTCGGGAACGGCGTGCGCACGCCGCCGACGACCTTGCCGCCGTTCTTCTCCACCACCGCCTTGGTGTCGCGCTCCAGGGCGAGGCCGAAGGCGTAGTCGGCGGTGATGAAGTACCAGGACTTGCCGCCGCGCTTGAGGATGGCCTTGCCGGTGCCGTTGGCCAGCGCCGCGGTGTCGTAGGTCCAGTGCACGGTGTTGGGCGTGCAGGCCGGGCCGGTGAGGTCGGCGGTGCCGCCGCCCGAGTTGATGAAGGCCTTGTTCTTCTCCTTGGTGATCTGCGCGATGGCGAGCGCCACCGAGGAGGTCGGCACGTCGAACACCGCGTCGACGCCGTCGCGGTCGTACCATTGCCGGGTGATCGAGGCGCCGACATCGGGCTTGTTCTGGTGGTCGGCGGCGACGACCTCGACCTTCAGCCCGTGTTCCTCCGGCTTGAAGTCCTCGACCGCCATGCGGGCCGCCACCACCGAGCCCTCGCCGGTGGAGTCGAAGTAGACGCCGGAGCGGTCGTTCAGCACGCCGATCTTCACCGGCACGAGGTCGGCCGCGAGCGCCGCGCCGGCGCCGAACGCGCACAAGCTCCCGAGCAGCGCCGCGGCGCGGTGGCGGAGCGTCATGTCTCTCTCCCTGTCGTGTCCACCCGGCGGCGTTGATCGCCGCTCGGAATGTTTCCGAAGGCAGAGTATCCGCGGCGGTCCGCGGCTGGAACGGGTGCGCGTGAGGATGCCGGCGATCCGTCAGGGGCAGCCCTCCCCGCCCGAGACGGCACCGCCGTCTTTGCGAGCGGAGCGAAGCAATCCAGCAGCACCACGCTCGCCGAGGTCGCGCTGCCCTGGGTCGCTTCGCTGCGCACGCGATGACGGGTGAGCGGCGGCGATCGGCCTCTCAACCGCCCCGCGGCGTCAATCCAAAAATCGCCCGCGCCTGATCGGGCGTGGCCGGCTCCCGGTCGATGTGGGCCAGCAGGCTCACGGCCTTCTCCACCAGGGCGGCGTTGCTCGGCGCGAGCGTGCCCCGGGACAGGTACAGGTTGTCCTCCAGCCCGACGCGGACGTTGCCACCCATGCCGGCGGCGACCGCGAGGATCGGGAACTCCTCCCGGCCGATGCCGAAGGCCGACCAAACCGCGTCCTCCGGCAGTCGGGCGCGCATCGCCACGAGGGCCTCCGGCGTCGCGGGCGCCCCCCAGGGAATGCCGAGGCAGATCTGGAACAGCGGCGGGCGCGCCAGATGCCCCTCGGCGATCAGGTGCCGGGCCAGCTCGATCTGGCCGAGATCGAACACCTCGATCTCGGGCTTCACGCCCGCGTCGCGGATGTGGCCCGCCATCGCCCGCAGGTGGCCGGGGGTGTTGAGGAACAGGTGCTCGCCGAAATTCATCGTGGCGATGTCGAGGGTGCAGATCTCCGGCCGCAGCGCGCCGACATGCCGGGTGCGGGCCTCCGGTCCCACGAAGGTCGTGCCCGGGCCGGCGACCGACGGGTCGGGGTCGCCCGGCACGAACCGGCCTCCCGCCCCCGTGGTCAGGTTGAGGATCACGGCGTCGTTCTTCTCGCGGATCCGCTCCACCACCTCGCGGTAATGGGCGAGCTCCATGCTCGGCGCGGCCGTCTCGGGGTCGCGGACGTGGATGTGGACCACGGCCGCCCCGGCGGCGGCGGCCTCGAGGGCTGACTGCGCGATGGCCTCCGGGCTCACCGGCACGGCCGGGTTCTTCCGCGGCGTGTCGAAGGAGCCCGTGAGGGCGCAGGTGATGACGGTGGTGCTCGCCATGTGTGTGCTCCCCGCGCGTCAGATCGCTCCGCCGTCGACCGTGATGGTCTCGCCCGTGATGTAGGCCGCGCCCGCGCCCAGGAAGAAGATCGTCTCGGCGATGTCCTCCGGGCGGGCCATGCGGCCGAGCATGGTGCGCCCCACGGTCGAGGCCTTGCGCTCCTCCGACCAGGGCTCGGTCCAGGGCGTGGCGACGAGGCCGGGCGCCACCGCGTTGACGCGCACGTCCGGCGCCAGCGCCCGGGCGAGGCTCCGGGTCAGGTTGATCAGTCCGGCCTTGCTCGCCGAGTAGGCGACCGACGAGCCGCGCCGCCCGAGGCCGGCCACCGACGCGGTGTTGACGATGGCGCCGCGGCTCGCCTTGAGGGTCGCGGCCGCGGCCTTCGCGCAGCGGAACGGCCCGAGCAGGTTGGTCGCCAGGATCGTGGCCCAGAAATCCTCGGTCATCGCGTCGAGGTCCTCGAAGGCGATGGGCGTGGTCGTGCCCGACGTGCCGGCATTGTTGACGAGCACGTCGAGGCCACCGAGCCGGTCGATGCCGGCCGAAACCATCGCCTCGGCCTCGCCCGCCCGCGACACGTCGCCGGGCAGCGCGATCACCGAGAATCCGGCTCCGGCGAGCCGGGCGGCCTCTTCGGGGCCGCGGGGATCGTCCGGCAGGTGGTTCAGCGCCACGGTGGCGCCGTTGCGGGCGAAGATCGCGACGGTCGCGAGCCCAATCCCCGACGAGGCTCCGGTGACGAGGACGCGCCGCCCGGACAGGTCCGCTCCGATCATGATCCCTCCATCCGGCCGATCCCGGCCATCGCGGCCTTCAAAGCCAGGAGCTTGCGGTCGCGCTCGCGGAACAGCTCTTCCGGCGGCCGCCCGCCCCAGTCGAAATAGCCCTTGCCGGCCATCACCCCGGTCCGGCCGGCGGCGCAGAGGGCGTCGAGGGTCTCGGAGCGGGTGCGCGGCGGCGGCGGCGCGTAGCTGCCGTTGGCCAGCGCCCGCTGCGTCAGCTCCAGCCCGGTGAAGTCGGCCTTGGCGAGGTGGCCGAGGATCGGGATGCGCAGGGCGAGCCCGTGGATGATCGCGTCGTCGATGTCCTTCGGCGCGGCGACGTCCTCGTCGAGGAGCCGGAACACCTCGGCGCTGATCGCCTGCTGGATGCGGTTGGCGACGTAGCCGGGGATGAAGCGCTTGAGCACGATCGGGACCTGGCCCAGGCCGCGCACGAACTCGGCCATGGCGACGGCGACCGCCGGGTCCGTGCCGGGCCCCGGCACCACGTCGACGAGGTCGACGATGTAGGGCGGCGTGTACCAGTGCAGGATCAGCGCCCGCGCCTGCCGGGCTTCCGGGATCAGCGGGAAGACGTCGAGGTAGCTGGTGTTGCTGGCGAGGATCGCGTCGGCCGGGCAGAGCCGGTCCAGCTCGGAGAAGAGCGCGCGCTTGGCCTCCGGGTTCTCGGTGATCGCCTCGATCACGAGGCCGGCGCCCGAGACCGCCGCGTCGAGCGCCGCCTCGACCCGGACGGCCCGGGCCAGCCGCGCGGCATCCCAGCCCTCCGGGGCGGCGCCGGCCTCCCGCAGGGTCGCGAGGGCGGATTCCATCAGGCCGGGGATCCGCGCCCGGGTCTCGGGCCGCGTGTCGGTGATCCGCACGCCGTGGCCGGCGAGCGCCAGCACCAGGGCGATGCCGTGCCCCATCACGCCGCCGCCGACGATCGCGATCTCGCCCATGCCGCACGCTCCTGTCCCTGCCCCGGGCTCCTCTCGCGGGAATCCTCGGGTCGTCCGTCCGGCCTCAGCCGCCGCGCTGGTCTCGGCGCATCATGAAGGCCAGCTTCTCGAACAGGCTGACATCCTGCTCGTTCTTCAGCAGCGCCCCGTGCAGCGGCGGGATCAGCTTGCGGCCGTCCTGCTCGCGCAGGGTCTCGGGGGCGATGTCCTCGGAGACGAGGAGCTTCAGCCAGTCGAGCAGCTCCGAGGTCGAGGGCTTCTTCTTGAGGCCCGGGACCTCGCGCATCGCCAGGAAGGTCCGCAGGGCCTCCTCGACGAGGCGGTGCTTGATGCCCGGATAGTGGACGTCGACGATGCGCTGCAGCGTCTCGGCATCGGGGAACTTGATGTAGTGGAAGAAGCAGCGGCGCAGGAACGCGTCCGGCAGCTCCTTCTCGTTGTTCGACGTGATGATCACGATCGGCCGGCGCACGGCCTTCACGGTCTCGCCGGTCTCGTAGACGTGGAACTCCATCCGGTCGAGTTCGGTCAGCAGGTCGTTGGGGAACTCGATATCGGCCTTGTCGATCTCGTCGATGAGCAGGACCGGGCGCTCGGGCGCGGTGAACGCCTCCCAGAGCTTGCCGCGCCGGATGTAGTTGGAGATGTCCGAGACCCGGGGGTCGCCGAGCTGGGAGTCGCGCAGGCGCGAGACCGCGTCGTACTCGTAGAGCCCCTGCTGCGCCTTGGTGGTCGACTTGATGTTCCAGACGATCAGCGGCGCGCCCAAGCCCTTGGCGATCTCCTCGGCCAGCACGGTCTTGCCGGTCCCGGGCTCGCCCTTCACGAGGAGCGGCCGCTCCAGGACCACGGCGGCGTTGACCGCCGCGGTGAGGTCGGGGGTCGCGACGTAGGTCTCGGTTCCGGAAAAGCGCATCGCGGTCTCGGAGAGAGGGGCTCGGGCCAAGGGGTAGCGCGCCGCGCCGCCGGGCCGCAAGCGCCGAGCCCTCCCGGCCGTCCCAGTCGGTGCCGGCTGATGCGCCCTCCGAACGGTCCACGCCGTCATCACGAGCGAAGCGAAGTGACCCAGAGCAGCGGGACGTCCGGAGGCGTGGCGCTACCCTGGATTGCTTCGCTTCGCTCGCAAGGACGGTGGCGCCGCGAGCGATCTCAGCCCTTCTCGTGCCAGACGCAGTTCCGGGCGAGGATCTCGAGGTTGACGTCCGACTTCTGCGGCTGCGGCAGGGTCTTGCCGTCCATGGCGAGGTCGATCTTGATCTCGACCTGGCCCTTCGCCTCGTTGGAGCGGCGGGAGAAGTAGCAGTACTGCTGGTAGGGCTGCTCGGCGCTGTCCTTGAAGTTCCAGCCGGTCACTATCTGCCCGTCGAGGTAGGGCACCTGCTTGAACACCGTGAAGGTCGTGTTCACCGCGGCCTTGGAGGCCGGGGCGGCGTCGTTGCCGAGCTGCGCCTTGGTGGGCGTCGGCGTCGCCGGCGCCTTGGGCAGGCCCTCGAGCTTCAGGGTGTTGTCGGTGAGCGTGACCTCGCCCTTGGTCTTCAGGGTCACGTCCGAGAGCGCCGCCTGCATGGCGGCGGCGATCTTCTCGGCGGCGGTGTCGAACTGGTTCAGGGTCGCCCAGCCGTAGGCCGCCGCGCCGACGCCGATGCCCGCGAGGCACGCGAAGGCGCCGAAGCCCAGCGCCCGGAACAGGAAGGCCCGGGCCGCGACGTAGCTCGAATCCGCCCGCAGGCGGGAATTCACCTGCTGGGCGAGGGCGATGTTCTCGGGGGTCCCGCTCGCGACGTAGTTCATGCGCCGGCTCCAGCGGCAGGGAGGGTCGGGCCCGGATGGGTCTGGTTCGGCAGCGCCTGCTGGCCCTGGGCCGGCCGGCTCATCGGGATCACCGCGCCCGACGCGTTGGCGGCGCGCGGCAGGATCGGCTCGGGGTGCGAGCGCAGGGCGTCGGCGATCGCGTCGAGCATGTAGGGGGCCGCCTCCGGGTTCACGGCGGCGCCGAGATCGTCCTCGTCCATGAAGGTCCGGCGGGTCGAGACCGCGCAGAGCGCCAGGATCGTCGACGCGAAGGCGGCGCAGACCGCGGGCAGGAACACGAAGATCCGCAGGAAGGCGTGGACCTGGCTCTCGGTCACGTCGATCGGGTCGACGCCGTAGACCATGGCGGTGAAGGAGTGGAGCTGCGAGCGGTTGACCGCGTTGCGATAGCCCTGCTCGGCATCGGCCACGCGGCGGTCGGCGGCGCCCGGATCGAGGGCGGCGCGCGCCTTGCGGGCCTCCTCCAGGTCCTTGATCATCCCGGCGCGGTCGGCGGACGCCTTGGCGACGCCCTGCGACAGGGCGGCGACGCGGGGATCGGCCACGCATTTCAGGTTCTGGTACTTCCGGCCCTTGCTGTTGGTGCCGAAGACCCGCTCGCAGCGCTGGGCCGGGAGGCCGGCGAGCTGCTGGGCGTTGTCGGCGGAGCGCTTCTCGATCTGGTCGAGCTCGGCCGTGTACTGCGCCACGCGCTCGTCGGCCGCCTTGATCCGGTCGCCGATCGTGGCGCGGTCGGCCTGGGCGTCCTTCAGGGCGGTCTTGGTCCGGGCCGCCTCCATCAGGCGGGGATGGAACATCATCTCGCCGAGCTGCGACACCGACTTGGTGGTCACGCCCGCCGCGAAGATGATGCCCAGCACGGCGAGGCCGCGCACGAAGTAGGAGCGCTGGGTCCGGGCCAGGATGCCGAGCGGCACGCGGCACAGCTCGACCGCGGCGTAGACCAGCGGCGCCAGCAGCATGAAGTAGAAGGCGTGCCAGTCGCCGTCGCTGTAGACGCCCGCGAACAGCCACGCGCCCCAGAGCGAGGCGCCGATCACCATGAACTCGACGAGGTACGCGATCGCCACGTAGCCCCACTTGATGCGGTAGCCCTTCTCGACGTGGCGCTGGTGCCGCCAGCGGTCCGACTCGAGCTTCCACTCGCGCTTCTCGCGCTCGAGGTCGCGGCTGGGGGGCGCTGCCGGACCGGCAAATATCGATTTGATGGAGATCATCGGCCTCGTCGCATCCATCCGGTCCAGTTCCGGGCCGAGCCCGGCCGAGCTTAACCCCCGGTTAACTCAGGCGTGTATGCGCGCATTGTGCCGATTTTGGGCCGCGTTGCACGCCTTCACCGCATGCCTCCTTTGGATGCCGTCCGCATCCCGCGTGCCGGTGACCGAAATGTCTCACCCGCGCCTGTATCCGGCTTGTGTCGGAACGCACGTCCGCGGGACCGGTCGCCGGCCGAATCCGGTTGCTCCGAGGGCGCCGCCGACCCATGATCGCGCGGCCGTGAGCGGCGCTCCCCACCCCCGAGAGACGAGGTTCGATCCGCCGCCGATGCCAGAGGTCCACGCCGGCTCCTACAAGGAAGCGATCCTGTTTCTCGTCACAGCGGGCATCGTGGTGCCGCTGTTCCACCGCCTGCGGATCTCGCCGGTGCTCGGCTTCATCGGCGCCGGGGCCCTGCTCGGACCCTTCGGCCTCGGCCGGCTGGCCGACACCTATCCCTCTGTGCACCTCTTCACCATCGGCAACCGGGCCGAGATCTCGCACCTCGCCGAGTTCGGCGTGATCTTCCTGATGTTCATGATCGGGATCGAGCTGTCGTGGGAGCGCCTGCGGGTGCTGCGCCGGCTGGTCTTCGGCCTCGGCTCCCTGCAGGTGGGCTGCTCCGCGCTGATCCTCGGGGCGATCCTCTACGGGCTCAACGTGCCGATCACCGGCGCGGTGATCGTCGGCATCGGCCTCGCGCTGTCGTCGACCGCGGTGGTCCTGCCGGTCCTCGCCGAGCAGAAGCGGCTGAACGCGCCGACCGGGCGCACGAGCTTCGCGGTGCTGCTGTTCCAGGACCTGGCGGTGGCCCCGGCCCTGTTCGCGATCGCGGTGCTCGGCCGCGACGACGGCGGTGACAAGGGCTGGGCCCTCGCCCTGGCGCTGGGCCAGGCGGCGATCGCGCTGGCCCTGATCGTGGTGGCGGGTCGCCTCGCCCTGCGCCCGCTGTTCCAGCTGGTGGCGCGCACGCGCTCCACCGAGCTGTTCATGGCCGCCTGCCTGCTGGTCATCGTCGGCACGGCGCTGACCGCGGCGGCGAGCGGCCTGTCGATGACGCTCGGCGCCTTCGTGGCCGGCCTGCTGCTGGCCGAGACCGAGTACCGCCGGGCCATCGAGGCGACGATCGACCCGTTCAAGGGCCTGCTGCTCGGCGTGTTCTTCGTCTCGGTGGGCATGAACCTCGACCCGGCGCAGCTGATGGCGACGCCGGGGGCGATCATCGGCCTGTCGCTGGCGCTGGTCCTGATCAAGGCCGCCGTGGTGATGATGGCGGCCCCCGTGCTGAAGATCCCCCGGCCGGTGGCGCTGGAGACGGCGCTCCTCCTCGGTCCGGGCGGCGAGTTCGCCTACGTGCTGATCGGCGGCGCCATGGCCACCGGCCTGGTGCCGGAGGAGGTCGGCGCGGCGGCCCTCGTGGTGACCACGGTCACGATGATCATGATCCCGGCGCTCGCCGCCGTCGGCCGCCGGCTCAAGCTGCGGGCGACGGCCAGTGCCCAGGCCACCGCCAAGGCGGAGCCGGTGCCGGAGCGCGTGGGGAACCGGGTGATCGTCGCTGGGTTCGGCCGCGTCGGCCGGCAGGTCGGCGAGATGCTGGAGCGGCACAAGATCCCGTACATCGCCCTCGATTCCGACGCCGCGCGGGTGGCCGAGCAGCGCCGCGCCGGGGCGCCGGTCTATTTCGGCGACAGCGGCAACACCGAGATGCTGCGCCGCTGCGACATCGCCACGGCCCGGGCGCTGGTCGTCACCCTCGACAATCCCCGCGCCGTCGAGGCAGCGGTGGCGGCGGCCCGCGCCGAGCGGCCGGACCTGACCATCGTGGCCCGGGCCCGCGACGCCCGCCACGCCTCCTCGCTCTACGAGCTCGGCGTCGACGACGCGGTGCCGGAGACGATCGAGGCCTCGCTGCAGCTGTCGGAGGCCGTTCTGGTCGATGTCGGCGTGCCGATGGGGCTGGTGATCGCGTCGATCCACGAGCGGCGGGACGAGTACCGCGCCCTGCTGAAGAAGCGCGAGGGCGAGTCGAAGCCGATCTTCCGGGCCCGCCGGACCGTCGGGAAGGCACTCGGCAAGGCCCCGGTCAAGCGGGAGCCCGAGCGCCAGGAGGCGGCCGGCCAGGAGGCCTGAGGGGGAGGCCTGAGGGGGCGGCCTGAGGGGGCGGCCTGAGGCGGGAGATCCGAGCGGAGGTCCCGGGGGCCCCGCTCAGATCAGGACCGGGTGCGCGTCCTCGTGCTTGGCCCGCCGCGCCGCGCGGCTGCGCGACGCTGGCTCGAACCCGTCGGCGAAGCTGCACCGGTAGACCAGCTCGTCCGCCGGCCCGAGGCCTGTGACCAGGGGCACCGTCACGGTGTCGCCGGAGAAGCGCCAGCCGCGGGCGCCCTTGTCCCAGTAGAGCCAGACCGTCCCGGGATAGCCCCGCAGGGTGAAGACCGCGGCCTTGCGCGACAGGGCCTGCACCGCCCGCGGGGCGTACATGCCCTTGTCGCGGTAGGCGTCCCGGGTCGCCTCCGGTTGGCGGTCCATGAAGGTGTTGCGCACCAGCTGAATCGTCGCCCCCGGCTTCCCGAGAAACCGCTTGAATTCCGTCAGATTCCGCAGGATGACCGCCATCGCAGGTCTCCTCGCTAGCTCCGTGTCGGCCGCGCTGCCGCGTCCGCACACACTCGATGTCCCGAGTTGAGCGATTCCCATGACCGATTGAGTGACTGGGCGAGGCTTGTTCGGTCACATATCAACAGATTCGACGACTTATGCCCAGGTTATGAGTCCCATCGGGTCGGAGAGACTCGTTTGGGCGCCGGAATCGGCGCTGCCGACGGGGCTGAATCTTGTCGACCATCGGCGAAGACTCGGAAGTCCTTCGGAAAAGTCCTGCCACGCTCGGCGGCGCGCCGACCGATTCGCGCGGGCTTGACCCGGACGCCCGGCTGGCGCGTTCTCCCGGCATGCTGCTGCAGTTCTTCACGGCCCTCCGGGACGCCAAGGTCCCCGTCTCCCTGAAGGAGTACCTGACCCTGCTCGGCGCCCTGGACCGGGGCCTCGCGGAGCATGACGTCGAGGCGTTCTACTTCCTGTCGCGCACCGCGCTGGTGAAGGACGAGGCGCATCTCGACCGGTTCGACCGGGTGTTCGGCACGGTGTTCAAGGGGCTGGAGACCCTGGGCGAGGCGGTCGAGCCCGCCGCGATCCCGGAGGAATGGCTCCGGAAGCTCGCCGAGAAGTACCTGACCGAGGCCGAGAAGGCGGAGCTGAAGGCGCTCGGCTGGGACAAGCTGTTCGAGACCCTGAAGCAGCGCCTCGCCGAGCAGAAGGGGCGCCACCAGGGCGGCTCGAAATGGATCGGGACCGGCGGCACCTCGCCCTTCGGCGCCTACGGCTACAACCCCGAGGGGATCCGCATCGGCCAGGACGGCAACCGCAACTTCCGGGCGGTGAAGGTCTGGGACAAGCGCGAGTTCAAGGACCTCGACGACGACCGGGAGATCGGCGCGCGCAATATGCGCCTGGCGCTGCGGCGCCTGCGCCGCTTCGCCCGGACCGGCGCGGCGGAGGAGCTCGACCTCGACGGCACGATCCGCGCGAGCGCCCGCCAGGGCTACATCGACGTGAAGCTGCGGCCGGAGCGGCGCAACGCCGTGAAGGTGCTGCTGTTCCTGGACGTCGGCGGCTCGATGGACTGGCACATCGAGCAGGCGGAGGCACTGTTCTCGGCGGCGCGCTCGGAGTTCAAGCACCTCGCGCACTACTACTTCCACAACTGCCCCTACGAGGCGGTCTGGACCGAGAACCGTCGGCGCCACGAGGCGAAGACGCCGCTCCTCGACGTGATCCGCACCTACGGCAGCGACTACCGGCTCGTCTTCGTGGGCGACGCCTCGATGAGCCCCTACGAGATCGCGACGCCCGGCGGCTCCGTGGAGCACTGGAACGAGGAGGCGGGTGCCACCTGGATGCAGCGGCTCCTCGACCATTTCCCGAAGGCGGCGTGGCTGAACCCGGTGCCCGAGACGCACTGGGGCTACACGCAGTCGATCGGCATGATGCAGCGGCTGGTCGCCGGCCGGATGTTCCCCCTCACCCTGGAGGGGCTCGACGCGGCGGCGCGGGCCCTGGTGCGATGACAGGTGCCTTTACGGCCTCACAGCGCGACGCGACCGGAGGCGATGCCGTCCTCGCGAGCGCAGCGAAGCGATCCAGCAGCGGCGCATACGCGGACGTCGCGCCACCCTGGGTCGCTTCGCTGCGCTCGCGAGGACGGGCGGGGATCGCGCGACCAAGACGGTTTTCGTCTCAGCCCTGCTGGGACGGCGTCGTCACCACGAGGCCGTCCATCGCCGGCGTGATCTTGATCTGGCAGGAGAGGCGGGAATTCTCGCGGACGTCGCTGGCGAAATCCAGCATGTCCTGCTCCATGTCCTGCGCCTTGCCGACCGTGTCGATCCAGGCGTCGGCCACGTAGACGTGGCAGGTGGCGCAGGCGCAGGCGCCCCCGCACTCCGCGTCGATGCCCGGGACGTTGTTGCGCATAGCCGTCTCCATCACGGTCGCGCCGACGCTGCCTTCGACGGTCCGTTCCGTCCCGGCGTGGTCGACGTAGGTGATCTTGGGCATGCTGGGGGCTCCGGGCTCGCGTCGAGCGCAATCTGTCCGACGGGCGGCGTGCCTGCTTGGCGGCTGGAAACGCGGAATGCAAGCGCGGCATTAGACACCGGTCCCGGATCGATCGCCGCATTGGGCGACACCGTCAGGCGCGCGCCTCCGCGATCTCCGCCAGCGCCCGCGCGACCGCGGCCGCGAGGTCGTCGACCGGCACCGCCCCGGCGCCGGCGCGCAGGCGCGTCTCCGCGGCGTCCGCGAGCGCCCGCACGTGGATCGCCCCGACGCCCGCGGCCGAGCCCTTCAGGGTGTGGGCGAGGTCGGCGCGCTGCGCCCGCGGCAGGGCCGGGTCGGCGAGGCGCGGCAGGATCGAGCGGCACTGGCCGGCGAACAGCACCAGGACCTCACGGGCCACGTCGGCGTCGCCGCCGGTCTGGGCCTCGAGTTCCGCGGGGTCGATGGCCTGCATGTTCGGGCTCCCGGCATCCGGATTCGTCGGGGATTGCGGATCTGATCCACACAATTCACCCCCTGATTCGCCGGGTGGGGATCGCGCCAGACCCCTCCCCTGCGGCAGGATGGTGGAGGCGGCGAGCGACGGGCCCGGTAACCATTCGGTTAACCTTTTCTGGGGCCGGTCGAGGGCTCGGGTATCGGCAGTCGCTGCCCGAGTTTAGTCTTGTAATGGTAAACGGGGCGTTGCGTCTCCGGCTCAAGCCTCTCCAGGCGCCGGTGAACCCGTGTAACGAGGCGTTGTATGGCGACCGAGAAGAAGCTGAAGGACCCGGCCGAGGCCGCGCTCTCTGCGATCGAGCAGGCGCTGAACCTCGACGCCCTGACGCCGAACGGCACCGACGGTCGCGCCGAGCCGCGCCTGCCCGATGTCGGTGACGCCGACCCGCTGCGCGACGGCGGTCTCGACGCCGGCCGGACCATGCCGCCGCGCCTCGACCTCGACCCGCCGCTCGCCTCCGACCTGCCGCCGCCGGGCCTGGACCGCCCCCGCCGCGAGGGCGGCCTCCTGCCCCCCGACCGCTCGCTCGTGGCCAACGACGACCGGCGCAACATCGGCATCCTGCAGCAGACCCTGCGGGTGCGCTCCTCGCCCAAGCCCTACCTGCTCGCCCTCGCGGCCGGCGCCGTCTGGATCGGCGCCCTGGTGCTGATCGCGTGGTCGAAGTCCGACGGCGACCTGCGCGCCGTCCTGTCGGGCCTCTCGGCCCTCCAGGCGAGCGTCGGCGCCGCGGCCCTGTTCGGCCCGGTGGTGCTGTTCGTGATCGCCGCCATGCTGGCGGTGCGCGCCCAGGAGATGCGCCTCGTCGCCCGCGCGGTCGGCGAGGTCGCGGTGCGCCTGGCCGAGCCCGAGAGCTTCTCCACCGACGCGGTCCTGACCATGTCGCAGACCGTGCGCCGCGAGGTGGCGGCGGTGGGCGACGGCGTCGAGCGGGCGCTCGCCCGGGCCGGCGAGCTGGAGACCCTGGTGCGCGGCGAGATCGCCACCCTGGAGCGGGCCTATTCGGACAACGAGATCCGGATCCGCTCCCTCGTGGACGAGCTGGTGGCCCAGCGCGAGGCGATCGTCACCAACGCCGAGCGGGTGCGCAGCGCCATCACCGGGTCGCACCAGAGCCTGAGCCAGGACCTGGAGGGCGCCTCCGACCGGATCGTCTCCGCGGTGACCGGCGCGGGCGAGCGCGTGACCGGCGCGCTGGAGACCCGCGGCGCCGCGATCACCGCCTCCCTGGGCGAGGCCGGCGACCGGGTGGTCAACCTGATGACCGCCCGCGGCAGCGACCTGATCGACACGCTGGCGGCCACCAGCCAGGAGGTGCGCGGCAGCTTCCAGGAGGTCGGCGAGACCCTGACCCGCACCTTCGAGGACCGCGCCGGCACGGCGACCGGCGCCTTCCAGGCCGCCGGCACCGCCCTGGCCGAGCGCCTGTCGGAGAATGCCGGCGCCCTCACCCGGACCCTGGAGGAGACCGGCAGCCGCGTGAGCGACGCGCTGGAGCGCCAGGCCGGCACGGTGCGCGAGAGCTTCGAGCGCTCCGTGACGGGGCTGGAATCCGTCTTCCTGTCGCGCGGCTCGGAGCTGACCGAGCGCTTCGGCGCTATGGGTGCCGAGATCACCGCCCGCTTCGCCGAGACCGGGTCGGCCCTGACCCAGGACATCGCCGGCCGCGGCCTCGCGCTGCGCGCCGAGATCGAGAGCGCCGGCCTGTCGGTCGCCGAGACGATCGAGGGCCGCGGGCGCGACGCCCAGGCCGCCCTGGCGCTCGCCGCCAGCGGCGCCGGCGAGACCCTGGCGGCCCGCGCGGGCGCCGTGCGCGACGACCTCGTCGGCACCGCCGAGCGGATCGCCGAGGCCCTGTCGGAGCGCGGCGGCGCCCTCGCCGAGCGGATGGACGGCATCGCGGCGCGTCTCGACGAGACCGTGACGGTCCGGGCCGCGGACCTGGAGCACCGGGTCGCGGCGGCGGCCGAGCAGGCCGGCGGCAGCATCGCGCACCGGACCGAGACGGTCGCGGCCAACCTCGAGGCCGCCTTCGCGGCCCTGGGCCGGGGCTTCGAGACGGGGGCCTCCTCCGCGGTCCAGTCGCTGCGGGGTACCGTCGAGGGCCTGTCGGGCGAGATCGACGGCCGCACCGCCGAGGCGGTCGCGGCGCTCCGGCGCGGGGCCGAGGCGGCCACCGATGCCCTGCGCGGCACGGCCGAGGACGCCACCGGCGCGGTCGAGGCGCGGACCCTCGAGGCCGTGCGGGTGTTCGAGCGCCGGGTCGCGGATTCCGCCGCCGCCCTGTCGGCGCGGACGGAGGAGGCGGCCGCCGCACTGCGGGCCGCCGCCGATCAGGCGAGCCAAGCCGCCGAGACGCAGACGCGGGACGCCGCCGCCCGGCTCGCCGCGGCGCTGGACACCCTGCGCACCGCCTCCGGCGAGGTCACCGGCGCCGTCGAGGCCGAGACCGCGATCCTCACCGCCCGGTTCCGCGACGCCGCCGACCGGGCCGGCACCGAGCTCGGCGCCCGCGGCACGGACGCCGTCGCGGCGGTCCGCGCCGCCCTGGACGATCTCAACCGCGAGCTCGCCGCCCGGACCGGCGACGCCACCGGCAGCCTCGCCGAGGCCGCCCGCGCGATCTCGGCCGACCTCGCCGCCCGGATCGGCGAGATGGAGGCGGCCTTCGGCGAGCACGGCCGGAGCGTCGCCGAACTGCTCGCCGGCCACGCCGACGAGACTCAGGCCCGGATCAGCGGCACCGGCCGCGACATCGTGCTCGCCGTGGCGAGCCAGGGCGCCCGCATCGCCGACACCCTCAGCCAGACCGGCGCGAGCTTCGCCGAGACCGCCGACGGCCGGGTCCGGGCCATCGACGAGACGCTGGGCAACCGCCTCGCCGCCCTGCAGGAGACCATCGCCCGCGGCGACATCCTGGCCGACCGGATCAACCGCGACACCGCCGCGCTGGGCGAGACCGTCGGCGCCCGGCTGGAGGAGATGGACCGCCTCCTCACCGGCAAGGGCGAGGCCGTCGCCGAGACGATCGCCACCCGGGCCCGCGAGGCCGGCAGCCTGATCGAGACCCATCTCGGCGGCCTGGAGACGCGCTCGGCCGAGCGGGCCGCCGCCATCGCGGCCGCCGTGGCGGCGCTGGTCGGCCAGATCGACGACCATCTCGGCAGCCGCGCGAACGCCGTGGACGACGCGCTGCGCGCCCGGACCGACGAGATGGCCCGCGTCATGGCCGAGGGCCATCGCGGCCTGATGGAGATGCTGGAGGGCCGCACCTCCGGGCTCGGCCAGGACATCGCACGCCACACGGGCGAGATCGCCCGGCGGATCGAGGAGAGCGCCGGCCATTTCGACACCGGCGTCATCGGCCGCCTGCAGGCGATCGCCGAGACCCTGGACCAGCGCGCCCGCCTCGTGGACGAGAGCTTCGGCGTCCAGGCCTTCGAGGCGATCCGCCTGATCGAGGCGCGCACCCGGGCGGTGGACGAGGAGCTGGCCGGCCGGACCCGCGACCTCGTGGCGATGATCGCCGACCGGACCGGCGGCCTCGACGGCGCCATGGCTGAGCGCGTCCGCGCCCTCACCGGCACCATCGAGGAGGCCACCCGCGGCCTCGAGGCCGCGCTGGCGAACCGCGCGGATTCGATGATCCGCCTGGTGGACGAGCGCACCGAGAACGCCGACGCGGCGCTGGCGGCCCGCACCGAGGCCGTGCACGCGGCCTTCGCGGAGCGCGCCGACCTCATCGGCCGCCTGATCGACGAGCGCATCGCCGCCATGTCGGGCGAGCTCGACGAGAAGGGCCGCGCCGTGTTCGGGGCGATCGGCGGCCGGATCACCGAGCTCGCCCGCCTGCTCGACCGCGGCGGCACCTCGCTGGCCGAGCTCATCGACCAGCGCGGCGAGAGCGTGCTCGCCAAGCTCCAGCAGACCATCGCGGACGCCGAGCGGATGCTCGATGCCGGCGAGGGCCGCCTGGGCCACACCCTGTCGAGCCGCACGGCCGACATCAGCGGCCTCCTCGACGAGGGCGTCCGCTCGGTCCACACCCTGCTGGACGACCGCACCAACCAGATCCGCGTCCTGCTGGACGACCATGCCGGCACCCTGGCCGCCACCCTGGACGGCCGGATGGGCCCGATCCACGAGGCGCTGGACGGCCGCGGGCAGGCGATGGTCGCCGCCCTGGAGGGCGCGTTCGGCTCCGCCACCGGCGCCCTGGACGACCGCACCCGCCAGCTCGGCAGCCTGTTCGACGAGCGGCTGGGCCACCTCGAGAGCCTGGTCGACGGCCGCGGCACCCGCCTCGCCGACACCCTCACCGCCCGGGCCCAGGCCCTGCGCACCCTGTTCGAGGAGGCCCAGTCGGCCCTCGACGGCGTGGTCGAGGGCGGCGGCGGCCGCTTCGCCGCCGCGGTCGACGCCCGCATTCAGTCCCTCCGCGCGGTGCTGGAGGAGGCGCCCGCCGCCGTCTCGGCGCTGGTGGAGACCCGCGAGCGCCAGCTCGCCGCCACCCTCGACGCCCGCACGCAGCGCCTCCACACCCTGTTCGAGGAGGCCCAGGCCGGCCTGCGCGACCTCGTGGACGGGCGTGGCCAGGAGGTCGCCGACGCCATCGCGGCCCGGACCGAGGGCCTGCGCACGACCCTCGACGCGGCGCCCGCCCAGATGGCGGACCTGCTGGACACCCGCCTGTCCGACCTCCAGGGCCTGTTCGAGCGGGCGCAGGGCGAGATCGACCGCCTCGTGGACACCCGCGGCCGACAGATCGCCGGCACGATCGAGCACCGCACGCAGGCGCTCCAGACCACGATCGAGGGCGTGAACCCGGCGATCGCCGGCCTGCTCGAGGAGCGCGAGAACCGCCTCGCCGAGACCCTCAAGGAGCGGACGTGCGAGCTGCAGACCCTGTTCGACCGGGTGCAGAACCGCCTCGGCGCCCTGGTCGAGGGCACCGGCCGCGACGTGTCCGAGCGGGTCGACGCGCGCGTCGAGACCCTGCGGGCGACCTTCGAGCAGGCGCGCGCCGCGATCGAGGGCCTGCTGGAGGACCGCGGCCAGGCCCTGGTGGCGGCCGCCGAGGGCCGGACCGGCGCCCTGGTGGAGGTGTTCGACGCCCGCCTGCGCGCCCTCGACGGTGCCGTCGAGGGCCGCACCGGCGCCCTCGTGGAGACCTTCGATGCCCGGCTGCGGGAGCTGGACGGCGTGGTCGAGGGCCGCACCGCGGCCCTGGCGCAGGCCGTCGAGGCGCAGAGCGAGGCCCTGGCCCGCGGCGTCGACGCCCGCGCCGACGCCTTCACGCAGCGCATCGACAGCCGCATGCGGCTGTTCGCGACCCTGGTGGCGCAGCGCGCCGACACCCTGGCCACCGCCTTCGACGACCGCCACGAGGCCTTCGCGGGCCTCATGGACGAGCGCACGGCGTCCCTGGTCGCCGCCCTCGACGAGCGGGCCCGCGCCCATGCCGAGCAGGTCGAGGCCCACAACGCGGCCCTGGCCGAGACGCTCAGCCGCCGCGAGGCCGCGCTCGCCGGCCTGATCGACGCCCGCACCGAGGCCCTCGGGGCCGGGTTCGAGCGCCGCGCCACGGCGCTCGGTGCCCTGGTCGACGCCCGCGGCGAGGCCCTGTCCCGCCGCCTCGCCGAGAGCGCCGAGACCCTGGTGCGCGCCATCGAGGAGCGCGGCGGCGCGCTGCTCGCCAGCGTCGAGGGCAGCGGCCGCGCCGTCGGCGATAGCCTGGAGGGCCATGTCGAGCGCCTGCGCGGCGCCATCGACGGGCCGATGATGGACCTGTCGCGGGCCCTGTCGGACCGGGCCGAGGCGATCGAGCGGACGCTCGCCGAGACCGGAATGCCGCTCGCCGAGAGCCTGCGGGAGCGGACCGAGGAGCTGGCCGTGCAGTCGCGGGCCTCGGCCGAGCTGCTGCGCGCCGCCGTCGAGGACGGCGCGGGCCGCACCCTCTCGGAGCTGTTCGAGACCAACGACCGGATGGGCCGCGAGCTCGGCGCGCTGCTGCAGCGGATCGAGGCCGCCAACACGGCGCTGACCGACCTTGTGGCCGGCGCCGACACCAACCTCGGCGCGATCGAGCAGGGTCTCGCCGGCCGGATCGAGCAGGTCCAGGGGGCGCTGGAGCGCATCGCCGCCGAGACCGGCCGGGCCAGCGCCGGCGTCTCGGCCCAGGTCGAGGCCCTGCGCGGCGCCGCCGACGGGGCGCTCAGCGAGGCCTCGCGCCTCGCCGAGACCCTCGACGGCCGCGGCCGCTCCCTCGGCGAGCAGACCGCCGCGCACGTGGCGGCCCTCGACCGGGCCGCGGCCTCCCTGGCGGCCATCGAGGAGCGCCTGGACTCGGCCCTGTCGGGCCGCGAGACCAAGCTGACCGAGGCTCTGGCCGCGTTCGAGGCCCGGGCCGCCGCCCTGGAGCAGAACGGCACCGCCCTGGCCCAGACCATCGAGCAGACCCTGCGCGCCGCCGAGGAGCGCGCCCGCAGCGTCGGCGAGTCCCTGGCCCAGTCGGCCCAGGGCGCCGGGGCCTCGGTGACGAGCGCCTTCGCCGACCTGAAGGACAGCGCCAGCGCCGAGGGCGAGAAGGCCGCCCAGGGCGTCCGGCAGGTCATCGAGGAGGCGGCCCGCGAGATGCGCAGCGGCTTCCAGGAGGCCCAGGCCAGTTTCGGCGACTCCTTCTCGGCCCTGCGCGAGATGGCGGGCTCGATCCGCGGCGAACTCGACGCGACCCGCGCCGAGCTCGCCAAGGGCGTCCTCGAGCTGCCGCGCGAGACGCAGGACGCCACCGGCGAGATGCGCCGGGTGGTGGCGGACCAGATCAAGGCCCTCAACGAGCTGTCGTCCCTGGTCTCCCGCTCCGGCCGCTCGGTCGACGTCGCCCAGCCGCAGGCGCAGCCCCAGCGCCGGGTCGCGGAGAGCGGCGGCCGCGCCGTCGCGGCGGCGGCGCCCGCCGCGGCCCCGGTCGCACCGGCGATGCCGACGGCGGCCCCCGCGGCTCCGGCCCTGCCGGCGCCCGCGGCGACGCCGCGGCCCGCCACGGCCAAGATCGAGGCGCCGCGCCCGTCCGCGACCGCCCGCCCGGCGCAGGCCGGCGACAAGCGCGGCTGGCTGTCCGACCTGCTGACCCGCGCCTCGCTGGACGACGACGAGGAGCCGGCGGCCGACGCGCCGGCCGCCGCCCCGGCGCCCGCGCCGGCGGCCCGCCGCCCCGCGGTGGCGGCCGCCGAGACCGGGCGGATCGCCCTCGACACGATCTCGACCGACATCGCCAAGATGATCGAGCACCGGACCGCGGTCGACCTGTGGGAGCGGTACCGCCGGGGCGAGCCGAACCTGTTCGACCCGCGGATCTACACGCCGCAGGGCCGGGCCACCTTCGCGGAGATCCAGCGCCGCTACAGGACCGATGCGGAGTTCCGCCGCAGCGTCGACCGCTACGTCAGCGAGTTCGAGCGCCTGCTCGGCGACGTGGTCAAGAACGACAGCGACGCCAAGCGCACCGACGCCTACCTGACCTCGGAGACCGGCAAGGTCTACACCATGCTGGCCCATGCCAGCGGGCGCTTCGACGGGGCGTAGGACCGATCCCGCCGGGGCCGCTCGCGGCGCCGGCGGGTCCCGCACCGGGGACGACGAGACCCGCCCCGCGCTCAGAGCAGGCCGAGGCCGACCAGCTCGCGCCGCAGGGCCTCGGGCATCTCGGCGAGGTCCCCCGAGGCCTCGGCCCCGAGATCGGCTGGCGCGTCGCTGGCCGTGAGATAGCGCCAGCCCTGGAACGGCCGGTAGGGCCGGGGCGCCACCGGGACGAGCCGGGGATCGAAGACCAGCCGGCAGCGCGGGATGCCGTCCTCCCCGGTGAGCGGCTCGATCGCGGTGATCGCCTGCCGGCAGGACAGCGTCCCGCGGATCACCCAGTAGATCGAGCCCTGACCGGTGATCTCCCGGTGGCGCTTGGGCAGGGTGCGGGTGACGTGGAACGGCGCCGCTTGCCGTCCGTCCCGGAGCGCCTCCGCGCGGAAGCGGGCCTGCCGGGCCTCGAGGTCGGCGATGGTGGCGGGGCCGACGCAGAGCTTGATCAGGTGCAGGGCCACGGATGCGCGTGCTCGGGGGTGCCGGGGGCGCCCCTGATAGCAGGGTCCGCGCCGGCGCGCGCCTGTCGAACTGCGCCGGAACGTCGGCGCCGGGCCGGACCCGTCAGGCGAAGAGCGCGAGCCGCTGCTCCGGCGTCAGCGCGTCGATCTCGGCGAAGCTCAGGGCCGGCTCCTCCGGCGGCATCGCCGGCTCGGGCGCCGCCGCGACGGTCTCGCCCCAGGTGAGGTCGGCCACGTCCCGCGCGATGTCCCGCGCGACGTCCGCCTCGACGTCCGCCTCGAACGCCTCCTCGATCGCGGTGGCGGGCTCCGGCGCGTCCGCGGCGGACGGATCGGCGACGGGAAGGGAGGCGACCTCCGGAGCCGGCTCCGGCTCCGGGGCGGCCTCGAGATCGACCGCCCAGTCCGCTTCCAGATCGGCCTCCAAGCCGGCCTCCAAGCCGGCCTCCAAGCCGGCCGCGGGTGCGGCCTCCGATCCGTCCCCCGGCGCAGCGAGGTCCGGCTCCGGGGCGAATGCCAGCGCGGCCGCTCCCGCCGGCTCGGACACGGCGTCCGGCTCGGCCTCCGCCACCGGCTCCGGCGCGGCCGGCGCTTCGGCCGCGACCTCTGTCTCCGGCTCGGCCTCCGGCGCCCGGGCCTCCGCCTGGACCGGCAGGAACACCAGATCCTCGTGCAGCGCCGGGCTGCCGGGGCGGGCCACGAGGGCCGCCACCGTGACGGCCGGCACGTCCATGGCGATGTAGCGGTCGATGTCGCTCTGGTTCAGATCGGCCGGCTCGCCGGCCGGCCGCGCGCCCCGGTGGGGCGGCACCCGCACCGCGTCCTCGCCCCAGATGGCGATCATCGCGGAGACCCGGTCCTCCAGGTAGCGCAGGGTGTAGACGATCCGGGCAGTGCGCTGCGCGGTCAGGTCCTGGAAGGAGCAGGCCGTGTAGATCGCGGTCGCGTGGCGGTCGAGGGCGTCGCAGGCCTGCGCGTCGGCCCCGTGCTCGCGCAGGGTCCAGGCTGCCTCCTGGATCGACTCGGCGGCGCCGAGGATGTCGGAGGTGGCCTGCTCGGTCTCGCGCACGATGGCGTCGAGGGCGAGGGACGCCTGCGTCAGCCGGGTCTCGTCGCCGTTCGGGGTGTTGAGCGCCGCGATCTCGCCCTTGGTCCGGCTGATCGCGTCGGCCATGTCGAGGAGATTGCCGCGCAGGTGCCCGAAGGCCTCCTGCCCGCGGTCGGCGGTGACGCTCCGCTCCAGCCGCGCGATCGCCCCGAGCAGCACCTCGGTCTCGGCGCCCCGGTTGCGCCGGGCGTACTCGGCAAGGAACCAGCGGCCGCGCTCGCTGGCGCTGATCGTCGCCTCGATCGCCTCGTACTCGGCCGAAGCGTGCGCGCTCGGGTTGACGGAACCGAACATGGGCCTCTCTGGACGCTGAATGCGGGCGCGGCGGCGGCCCCGATGCGCGCCAATCGCGGCGAATTTGACAGAGGGCCTTTAACGGGCGCTTACGGACGCCTTCCCGGTCCCGCCTCCCTCCTCACCCCGCTCGTCGAGACCCGCCTTGCCCCGCCCGTCCGGCCCGGCGCGCCTGTCGCTGCTCTACGCCGTGGTGTTCACCGAGATCGGCATCGCGATGCCGTTCATGCCCCTGTGGCTCGACGCCCTGGGGCTCGATGCCCGGGTGATCGGTCTCCTCCTCGCCCTGCCGATCGCCACGCGGATCGCCGCCACGGCGCCGCTGATGAGCCTCCTCGACCGCGGCCTCGGGCCCCGGCGGCTGATCCTGCTCGGCAGCCTCGCCCTGAGCCTGTCCTACGCGCTGATGCCCGCCGCGGCCGGGATCGGGTGGCCGCTGCTGGCCGGGCTGATCGTGCTCAACGCGGTCGCCGGCGCGCCGCTCGTGCCCTGCATCGACTACCTGACGCTCGCGGCCGTGCGCCAAGACGCCCGCCTGACCTACGCGCGGATCCGGATGGCGGGCTCCATCGCGTTCCTGCTGGCGAACCTCGCGGGCGGGCTGCTGCTGACGGCGCTCGGCGGCCGGCTCGCCGTGCCGCTGCTCCTGACCGGCCTCGCCCTCGGCGCGGGTCTGGTGGCGTGGCGCAGCCGCGCGGTGGCGGCCCTGCCGCCGTCGGCGGCGGGCGACGGCCGGACGCGGCTGCCGCGGCGGCTCTGGCTGTGCATCGGCGCGGCGGCCGCGATCCAGGCGAGCCACGGGGCGATCTACGGCTTCGGCAGCATCTACTGGACCGGCCAGGGCATCCCGCCGACCTGGGTCGGCGCGCTCTGGGCGATCGGCGTCCTGGCCGAGATCGCCCTGTTCGCCGGCCTCCCCGCCCTGCCCGCCGCCTGGCGCGGCCCGGTGCGGCTCCTCGGCGCCGGGGCCGTCGCGGCGATCCTGCGGGCGATCGGCATGTACCTCCTCGGCGACCACCTCGCGGCGCTGGTGCCGCTCCAGTGCCTCCACGGCCTGACCTTCGGGGCGACCCAGCTCGGCGCCATGGCGGCCGTTTCAGCCTACGCCCCCGACGGCGCGCGGGGCCGGGCGCAGGGCACGCTCAGCGCGGTCAATGCCGGGATCTCGGTGGTCGCGACCCTGGGGAGCGGCGTCGCCTACCGGGCCGGCGGCCCCCTCGCCTTCCTGCTGATGGCGCCGCTCGCCGCCGCCGGCCTGGGCCTCGCCCTGGCGTCCCGCCGCGCGCGGGGGGTGAGGTTGGAGACGGATCGTCAACCGTAATGTCGTCATAACCGCCGGGCAGGGTGGTGCCTCGATCGAGGAGTATGGGTGTTGCTGAGCGAGGGCACTGTTCCCGGCTCCTTGGCCGGCGCCGCGCTGCGGGACCGGTCGGCCGACGGCCGCCTGGCGCTCGACGGCCGCTGGACCGCCGACCAGGCCCCGACCGTCGAGGCCGCGGCCGCGCGCATCGCGGCGGCCGGCCGCGCCGGGCCGGTGGCGGTCGACCTGTCGGGGATCGAGCGCCTCGACACGCTCGGCGCCTGGGTCCTGGAGCGGACCCGCGCCGAGATCGAGCAGGCGGGCAGCGCCCTCACCTATCTCGGCGCCCGCCCGGAGCACCGCACCCTGCTGGGCGAGGTCCGGCTGCGCGAGCCGGACGCGCCGCCGCCGCGGCGGCACGGCCCGGTCGTCGGCCTGCTCGACGCCACCGGGCGCCGGACCGTGCAGGGCGGCCGCGAGTTCGTCACCGCCCTCGCGTTCCTGGGCGAGCTGATCGCCGCCTGCGGGCGCGTCGCCCTGCGACCCGGCACGTTCCGCGGCAACGCCCTGATCAACCAGATCCAGCAGGTGGCGCTCAACGGCACGCCGATCATCGTGCTGATCTCGTTCCTCGTGGGCGGCATCGTCGCCCAGCAGGGCATCTTCCAGCTCCAGCGCTTCGGCGCCCAGACCTTCGTGGTCAACCTGATCGGCCTCCTGATCCTGCGCGAGATGGGCGTGCTGCTCACCTCGATCATGGTCGCCGGCCGCTCCGGCTCGGCGATCACCGCCGAGATCGGCTCCATGCGCATGCGCGAGGAGGTCGACGCGCTCCGGGTCATGGGCCTCGACCCCGTCGAGATCCTGATCGTGCCCCGGGTGCTCGCGCTGATGATCGGCCTGCCGATGCTGACGCTGATCGGCGACCTCGCGGCGCTCGCGGGCGGCGGCCTGACCGCGATGCTCTACGGCGGCCTGACCCTCGACCAGTTCCTCGTCCGGCTCCAGGCGGCGGTGGGCGTCCACCACGTCATGGTGGGCCTGATCAAGGCGCCGTTCATGGCGCTGACGATCGGGGTGATCGCCACGATCGAGGGCTTCGCGGTCGAGGGCTCCGCGGAATCGCTCGGCCGTCACGTCACCGCGTCGGTGGTGAAGTCCATCTTCATGGTCATCGTCCTCGACGGCCTGTTCGCGGTGTTCTTCGCCGCGATCGATTTCTGAGGCCGCCGCGATGAATGCCCCGATGACCGCCTCGCCGAATGGCCCCGCCCCGATCATCCGCGTGCGCGACCTCGTGGTCGGCTTCCGCGACCGCAACATCCTGAAAGGCCTGAGCCTCGACATCCGCGCCGGCGAGATCCTGGGCTTCGTCGGGCCCTCGGGCCAGGGCAAGTCGGTGCTCACCCGGACGATCCTGGGCCTCAACCCGAAGCGGGCCGGGACCATCGAGGTGTTCGGCCGCGACGTCGACGAGCTCACCTACGCGGAGCGGCGCCGGATGGAGCAGCGCTGGGGCGTGCTGTTCCAGCAGGGCGCCCTGTTCTCGGCTCTCACCGTCAAGCAGAACATCCAGGTGCCGATGCGCGAGCACCTGAACCTGTCCGAGCGCCTGCTCGACGAGTTCGCCCGGCTCAAGATCGAGATGGTCGGCCTGAAGCCCGACGCCGCCGACAAGCTGCCCTCGGAATTGTCGGGCGGCATGATCAAGCGCGCGGCGCTCGCCCGCTCCCTGGCGCTCGATCCCGAGATCCTGTTCCTCGACGAGCCGACCTCGGGCCTCGACCCGATCGGCGCGGGCGAGTTCGACGACCTCGTCTCGACCCTGAAGGAGACTTTGGGCCTGACGGTCTTCATGGTCACCCACGACCTCGACAGCCTCTACACCGCCTGCGACCGCATCGCGGCGCTCGGCGACGGCCAGATCATCGCCGCCGGCACGATCGACGAGATGCTGGCGAGCGACCATCCCTGGCTGCGCTCGTACTTCCACGGCAAGCGCGCCCGGACCATCGCGACGGGGGGCGCCTCGGCCCATGCCTGATCCCGTGCCTGATCCCGTGCCTGATCCCGTGCCTGATCCCGTGCCTGATCCCGTGCCTGACCCGATGCCCGATCGCCGCCGTCCCACCCAGATCCCGCCCTGCTCCCCTCCGGGAGCCGGGGCTCCAGGCCCGGCCGGATCTCCGCCGGCCAGAACCGCAGGTTGAGCGCATGGAAACCCGCGCGAACTACGCCCTGATCGGGGCCTTCACGATCGCCGTCATCCTGGCGGGCTTCGGCACCGTGCTGTGGCTCTCCGGCGGCTCCTCGCGGCAGGTCAGCCAGCTCGTCCGCATCGTCTTCTCCGGCTCGGTCGGGGGCTTGTCGCGCGGCTCGAGCGTGAACTTCAACGGCATCAAGGTCGGCGAGGTCACCGACATCCGCCTCGCCCCGCAGGATCCCCGCCGGGTGCTCGCCACGATCAAGGTCGATCCCGCGACCCCGCTCCGGGCCGACACCCGCGCCCGCCTCGACTCGGCGATGCTCACCGGCGTCTCGGTGATCTCCCTGTCGGGCGGCAACGCCGACGCGCCGGTGCTGACCCCGATGGCCAACGGCGAGCCGCCGACGATCTTCGCCGATTCCTCCGACATGCAGGACATGATGGCGCTGGCGCGCCAGGTGGCGCAGCGGGCCGACGACATGCTGGCCCGCCTCGACCGGCTGGTCTCCGCCAACGAGGGGGCGATCAACCGGTCGCTGACCAACGTCGAGACCTTCTCGAAGACGCTGGCCGATGCCGGCCCGAACATCTCGGCGCTGGTGAAGGCCGTGGACGGGGCCAAGCTCGGCCGGGTGATCGACAACGCCGACCGCTTCTCGGCCGCCCTGTCCAAGGCCAGCCCCGATATCGAGGCCGGCCTGCACGACGCCCGGCTGCTCGCCGGCAAGCTCAGCGCCTCGGCCGACAAGATCGACGCGGTGCTGAACGGCGCCCAGAGCTTCCTGGGCTCAGCCTCCGGCCAGGAGGGCTCCAGCACCTTCACGGAGATCCGCGCGGCGGCGATCTCGGTGCGCGACGCCGGCAAGGCGTTCCGGACCATGTCGGAGAACCTCGACAAGCGCACCGCCAGCATCTCGGCCAATTTCGGCCGGCTGAGCGGCACCGGCCGCCGGGAGGTCGAGGCCCTGTCGGGCGACGGGCAGCGGACGCTGAGCACCCTCAACCGCACGGTGCGCAGCCTGGAGCGCGACCCGAGCCAGGTGATCTTCGGCGGCAAGCCTTCGTTGCCTGAATACAACGGTGGCCGGTGAAATGCCGCGTCGCCGGGCGGATGTGTCCCGGCGCACGGCACGGATGCCGCAGCGGATTAGTTTTAACCGCATAGCTTATACAGCTCCGCCGTTCGCCGGCGGGGTCCTTCAGGTCATGCGTATGGTCCGCTCGTCCCACATCGCCGCCGCCGCGCTGCTCGCCGCCCTCCTGGGCGGCTGCGGCGGCGCGGCGCCCCTCACCTTCGACCTCGCGGCGCTGCCGGCCGCGGGGCGGCCGATCGCGGCCGGCCGCTCGATCGCGGTCTCGGAGCCGGTGAGCATCCAGCCCTTCGAGGCCGACCGGATCATCGTCCGCGAGAACGGCGGCGCCCTGTCGTTCCTGGGCGGCGGCCAGTGGGCCGACCGGCTGCCGCGCCTGATCCAGACGCGGCTCATCCAGAGCCTGGAGAATTCCGGGCGGCTCCGCTCGGTGAGCCGGCCCGGCGACAAGGTCGTGGCCGACTACCAGCTGATCAGCGAGATCCGCGCCTTCGACGTGCAGTCCGGGACCGGCGAGGCGGTGGTCGACCTGTCGCTGAAGCTCGTGGCCGACGGCACCGGCAGGGTGGCGGCGGCGCGGATCTTCACGGCCCGCGTGCCGGTGTCCAAGATCGATGCCGGCAGCGGCGCCCGCGCCCTCGATCAGGCGCTGAGCATCGTGCTGGCCGACGTGGTGCGCTGGGTGAACAGCGGGCGCTGACGGCCCCGCGGCCGGGCCGCGCCGACGCCCCCGCCGGGGCGGGGCGCTCGCGACGGAACGTCCTCCGAATGCCAGCCGTGCGGATCCGCTCCACGGCCCGACAGGCGCCACGGGTGATGGGACGGGCCCGACGGTCCATCGTGGGCGCGCGGGATTTCCTGCCGATCAATCCGTGTTCCGCGGCGCCGCGGCGGCGTGCGTGGACGGGGCGCGGTTGCGGTTCGCAGCAATCGCGGTCATACGGCTGCCGCGATGCAGACTCTGTTCTCAACTGAAGGTGTATTGGAGAAGGACAAGTTTCGCCTTTGGCGAGATGTCTGCGAAGATCGCCTGGTTCCGATAGCGCAGACTTGTCTCAACGACGAGCCCTTTCACGCGACGATCGAGGGGCCAGTATCGGCGGCCTGGTCTTCACGAAATTCGCGCTGCGCAACCTGCGGGCGGCCACGACACCGCGCACGCTTCGCCATGAAAACCACAAGACCGACCACCTGTTCATGAGCATCGTGCTCTCGGGACAGGTCCGCGCGGATCAGTACGATCGGTCGAGCACGGATCGGGTCGGCGACTTCTCGATCCGGGATACGAATACACCCTGGACGATCGAGCACAGCGGCTACAGCGAGGTGCTGGCCATCGGGATCCCGCGGGAGCGGCTGGAGGGGGCTCTGGGCTCCGCGCGCCTGTTCGCCGGCGTGACTGTCGGCGGCGATCTGCCGACCGCGACCCTGACCCGGTCGTTCCTGGGCAACCTGCTCAGCCTGGGCGACCGGCTGACGCCCCAGGTGGCCGAGAGCATGGTCTCCACGGGGCTCGACCTCATCGTCGCCAGCCTCGCGGAGCGGCTCGCGCGGGAGGCGCAGCGGCCCGTCCAGGACAGCGTCGTGGTGCAGCGCGCCCGGGCCTATCTCGAGGCCCATCTCCACGATCCGACCCTGGACCCGCCCCGGCTCGCGGCCGCGGCCGGCGTGTCCCTGCGCCGGCTGCAGGCGCTGTTCCGCGTGCAGGACCGGCACATCTCCGACTGGATCTGGCACCGCAGGCTCGAGGCGGCCGCCAAGCGCTTGGCCGATCCGGGCTGCCTCCACATGCCGCTGGGGACCTTGGCGTATGGCTGCGGCTTCCTCAGCCAGTCCCACTTCTCCCGCCGCTTCAAGGAGCGCTACGGCCTGAGCCCCCGCGACTACCGCGTGCGCGCCCTCGCGCGGGGCGCCGAGGGTGGGCCGGAGGGCCGACCGGGCCGCCTCACTCCATCACGGCGGCCTTCATGATCACCACCATGGTGGCCCGGGCCGGACCGTCCGTGCAGCGCACGAGGTGGGGCCGGTCGCAGCGGTAGCGCAGGGTCTCGCCGGCCCGCGCCCGCTGCACGACGCCGCCGATCTCGACCTCGAACGCCCCCTCTGTGACCGAGAGCGACTCCACCGAGCCGCGCTGGTGCGGGTCCGAGTCGAGGACGCCGCCCGGGTCGGCCGTGACCTCGTACCATTGCAGCCACTCGATCGTCTTGAGCCAGCCGATGATCGCCAGCCGCACCTTCCCGTCCTCGGAGACGAGGATCGGCGTGTCGGCCCGGGAGGTCTTCTCGATGAACGGCTCCTCGTCGCCGGCCGCCAGCACCCGCTCGATCGACACGTCGAGGGCCTGGGACAGGCGCCAGATCGTCGCCAGCGTCGGGTTGGTCTCGTTGCGCTCGATCTGGCTGATGATCGACTTGGCCACGCCGGACTGCTCGGCGAGTTCCGAGAGCGACAGGTTGTAGGCCTTGCGCAGCCGCTGGATGGTCTTGCCGAGCTGGCCGGAGAGCACCTGCGCGCCGGTCAGCAGGTCGCGCCCGCGCGCCCGGTCGGGCCGTTCCGCCTGATCCTGCATCGTCCCCGATCCGCCTGCACCGTTCCATTATCCGAACGATCGTGCGCTTCTTCAAACGCAATCGACGCCCGGTTGCAAGGCGGCGGGCGGCGTGCGCGGCGGCGTGCGCACCGGAAAGCGGCGGCCGGATCGGCCTCTAAGTCCAGACGGCGTGGAAGTGGTGGACCGGCCCGTGCCCCGTCCCGACCGCGAGGCTGTCCGCCGCCGCGAGGGCGGCCGTGAGGTAGGCCTTGGCCTCCGCCACCGCCTCCGGCAGGGCCAGGCCCTGGGCGAGGCCCGCCGCCACCGCCGCCGAGAGGGTGCAGCCGGTGCCGTGGGTGTTGCGCGTCGCGATCCGCGGCGCCGACAGGGTCCGCAGGGTGCCGTCCGCCGTGACGAGGTGGTCGATGCTCTCGCGCCCCGCGCCGTGGCCGCCCTTGATCAGCACCGCCCGGGCGCCGAGGGCGACCAGCCGCCGCGCCTGGGCCACGATCGCCGCCGCGTCCGCGGCGACGGGCTCGCCGAGGAGCACCGCCGCCTCCGGCAGGTTGGGGGTGATCAGGTCGGCCCGCGGGAGCAGCCGCTCGCGGAGCGTCGCCACGGCGTCGTCGGTGATCAGCCGGTCGCCGCTGGTGGCGACCATCACCGGGTCGAGGACGACCGGGATCGACCCGGCGTGCCGGGCGAGGCCCTCGGCGACCGCCGCGATCACCGCGGTCTGCGACAGCATGCCGATCTTCACCGCCCTCACGGCGAGGTCGGAGAACACGCTGTCGATCTGCCGGGCGACGAACTCCGCCGGCACGTCGTGGATGCCCTGGACCCCCGCCGTGTTCTGCGCGGTCAGCGCCGTGATCACGCTGGCGCCGTAGACGCCCAGCGCCGAGAAGGTCTTGAGGTCCGCCTGGATGCCGGCGCCGCCGCCGGAATCCGAGCCCGCGATCGTGACCGCGATGGGCGCGGGGCCGCTCATCGGGCGCCGGCCCGCTCCGCCAGGGCGCCGTCGATCCGCGCGCGCAGGTCGCGGGCGCGCTGGCGCACCGACTCCGCGCCGAACAGCGCGGTGATCACCGCGACCCCGTCCGCCCCCGCGGCGACCACCGCGGCGGCGTTGTCGAGCCCGATCCCCGCGATGGCGCCGAGCGGCAGGCCGGCCCCGCGGGCGAGGCGGGCGCGGAAGGCGATGCTGGCGAAGCCGTCGAGGCCCACCGGCGGGTCGGGATTGTCCTTGCTGGTGGTGGCGAACACGCCGCCGATGCAGGCGTAGTCGACGGGCAGCCGGTACAATTCGTCGGCCTGGGCGGGCTTCTTCAGGGTGAGGCCGATGATCGCGCCCTCCCCCAGCAGCCGGCGGGCGTCGGCCGGGTGGAGGTCGCCCTGGCCGAGATGCACCCCGTCGGCTCCGGCCGCGAGGGCGAGGTCGACGCGGTCGTTGACGAGGACCGGGACGCGGCCGCCCACCGCCGCCAGGATCGCCCGGATCCGCGCCAGGGCGGCGCGGGCATCGGCGATGTCCTTCTCGCGGTACTGGAGCAGGGTGCAGCCCCCCGCCACCGCCTCGGCGCCGAGTTCCGCCAGCCGCGCCCCGTCGGCGCCGCAGACGCCGACATCGAGGAGCCCGTAGAGCCGCAGGTCGACGGCCCGGCTGCCGGTCGGGGTCGAGGGGGAAGCTGCGGGGGAAGTCGCGCTCGCTGGCATCGCTGTCGTCGCTCGGTCCGCCTCGGCCGGTCCCGTGCCGGCCTACCCGGACCCCTGTTTGGGCAGGGCTCGCGGCGTTGGCAAGCGGCGGGTGGACAGCGGTGCGTCGACGGGGCCCCCCGCTCCGTCATACGGCGGCGTTGACGCGCGGCGATCCTGTCCCCCTATAGGTGGGATCCGCTACGGCGCATCCCGGGGGACGGACGGTCGAGGAACGATGACGGGTGCCGCGGCGCAGACGGACGCGCGCGGGGGGCAGGCCCCGCCGGAGCGCTCCTCCGTAGGCCTCGTCGCGGTGATCGTCGCCGCGACCAAGGGGGAGCCGCGCGCCCTGACCATCCGGGTCCCCGACCAGGCGCCCGGCCGCGGCGACGGCCTGCCGGCCGGCCCCCTCGTCCCAGAGCACGCCACGCTGGAGCGGGGCCTGCGCGCCTGGGTGGAGCGGCAGACGCACCAGCGCCTCGGCTACGTGGAGCAGCTCTACACCTTCGGCGACCGCGACCGCTCCGGCACGGCGACCCTGTCGGGGGTGCACTCCCTCTCGGTGGCCTATCTGGCGCTCGTCCGCGAGGAGCGGCCGGCGGGGCTCGCCGAGGCCGCGTGGCAGAACTGGTACCGCTACCTACCCTACGAGGATTTCCGGCAGGGGCGCCCGCGCCAGCTCGACGCCATCGAGGCGCGGCTCGCCGAATGGGCGTCCGAGCCGGAGGATTGCGCCGCCCGGACCCGCCGCCTCGACCGCCTCGGCCTGACCTTCGGCATGAACGGCGGCACGTGGAACGAGGAGCGCGTCCTGGAGCGCTACGAGCTGCTGTTCGAGGCCGGGCTGATCCCGGAGGCGCGGGGCAATCCCGGCCCGGCCCTGCCGAACGACCCGACCGGCGTCCCCATGGCGTTCGACCACCGGCGGGTGCTCGCGACCGCGATCGGCCGGCTCCGGGGCAAGATCAAGTACCGCCCGGTGGTGTTCGAGCTGATGCCGCCGGAATTCACCCTGCTGCAGCTGCAGAAGACCGTGGAGGCCCTGTCGGGGACGCAGCTGCACAAGCAGAACTTCCGGCGCCTCGTGGCCCAGCAGGGGCTGGTGGAGGAGACCGAGAGCGTGACCAGCGGCGCCGCCGGCCGGCCGGCGCGGCTGGTGCGCTTCCGCCGGGAGGTGCTGCTGGAGCGCCCGGCCCCGGGCCTGCGGCTGCCGTCGCGGCGGGCGGGGTGACGGCGGCGGTCAGTCTCGCCGCGCCAGGGTGCCGAGCCCGCTCGCGTCGAGCGCGTCCACCGTCACGGCGGCGGCCCGGCCGTCGCTGCCGATGGCGAAGCGGACGGCGGAGGGGCGGTCGGGCGCCTCCGCGTCCGGGAAGCTGAGGAAGAGGTCGCGGTCGAAGTGCCGGAGGGGGTAGCGGCGCGCCCCCGCGGGGCCGACCGTCAGCGTCAGGGCGCCGTCCGCCTCCACCACGACGGCCTCGCCGACATAGGCGTTGGCGTAGCGCCCGGCATAGGCCGAGAGCGCCAGGGGCGCGGCGGGCGGCGCCGGCGGCGTGCCGTAGGCCGCCTTGTCGGCGGCGATGCCCGGCGCGAACAGGTTCTCGTAGGCCGCGCCCCAGGCCGCCACCCAGTCCCGGCCGACGCGGCCGTCGAAGACGAGGTCGGCGAAGCTGTCGGCCAGCCCCTCCGGCACGCCGGACGGGAAGGCGTTGGTCAGGACGAGGATCCCGAGACCGGCCTCCGGATGGATCGAGACGAGCGTCTGCGCGCCGACGCTGAAGGCGCCCGCGTGGCCCCAGACGAGGCCGTGGCGGCCGTACTCGACGTTCCAGCCGAGGCCGTAGAAGGACGCGCCGCCGGTCACGGGGTTGCGGCCGCGGGCCATGAGCGGGACGTGCGTCTGCGCCAGGGCCGGGGCCGCGACGCGCTGCGCGCCCTCGAAACGGCCCTTGCCGATCACGAGCCGCAGCCATCGGGAGAGGTCGCGGACATCGCTGCTGACGCCGCCGGCCGGCGCCTGCGCGTCGGGATTCCGCTCGATCTTGGCGGTCCAGACGCCGCCGGCCCGGACGTGGAGCGCCGCGCGGTCGGGCCGGCTGAGGAAATCCGCGTGGGTCGTGCCGGTAGCGGTCATCCCGAGCGGCCGGAACAGCCGATCCCGAGCCACCGCCTCCCAGGGCTGGCCGGTCGGCTTCGCGGCGGCGACCGCGCCCTCGGTGAAGCCGAAATTGCTGTAGGCGTAGCCGGCGCGGAAGCTGGAGGCGGGCGGCGCGAGGCGCAGCCGGTGCAGGATCGCGTCGCGGCCGAAGCCGATCGCCTCCAGATCGTCGCCGGCGGTCCCCGGCAGGCCGCTGCGATGGTTGAGGAAGTCGCGCACCGTGACCTGCGCGGTCGGGTAGGGCTCGTGCAACTGGAAGGCGGGGTCGAGATCCGCGACGCGCGAATCCCAGTCGACCACCCCGTCGCCGACCAGGGCGGCCACGATCGTCGCGGTGACGGGCTTGGACAGGGAGGCGATCTGGAAGACCGTGTCGGGGCCGACCGGCTCGGGCTTCCCGGCCTGCCTGAGGCCGTATCCCTTCAGGAGGAGCGTCTCGTCGCCGAGGACGACCGCGACCGCGAGGCCCGGCACCGCGCCCGCGTCGACGGCCCGCCGCGCCAGCGCCTCCAGCGCCGGCAGCTGCGCCTCGACCTGCGCCCGCGTCAGCGTCCCGGCGGATCCGGCTCCGGGCCCGGCCGCGATCAGGCCGAGGGCGAGGCACGCGCCGACGAGGCGCCGGCGCGATCGGGCCCGCTGCATGAGTCGTCGATCCCGCCTGAGAGAGCTCGGACCTCGAGAGTGGCATCGTCGGGCCGCCGAAATCAATCGCGCCGCCCCGGGCCGCGCCGCGAATGCGCGGGCCGGCCTGACGGACACGGACGAAGACTGTTCGGGAACCGGGCCGGGCTAGCGGAACGGGTCGGCGCCGGGTGCCGGCTTCACGCCGCGGAGCATCCGGTACAGCGTCCATTCCTCGACGATCTTCCGCCCCGGAAGGGCGCAGAGCCCGATCGTGCCGCCATCGGGCAGCTTCGCGAGGATCGTCTGCCCGCCCATCGTCGCGCAGAAGGCCGAGGCCGGATTCTCCAGCGCGCGGGCCGGCCCGGATCCGGCAAGGGCGGCGCAGACCGCGAGCGCGCGGACAGGCCACGCGGCGGGCGCCCTCCACGGTCCGATCATGCGCGTCATGGGCCGCCCTGCCCTAACCGTAGGTGTGGTCGTCGGCCGGGAACCGGCCGGCCCGGACCTCGTCCGCGTAGGCTTTCACGGCGTCCTCGATGTGGGTCCGCAGGCTCCCGAACTGGCGCACGAATTTCGGCGTGCGCTCGGACAGGCCGAGCATGTCCTCCAGCACCAGGATCTGGCCGTCGCAGACCGCCGAGGCGCCGATGCCGATCGTGGCGGCGGTGACCTGGGGGGAGGTCGCGATCGCCCGCGCCACCGGCTCGACGATGCCCTCGAGCACGATCGCGAAGGCGCCGGCCTCCGAGATGGCGCGGGCATCCTCCAGGAGGCGGCGCTCGTCGTCGGGGGCCCGGCCCTGGACCTTGAAGCCGCCCATCGTGTTCACCGCCTGCGGGGTGAGGCCGATATGGCCCATCACCGGCACGCCGCGCTGGACGAGGAACGCCACCGTCTCGGCGAAATGGGCGCCGCCCTCCATCTTGATCGCGCCGGCGCCGGTCTCCTTGAGAACCCGGGAGGCGCTGAGGAAGGCCTGCTCCCGGCTCGCCTCGTAGGAGCCGAACGGCATGTCGACCACGACCAGCGCCTTCTGCGTGCCGCGGATCACCGCCTGGGCCTGGAGGATCATCATCTCCAGGGTTACGGGGATCGTCGATTCCATCCCGTGCATCACCATGCCGAGGGAATCGCCCACGAGGATGAAGTCGCAATAGGGATCGACGATGCCGGCCGTGTGGGCGTGGTAGGCGGTGAGCGCGATGATCTTGCGCCCCTCGGCCTTGCGCTTGCCGATATCGACCGCCCGGAGCCGTCGGGACTGCACGACCTGCGACATGGTTCAGACCTCATTCCGGCCACTCGGGACGCGGCGCGGGCGCCCTCTCCCGCCCGGGAGAGCGCGCGCCCCGCCACGCGAGCCTCGTTCCGCGGCGTCTCTTACAATGCCCGGCGATGCGGGTCAGCGCCCCGCCTGCGGCTCGGCGCCCGCCTTCCAGTCCGGATCGACCGTCAGGTTCGCGGTCTCGTGCATCTCCTGCCAGCCCTCGACGCCCTCGGGGAACCAGCGCACGCCGGTATAGCCCTTCAGCACCAGCCGCTTGGCGGCGTTCCAGCTGCCCCAGCACTCGACGTGGCAGAACACCACGACGGGCTTCGCCTTGTCGCCCCCGGTCAGCGCCGCGACGCGGGCGTAGAAGAGCGCCTCGCGCGCCGGCGCCAGGGGCTCGGCGCCGGCCTCCGGCATCCAGACGGCGCCGGGGATCGACGGATGCACCGGCAGCCAGAGGCGGCTCTCCGGGAAGTTCGACGGCTTGCGGTCCGGCGCCGCCACGTCGAGCAGCACCGGCTTGTCGGGGCCGGCGATCAGGGCGGCGACGGCGTCGGCGTCGACCACCGCGGCACCCTTGAGGGTCTGCGGCGTGTAGCCCTTCGGAGGGCCGGCGTAGAGCCCCTCCGGCTCGGGCACGTTCACCGGCGAATCGGCCGGCGCCGCGGCGAGGCAGAGGAGCGCGGCGCAGGCCGCCGCGGCCCGGCCGGTCAGGAGGAGGCGCCGCATGGTCAGTTCGTCGGGCTCGGCGCGGTGAAGCTGTGCTGCCACTGGCCGCCCTGGTTGTCGGAGGCCGCCACCTGGATCGGCTTGCCGTCCGGCTTGAACGCGAAGTTGATCACCGGGTTCGAGGCGATCGAGATGTCGCCCGTCATGGTGAAGACCTTCCGGTCGCCCGCCGAGACGGTGAGCTTGTCGATGTAGCGCGCCGGCGTGTAGTCGCGGGTCACCTGGTTCATCTGCATGCCGGAGAAGTTCGGGTGGCGGATCATCAGCGTCGCCTCCACGGGCTTGCCGGCCGCCGTCTCGGCGAACTTCATGCGCATGTCGCCCATGCCCTTCATGGCCTCCTCGTCGCTCATCCCCATCGGGGCCGAGCAGCCGCCGGAGGCCTTCACGAACTGCTTGGCCTCGTAGAGCTTGCCGTCCGTGGTCTCCACCACGGCGTGCATGTCGGTGTAGTTGTTGACCCGCACGCGCAGCTTCAGCTCGGCCGGGTCGGCGGCCGGCCCGAACTCGAACTTGGCCGCGTAGGGCGCCGGGTTGTCGTCGATGATCAGCGAGACCGCCTTGATCTGCCCGTCCTTGGGCATGGTCAGGGTGATCGGAACCAGGGCGGCGTCGAGCGCCCGGGCGGGCGCCTCGATCTTCACGAGGCTGTCGGTCGGGGCAATCTGGCGGTCGCCGAAGATCGACTTGGCGATCTCCTGCCAGCGGGCCGCCCGCTCCTGATCGGTGTCGGAGGCGCCGGCCGCCCGCGCGGCGCCGGCGAGCGGTCCCGACAGCGCCGTCGTCGCCAGGACGAGGCCGAGGGCGAGGCTGGAGAAGGTCTGTCCGATGAAGGTCTGTCCGATCCTGTGCGTCATGGCGTGCCTCCCGATTGGCTTGGATATGGGGATTCTGAAACCTATTCCCACTCGAGTTCCTGGTAGGCCACGGTGACGTTGCGGCCGTTGTAGGTGTCGAACAGGGCCCACTTGTCGCGCTGGTCCGCCGCGACGCTGGTCACGGCCTTCTCGATGGGCACGTCCTTGGCGATCGCCGCCCGGGTGCCGTCGCGCAGGGCGGCCAGGTAGCCGGAGAGGTCGGCGAGCGCCGGGGCGAGGTCGACCGCGACGGGGCCGTGGCCCGGGACGGCCCGGGCGGGACCCATGGCCTTCAGCCGCTCGATCTCGGCGAGCCAGCCCTTGAGGCTGCCGTCGAGGGAGGGGATCCGGTTCACGAACAGCAGGTCGGCGGGGAACAGCAGGCCGCTGCCGGAATCGATCATCGACAGGTCCGAGGTGGTGTGCGCCGGACCGTGCGCCGTGAAGGTCAGGCGGCGGTCGCCGAGGTCGATCTCGGCCGTGTCGGCGACGGTCATGGTCGGGTAGACCACAGGCCCGGTCCGGTCCTCGCCGAGCAGGTCGATCAGCCGCTTGCGGTAGAACTCGCCCCGGGCCGCCAGGGCCTCGGTGAGCTTGGCGTGGCCGATGAAGACCGGCTTGTCCTGGACGAAGGCCCCCGCCCCGAAGACGTGGTCCGGGTGGACGTGGGTCAGAACCACGTGAGTGATCGGCTTGTCCGTGCGCTTGGCGATCTCGGCGCGCAGCCACTGGCCGTCGGCGAGGCTGCCGCCGGACTCGGTCACCACCACGCCGGTCCTGCCGACGAGGAAGCCGATATTGGCGATGGCGTCGGCGTTGTCGGGGGTGGCGTCGGCGATCAGGCCCTTGCGCACGTACAGGCCCGGCCCGACCTCCTCCATCGTGAAGCTCTCGGCGGCGCGGCCCAGCGTCGGCAGGCAGCACAGGCAGAGCCCCGCGAAGAGGGCGTGCCGTCGCGTCGGCCCGGCGGTCTGCACCCGCGGATGGACGGCGCGTGCCGTCATGCCGAAACCTCCCGATCTTGCCCGTTCTTGATTGTCTACCATTAAGTAGGTAGATTGATCGTCCGTCAAGGGGTCGCCGGGAGCCGGTCCCCGCCGCGGCCGCACGTTCGCGTGACTTCGTGCGATGACGGGGGTGAGTTTTGGAGCGACGTTCGCCGCGATGAGGGATACCCGCGCCGAGTTGCTGATGCAGGCCGAGACCCTGGTGCGGGGCCGCGGCTTCGCCGGCTTCAGCTACGCCGACCTCGCGGCGGCGGTGGGCATCCGCAAGGCGAGCATCCACCACCACTTCCCCACCAAGGTCGATCTCGGCGCCGCCCTGGTGGCGGCCTACGCGGCGCGCTACGCCGCGGCCCTGGAGGCGATCCGCCGGGACGTGCCGGACGGGCCGGGCCGGGTCGAGGCCTACGGGCGGCTCTATCTCGGCGGCGTCGAGCAGGGGCTCGGCTGCCTCTGCGCGGCGCTGGCCATCGAGGGCGAGGCCCTGCCCGAGCGCCTGCGCCGGGACGTCGCGGCCTTCTTCGCGGACCATCTCGCGTGGCTGGAAGGCATCCTGCGCGCGGGCCAGGCGGATGGCAGCGTGCGCGGCGGCGCGGATCCGGCGGCGCTCGCCCGCTACGTCGTCGCCACCCTGGAGGGCGCGCTCCTGATGGAGCGCCTGTTCGCGAGCCCCGACGCCTTCCGGGGGACGCTGGCGGTCCTGGTCGACGGCCTCAGGCCGCAGTGAACCGGGCGTAGCCGTCCGCCCGCAGGCGGCAGGCCGGGCAGGTGCCGCAGCCGTAGCCCCAGGCATGCCGCTGCCCGCGCTCGCCGAGGTAGCAGGTGTGGCTCTCCTCGACGATCAGGTCGACCAGCGGCTGCCCGCCGAGGCTCTCGGCCAGCTCCCAGGTCTGCGCCTTGTCGAGCCACATCAGCGGCGTGTGCAGCACGAAGCGCCGCTCCATGCCGAGATTGAGCGCCACCTGCAGGGCCTTGATCGTGTCGTCGCGGCAATCCGGGTAGCCGGAATAGTCGGTCTCGCACATGCCGCCGACCACGTGCCGGAGCCCGCGCCGGTAGGCGAGCGCCGCCGCGAAGGTCAGGAACACGAGGTTGCGGCCGGGCACGAAGGTGTTGGGCAGGCCCGACGCCTCGTAGCCGATCGCGGCCTCCCGGGTCAGCGCCGTCTCGGAGACCTGCCCGAGGGCGTCGAGGGCGAGCGTGTGGTCCTCGCCGAGGCGGCCCGCCCAGGCTGGATCGAGGGCGGTCGTGCCCGCCCGCAGGGCCGCGCGGCGGTCGAGCTCGACCCGGTGGCGCTGGCCGTAGTCGAAGCCGAGGGTCTCGACGTGGTCGAACCGGTCCAGCGCCCAGGCCAGGCAGGTGGCCGAATCCTGGCCCCCGGAGAACAGCACCAGCGCGGCGCGGTCCCCCGGGATGGCGGCGTCACTCGCCATCGTACTCGGCCCAGGACATCGGGGTCTCGGCGACCCGCACGAGCGCGAGGCCCGGCAGGTCCGGCCGGAGGCGCTGCCAGATCCAGGCCGCGATGTTCTCGGCGGTCGGGTTCTCCAGCCCCTCGATCTCGTTGAGGCAGTGGTGGTCGAGCCGGGCGAGCAGCGGCCCGAAGATCGACTCGATGTCGTAGAAGTCGATCACCCAGCCGGTGTGGGGATCGACCGGGCCGGCGACCGTCAGCTCGACCCGGTAGGAATGCCCGTGCATCCGGTGGCAGCGGTGTGTCTCGGGCACGTTCGGCAGCCGGTGGGCCGCCTCGAAGGTGAAGGCTTGGGTGATCTTCATGGACGGTTCGCGGGTGTGGCCGATCTCGCCCCCGCCATAGCGCCGACGGGCGGTCCCGCGCAAAGGCGGGCTGCCCTGCGTTCGGCGGCGCGGCCGGGGATCAGGCCCCGGCGCCGGCTTCCGACCACTGCGCGTACCACGCCTTGAACAGGCGCAGCTGCGTCTCCGCGTAGTGGCGCTGACCGGCGCTGAGCGCGTCGGTGGCATTGAAGTGCAGCGCGTATTCCGGGTTCCCCTCCAGCACCATCAGGTGCTTGTAGTAGAGGACGAGGTCGGTCCCCTCGTCGAAGCTCGACAGGATCGCCAGCGCGGCGTCGAGTTCCTCGGCCCGGCGCCGGGCCCGGACGTCGCCCGCGGCGGCCTTCTCGCACAGGGCGACGAGGTGGAGCACTTCCCGCGGCAGGACGTTGCCGATGCCCGTGATGGCGCCCCGGGCGCCGCAATTGACGTAGCCGTGTACCACCTGGGTATCCACCCCGACCATCAGGGTGATGTCGGGCGACTGGCCGGTGATGTGCTCGGCCGCGTAGGTGAGCGAGGCCGCGCCGCCGAACTCCTTGAAGCCGACGAGGTGCGGGTGGCGGGCGCGCAGGCGGAAGAACAGGTCCGCCCGGGTCTCGAACCCGTAATAGGGGCTGTTGTAGATCACCGACGGCAGGTCGACGGCCGCCTCCAGGATGCCGCCGAAATGCGCCTCCTGGGCCGCGGCCGAGCTGCCGCGCGACAGGACCCGCGGGATGATCATCAGGCCGTGGGCGCCGGCCGCCTTGGCGTGCGCCGCGAGCGCCGCGGCCCGCTTCGGGTTCTGGGCGCCGGTCCCGACGATCACCGGGACGCCGGCGGCGAGCAGCCGCTCGACGCCCGCCATCCGCTCCTCGTCGGTGAGCAGCGGCCAGTCGCCCATCGAGCCGCAGTAGACGACCGCCGACATGCCGGCATCGACGAGCTCCCGCCCCTTGCGCGCCAGGGCGTCGAGGTCGGGCGTCCGGTCCGGCCGGCAGGGCGTCATCAGGGCCGGGATCGTGCCGGAGAAGATGTGTCGATCGGAGGCCATCGCCGGCTCGCCTGCTGGGGGTGGGATCGTCCCGGGCGGCCTTGGGGCCTCGCGGGGCGGCACGCCTCTCCATGGCAGCGCCGCGCGAGTCTGGCAAGGATTTTATACAATCGCCGTCATGGGGGCCGCGCCGGGCGCCGTGCCGAGGAACGCCATCAGCGCGGCGGCGACGTGGTCGATATGGTCGGTCAGGAGGGCACAGGCGGCCGAGACGTGGCCGTTCCGGCACAGCCGGACGATCTCGCGGTGCTCGCGGTCGGCCCGCTCCAGCTCGGCGCTGTCGGTGGAGAGCTGGAGGCGGGTGTAGCGGTCGCACTCGGCCAGCAGCGAGCCGACCAGACCGAGGGCGCGGGGCCGCTCCGCCCGGCCGTAGAGGAGGAGGTGCAGCTCCGTGTTGAGAGCGCCCCAGCGCGCTGTCGCGCCCGCTCGCAGGGCCGCGGCGTACTCCTCCAGCAGGGCGTCGGCCCGGGCGTAGTCGTCGTCGGTCAGGCGGGGCGCCGAGAGGGCCAGGAGGCGCGGCTCGAGGGCGGCCCGGAGCTCGAGGGCCTCGGCCGCGTCGGCCGCCGAGAGCGGCGCCACCATGGCCCCGCGATGGGGCAGGATCCGCACGAGGCCCTCGGCCTCGAGCTGGAACAGCGCCTCCCGCACCGGGATCCGGCTGGCGCCGAACTCCGCCGCGAGACCGTCCTGGCGGAGCTGCGAGCCGGCCGGATAGCGGCCGTCGAGGATGCGCCGCCGGATCTCGGTCCCGATCGAGCCCGCGATGGTCCGGTTCTTCATCGCCTCGCTCCCGGTCGACCCCGGATGCCCCGCAGGACCCTTGACGGCGGAGCTCCGGTGTTGAAATTGTATAAAATCAATCGGGCAACGGGCTCGATCACGACAAGGGTGCCCGCGATGACGCTCTCCCGCCGCCAGATCCTGGCCGGTACCGCAGGCGCGGCCGCCGGCCTCGGCCTCCCGCACCTGGTCCGGGCCCAGCCCGGCGGCGGCAGCGTGCTGCGCTTCATCCCGTCGACGCCCCTGCCGTCCCTCGATCCGATCGTCGCCACGAGCTACGTCATCCGCAATCACGGCTATCTCGTCTACGACACGCTGTTCGCCACCGACGAGAATTTCCGCATCCAACCGCAGATGGTGAGCGAGTGGCAGACCGCGCCCGACGGCCTGCGCTGGACCTTCCATCTCCGCGACGGCCTCACGTTCCATGACGGCTCCCCCGTCGAGGCCAAGGACTGCATCGCGTCCATCGCGCGCTGGTCCAAGCGGGACGCGTTCGGCCAGACCCTGGCGGGCTTCGTGGAGGGGTACGGCCAGGAGGACGCGCGGACCTTCACCATCGCGCTGAAGAGGCCGTTCCCCCTGCTCCCGGCGGCGCTCGGCAAGCTGTCCTCGAACGTGCCCTTCATCATGCCGGAGCGCGTCGCCCTCCAGGACGCGTCCAAGCCGATCGCCGACGCCACGGGCTCCGGGCCGTGGCGCTTCGAGGCGCGGGAATGGATCCCCGGCCAGAACGCGATCTACACCCGCCACGCCGGCTACCGACCCCGCGAGGAGGCGCCCTCCTGGGCCGCCGGCGGCAAGGTCGCCAAGGTCGACCGGATCGAGTGGCTCGCCATCACCGAGGCCTCGGCGGCGGTGGGCGCGATGATCCAGGGGGCGGTCGACTGGTACGAGCAGCCGGCGATCGACCTGATCCCCGTCCTCAAGGGCAAGCCGGGGATCGAGATCCGCAACGTGCCGCTCGGGCTGATCCTGCTGATGCGGTTCAACCACACGCAGCCGCCGTTCAACAATCCCGAGATCCGCCGGGCCGTGATGATGGCCATGAAGCAGGACGACTACATGCAGGCGGTGGTCGGCAGCCCCGAATATTACCGGGAGGCCAAGACCTTCTTCACGCCGGGCTCGCCGATGTCGACCGGGGCCGGCGGGGCCGCGGCCATGCAGGCGGACCTTGCCAAGGCCAAGGCGATGCTGGCCAAGGCCGGCTACAAGGGCGAGCGCGTCGTCCTGCTGGCCCCGGCCGACCAGCCGATCGCCTACAACCAGTCGCTGGTGACCCAGGACCTGCTCAAGCAGCTCGGCATGAACGTCGATCTGGTCTCGACCGACTGGGGCAGCTTCATCGCCCGCCGCGGCAACCGCGGGCCGGTCGATGCCGGCGGCTGGTCGCTGTTCCACACCCTCTGGTCGGGGGCCGACGTGCTGAACCCGGCGCTCCACCCGCTGATCCGCGCCAACGGTCAGGCGGCGTGGTTCGGCTGGCCGGACGACCCGACCCTGGAGGGCCTGCGCAGCGACTGGATCGCCACCAGCGACGAGGCGCAGCAGAAGGCGCTCGCCGCGCGCATCGAGGAGCGGGCCTTCGCGGTCGTGCCCTACGCCCCCGCGGGCCTCGTGCAGCAGCCGATGGCCGTGAGTTCGAAGCTCAAGGGCATGGTCATGGCCCCGGTGCAGTTCTTCTGGAACATCGAGAAGACCGCCTGAGTCCGGGCGCTCCCGAGGAAGGTTCGTCTTTGCGAGCGCAGCGAAGCAACCCAGGGCAGCGGGCCGCTGATGGGCGTGGCGCCGCTGGATTGCTTCGCTCCGCTCGCAAAGACGCGAGGGCGCAGGTGCCCGCGCGTCTTCAGCCCGCGCCCTTCCCCGACACGCCGGCCTGCGCGAAGGTCGCCATGCCGGTGTGGCAGGCGAGCGCGCCCTTCAGCAGGCCCATCGCCATGCCGGCGCCCGAGGCCTCGCCGAGGCGCATGCCGAGCGCCAGCAGCGGCACCAGCCCGAGCCGCTCCAGAACCTCCGCGTGGGCGCCCTCCGCCGAGACGTGGCCGGCGAGGCAGTGGTCGAGGGCGCCCGGGTCGGCGGCGTGCAGCACGGCCGCGGCGGCGGTCGCCACGTAGCCGTCGATCACCACCGGGATGCGCTGCAGCCGCGCGGCCAGGATCGCCCCCGCCATGGCGGCGATCTCCCGGCCGCCGAGGCGCGCCAGGACCTGGAGCGGGTCGTCGAGGTGGCCGGCATGGTGCGCGAGCGCCGCCTCCACGGCCGCGACCTTCCGGGACAGGCCGTCCCGGTCGACTCCTGTGCCGCGCCCGACCCAGTGGGCGGGATCGCCGCCGAACAGGGCGGCGTAGAGGGCGGCCGCCACCGTGGTGTTGCCGATGCCCATCTCGCCGATGCCGAGGCAGTCGGTGCCGGCGGCCACCGCCTCCATGCCGAACGCCATGGTGGCGACCGTGGCGCGCTCGTCGAGGGCCGGCCCCTCCGCGATGTCGCCGGTGGGCATGTCGAGGGCGAGGTCGAACACCTTGAAGCCGAGGCCGTAGGCCGCGCAGATCTGGTTGATCGCCCCGCCCCCGGCGGCGAAGTTGTCGAGCATCTGGCGGTTGACCGCGTCCGGGAAGGCCGAGACGCCGCGGCGCGTGACCCCGTGGCTGCCGGCGAAGACGCAGACCAGCGGCCGGTCGAAGGTCGGCGGCGCCTTGCCCTGCCACGCCGCCAGCCACGTCACGAGGCTCTCGAGGCGCCCCAGCGAACCGGCGGGCTTCGTCAGGGTCGCGTCCCGGGCCGCGACGGCTTCCTTCGCCTCCGCGTCGGGGCCCGGCATCGCCTTCAGCAGGTTGCGGATGTCGTCGAAGGGGCCGGGTTCGGGAGCGGTCGTCGAATCGGTCATGGCGGCGATGATTTCCTGTGGGCGCCTCCGGACGGGGAGACTATACGGGAGCGGCGCGCGGTGGCGGGCGGATGCGAGAGGCCGCGATGAACAGGCAGACCGGCGGGGAGGCCGACTGGCCCGGGCGCGGCGCCCTCTACGACCTCGCCGGGTGCCTGCGCTTCTACTCCCGCCTGCCGGTGCCGCAACTGCCCGGCGAGCCGGACCCGCACCGCAGCCCCGACTTCACCACCCTGCCGCGGATGCTGCCGCTGGCCGGCCTGATCCTGGCGCTGCCCGCCGCCCTGGTGCTGGCGGCCGGCTGGGCCGTCGGGCTCGGGCCGTTCCTGGCCGCGACCCTCGCGGTGGCGGTCGCCGTGGTGGCGACCGGCGCCCTCCACGAGGACGGGCTCGCGGACGTCGCCGACGGGTTCGGCGGCGGCGCCACCCGGGAGCGCCGCCTGGAGATCATGCGCGACAGCCGGATCGGGGCCTACGGCGGCGCCGCCCTGGTCCTGGCGCTGGCCCTGCGGATCGGCGCCCTGGCGACGCTCCTCGACCGGATCGGCCACGCGGCCGTGACCGGCCTGATCCTGGCGGCCGCCCTGTCGCGGGTCGCCGCCCTCGCCCCGATGGTGCTGCTCGCGCCGGCGCGGCCGGGCGGCCTCTCCGCCTCGGTCGGCCGCCCAGGCCGGGCGAGCCTCGCCACCGCGCTGGGCCTCGGCGCGGTGCTGGCGCTCGGCGCCGTGCCCCTCGGCCTGCCCCTCGGCGGCGTCGCGCTGATGATCCTGTGCGCCGGCCTCGCGGCCCTGGGCCTGACCCGGCTGGCGCGCGCCAGGATCGGCGGCCAGACCGGCGACGTCATCGGCGCCTGCCAGCAGGTCGCGGAGATCGCCGCCCTGCTGGCCCTGGTGGCGGCGACGGCGGGCGTGGCGGATTGAGGGAGGCCGCCGCGTCTTGACCCGGCCACGATCCCCCGGCCAAGGATCACCGATGCCGCCCGCGCCGAAACCCTCCTCGCCCTGCACCAAGGTCTGCGTCCTCGACGCCGCGACCGGCCTGTGCTGCGGCTGCGGGCGGACCCGCGACGAGATCGCCGCCTGGGGCTCGCTGTCGGAGGACCGGCGCCGCGCCGTGATGGCGGGGCTCGGCGCCCGGATGCGGGCCGCCGGCCTCACCCCCATGGAAGCGCCGCTGCCGTCATGATCTATCTCGGCCTCGCGGCCCTCGCCCTGGTTCTCGTCGCCCTGGTCCTCAGCGACGGCAGCGACAGCGTCGGCGGCGTGATCGAGCCCGACCAGTTGGCGAACTTCGCCTGGACCGGCACGATCCTGCTCCTGGTGGTGGCCGGGTTCTGGCGGCAGTTCACGGCCCGGCTCGGCGCGAACCTGCAGGCGCTCCTGGCCTGGGCGCTGATCGGCCTCGCCCTGGTGATCGGCTACAGCTACCGCGACCGGATCCAGGATGTCGGCGCCCGGGTGCTCGGCGATCTCCGGCCGGGGAGCGCGACCTCGAGCGGCGACGGCGCCGTCACGGTCACCCGGCGGGCGGACGGCGATTTCCGGGTCGACGCCTTGGTCAACGGCCGGGTGCAGCCCTTCCTGTTCGACACCGGAGCGAGCAGCGTCGTGCTCACCGCCGAGAACGCCGCCGCGCTGGGGCTCACGCCCGCGCCCGCCGAGTTCACCGCCCGCGTCTCCACCGCCAACGGCATCACCTACGCGGCGCCGACCCAGCTCGACTCGCTCAGCGTCGGGACGATCACCGAGCGGCGTGTCAACGCCATGGTGGCCAAGCCGGGCGCGCTCTCGGCGAACCTCCTCGGCCAGACCTTCCTGTCGCGGCTCTCCGGCTACGAGGTCCGGGGCGACCGCCTGATCCTGCGCCGGCCCTGACCGGGCCGCCGCGCAAGGCGCTCAGGCGGCGCGGGCCTCGGGGGCGGCGCGGGAGACCAGCGCCACCGCCTCCCGCAGGGTCGCGAGGTCGGCCTCCGGGCGCATCCCGTGGGTCGAGAGGTGGCGCCGGAAGGCCCGCGCGCCCGGCCGGCCGTTGAACAGGCCGAGCATGTGCCGGGTGACCGCGTGGAGGCGCTCGCCCCGGGCGAGGCACGCGGCGATGTAGGGCTCGAACGCCGCGACCGCCGCGAAGGCGTCGGGGGCCGGGGCCGGCACGCCGAACAGGTCGGGATCGACCCCGAGCAGGAGCGCCGGCTCGGTGTAGGCGGCGCGGCCGACCATGACGCCGTCGACCTCGGCGAGCCGCGCCCGCGCGGAATCCAGGTCGCGCAGGCCGCCGTTGACCGCGATCGGCAGGCCGGGAAGCCGCCGCTTCAGCCGCGCGGCGCGGCCGTAATCGAGGGGCGGCACGTCCCGGTTCTCCTTGGGCGAGAGCCCCTGGAGCCAGGCCTTGCGGGCGTGGACGATCAGCCCGTCGACGCCCGCCGCCACCACGGCGTCGGCCAGGGTGTCGAGCGCCGCCTCGGGGTCCTGGTCGTCGACGCCGATCCGGCACTTCACCGTCACCGGCACGGAGACCGCGGCCTTCATGGCGGCGACGCAGTCGCCGACCAGGGCCGGCTCGCGCATCAGGCAGGCGCCGAAGCGGCCCTCCTGCACCCGGTCCGAGGGGCAGCCGACGTTGAGATTGACCTCGTCGTAGCCGAGATCCGCGGCGATCCGGGCGGCCCGCGCCAAGTCCGCCGGGTCCGAGCCGCCGAGCTGGACCGCCACCGGGTGCTCGATCTCCGCGAAGCCGAGCAGGCGCTCCCGCGGCCCGTGCAGCACCGCGCCGGTCGTCACCATCTCGGTGTAGAGGCGGGCGCGCGCCGAGAGGGACCGGTGGAACGCCCGGCAGTGGCGGTCCGTCCAGTCTATCATCGGGGCGACGGAGAAGCGCCATCCACTGAGAGTTCCGGGTTCTTCCGTTGCGGCAATCACTTGCTGTCGCTCTCGTGCTGTACCTCGGCGATGCCCCATCGGGCGTCGGACTGCTCGGAATCCGGCTGTGGCGTGCCCGCTCGGCCCCGTCCGGTCCCACCGCGGGGGCGCGATGGGGCGCATCGTCGAGTCCGCCGGGAAGCACGGGACGACGGGGTATCACGCCCGGACCGTCGTCAAAAGAGACGGCACGGTCCACCGCGGGGCCCGGACCGTCGACCGGCGCGCCCGCCGCGGCTCTAAACGCGCCGTTAACCAAGATCAGTGATTTCCCAGGTCATTGGTAGCGTCGCGCGGGCTGTACCTGCCGCCGCGCAAGGATGGCACATCATGCGGCTGATCGTCGGCACAGTGATCGTCTTCGCCTGCGTCTTCGGCAGCTACGCGGCGATGGGCGGCCATCTGCTGGTCCTGTGGCAGCCGTTCGAGTTCGTCATCATCCTGGGTGCGGCGATCGGCGCCTTCGTCATCGGCAACACCGGGCCGGTGCTCAAGGCCGTGCCCGCCATGCTGGGCACGCTGATCAAGGGCCCCAAGTACAACCAGCAATCCTATGTCGAGCTGCTGGGAATGCAGTATTCGTTGTTCAAGCTCGCGAAGCAGAAGGGTGCGATGGCGCTCGAGCCGCACATCGAGGATCCGGGCGAGTCGACGCTGTTCAACGCTTTCCCGACCTTCGCGGCGAACCACCACGCGGTCGAGTTCGTCTGCGACTACATGCGCATGGTGACGCTGGGCGCCAACAACGTCCACGAGATCGACGCGCTCATGGATGAGGAACTGGAGACGCACCATCAGGAGCAGGAGCGCGTCGTCTCGGCCATGCAGTCGCTCGCCGACGGGACGCCGGCGCTCGGCATCGTCGCCGCCGTGCTCGGCGTGATCAAGACGATGGGGGCGATCAAGGAGCCGCCGGAGGTGCTGGGACACCTGATCGGCGGCGCGCTCGTCGGCACCTTCTTCGGCGTCTTCGTGGCCTACGGCTTCTTCGGGCCCATGGCGCAGTCGCTCAAGAGCCTCTTCGAGGCCGAGTCCAAGTACTATCTCTCGCTCAAGGCGGGGCTGCTCGCCCACATCGCCGGCCAGCCGCCGGTGATGGCGGTCGAGTTCGCCCGCAAGTCCCTGATGAGCGACGTCCGCCCGACCTTCAACGAAGTGGAAGCGGCGACCGCCGCTCTGCCCGCCCAGAGCTGATCCGACATCCGGGAGGGAGTCCATGGCGACGATCATCATCAAGAAGGTCAAGAAGGCCGCCCACGCCCACCACGGCGGGGCCTGGAAGATCGCCTACGCGGACTTCGTGACCGCCATGATGGCGTTCTTCCTGCTGATGTGGCTGATCAGCATGACGACGCAGGAGCAGAAGATCGGCCTGGCGGAGTACTTCTCGCCGGCGGCTCTGAGCCCTGCGACCAGCGGCGCCGGCGGAATCCTGTACGGGACCGCCCTCGACACGTCCGGCAACAAGCCGTCCACGCCCCGCGACGCGGAGCGGGGCTCCGCCGAGCGGGAGGAGATCACGCGCCCGACCAGCCCGGGGCGCGTCAGCGACGTCGATGCCAGCCGCCCGGTCGCCAACGTGGAGGCCAATTTCAGCGCCATAGCCAGCCTCCGGCAGGCGCTCCAGACGATGCCCGACATCGCCGAACTGTCGAAGAACATCGTGATCGAGCAGACCAAGGAGGGCGTGAACGTCTCCCTCGTGGACCAGGACGGCCGCTCCATGTTCCGCGAGGGGTCCGTCGAGCCCTACGACCGCACCCGTCGCGTGCTGGAGGCCCTCGCGCCCGCCATCCGGCGGCTGCCCAACCGCCTGTCGATCACCGGCTACACGGCCGTCGCGCGCCCGGGCTCGACGCGGGCCGGCGAGCCCTGGAACCTCTCCGCCGGGCGTGCCCTCGCCGTGCGCGAGGTCCTGTCGGGTGCCGGGGTTCCCAACGACAACTTCTCCTCCGTGTCGGGACGCGGCGACACGGAGCCGGTTTTCCCGGACAATCCCTATCTCGCGCCGAACCGGCGGGTGACGATCACGCTGCTCAACGCGAGCCCGCCGGTGCCCCCGAACCTTCTCCGCTGACGCCGGAGCGGCGCGCCGCGTGGGACCGCGACGCGGCGCGCCGTCGATGCCGCCTCACGTCACCGCGGCGCGTCACGCGCTCCGCGCGGGACCGCGCGCCGCCGCGTCGCTTCCGGCGCGCGGTGTCGAGGCGGCGCGGGTGGCCCGCGACCGGGCCGAGCGCCCGCGCCGCGCCGAGGCGGTAGGCTGACGGCGCGGCGGCGCGCGCGTCGCCCGCGAGCGGCACCGCGATCCCTGAGCTCGCCGCGCTCGGAGCCTCCGGGTTCGAGGCCGCACCGGCGCGATCCGGGTCAGCCCCGGGCATCCTCTCGGCCGGGACGCCGGAAATCGATGTCGCGGTCGGGCCGCGCGCCTCGCGCTCCACGGGGCGCGACAGCGTCCGACGATTCACCGCCGGGACCTGCGCGCAACCCGCCTCCCCCGCCCTGACTCCCGGAAGCGGACCGGCTGCAGGCCGCCCGGAGCAGCCGGTCGAGCGCGGCCGACGGGCGGGCGTGGACGACCGGCGGCTCGCTGGCCCGCCGCGTGTCGCGCGGCGTGCACCTCTCGAACGTCGTGTTCCTGCCTCGCCCGCTCCGGCGCCGCGATGCGCGCGTCCGTCGCCGCCTTCGACTGGCCTGACCGCTCGCGGTCCGGCCCGCCGATCGGCGCCCGCGGGCCGTGCGACGGCGGCACGAGACCGTCCGCGACGAGGTCGATCGTCCCGGCCGACCGCTCCGCCGGGAGCGCGATGAAGCATATCTCGCATGTGTGGCCGGAATGGAATTATTCCAATGTTCGGCAGATGATCGGCGGGCGCGGCGCTGAAGGACAGTCGATTCGATCCGCGAGCTTCGCGGTATGATTTTATTTACAATCGGGAATATTTGAGATGACGATCGGTAGAAAGATATTTTGTCTTATCAGTTGCATCCTACTTGCATTCATATCGATCGTGGGCGTCCAGGTCTCGTCCGTCGGCGCGGTGATGATGGAGGGGCGCAAGGCCGCCATCCGCGCCCAGGTCGAGTCGGCGCACGGCATCGTGGCGGCGTTCGCCCGGCAGGCGGAGGCCGGCGCCGTCTCGGCCGACGAGGCGCGGCGGCGCGCGGCGGAGGCGCTGCGGGCCATGCGCTACAACGGCGGCGACTACGTCTTCGTCTACAGCTCGGAGCCGGGCAACATCGGCCGCAACGTCGTGCATCCCGATCCCAAGATCGAGGGCACGCGGTCCCGCGACGACGCGGCGATGAAGAAGACCTTCGTCTGGACGATGATCCAGCACGCCCGGGAGGGCGGCGGCTTCACCGAGTACCGCTGGGCCCGCCTCGGCGAGACCGAGCCCGCCCCGAAGGTCGCCTACTCGCTCGCCTACGAGCCCTGGCAATGGGTCATCAATTCGGCCCTGTACGTGGACGACATCCACGCCCTGGACCGGGCGCGGATGGTCACCACCCTGCTCTGGCTGATGTACCGACCCTCAAGTTCACCCGCAAAAGACCGGTAGTCTGTCCGCAGAATGACCCATAGTAGGCCCGCAACGTCCAACGGGTTGCCGTCATCGGCTTAGGCCAGCGGAACAACGCCAGCATGACGGGCTCCCGGACCGGCGGTTGCTCGAGGCGAGCAAAGGCCCCCCTCCCCGCTCTGTGAGGTGGGGCGGCGGTCGGGCCTATCAGCCGCTTGGCCGGGAGCCCCAGCACGACGCCACGTCGCGCGGTCTACGAAATGGGTCGTCTTTTCAGCGGTTTTAGCGATAAGGGACAAAATATTTACCGCGCACCGCGCTGCTGGTCGATGCATTGAAACGTTTATGGGTGAGGGCCTGGCTGGTGCTCAAGCGCCCAGCATCACTGAGAGACGCTGTGTTGCCCCCGGACGCGGCCTGACAACGCGCATGCGTGGTTGGTTTGGTCTCTGCCTTCCCCGAGAGGACGGTAACGCATTTAGATGCGAAGCTTAAACTATACGCGGCGATCGCCACGGCTCCGCCGCATCATACCACTGCGAGAGGACGCCGATTAAGCAGCCTGAAACCCCCGTCGACGCGATAATGGTTGCGTGATGGGAGGATATTTCGATGGGTCAAGCCAAGCAAAAACGCCGGGCGCTTGAGGCTGAAGGTTTTACGGTTCGGCCTGCAAAAATTTGCGAGTATGAACTTTGCTCTCCTGGACCACTTGGTGAACAAACGAAAGAATGGATCTGCGCCGCTCTGCCAGAGGAGAGTGATCTCGACATTGCTAGGAGAGCTCTGGGCGCACCGATCACGCGGTTTACAAGTACGTGGGACGGCGCGCGCGTTGATGTCTATATGATCGAGGACTGGAACAGAATTTCTCCGGACGAGCGAATCGTCAACGCTGATGCAACCTTGGCATGGCAGGCAGCCTTGGCCAAACGTGGCGTTTCTCGAGCGCGCGTATTGCAGGAGTCCCCGATGATCGGGCCTAATGTGGCCCGCTATACGGAAGATTGTACGCTCGTTCAGGTTCGTCATGCCCGAGCCGTAGAGCTCGAAGGGTCTTGGAAAGCACGCGACGAAGCGACAGATACCTTCACTCGTGTGACAAAAGCGGACACGGTAGAGTTCTATCTGAAAGACGAAGACGATATAACGCTGCTCAGAGAACTTTATGATGGGTTGCGAGATTTGAACGAAGCCGCTTGAGAGAATAGCCGTGGCCCGCGATGCGAGTTTCGCATCTGTTAAAAGCAATTGAGCGCGTGATCTATGTTTCGCAGGACCAGCAGTAGGGCGAACTTCCGACGCTCCGGCTGTGGAACTTGCGGGACGAGAGCATGCGCAAGTCGCAATGCGATTCGATTGTCCGTCGTCAGATGATTTGAGACGACTTGAGGCGCTCAGGAACGGAGGCTCTGGTCCCTCTGGGTTGAGAGGTTAGGCAGCCTGCGCATGGTAGCGCAAGCGGCGATCGATGAGGGTCTGGCGCTTGATTCGCGCCCGCTCCTGCAGGATGGCCTCGCCGCGGCCGAAGTAGACGTCGGCGGGAGTGAGGTTGCCCAGGCTCTCGTGAGCCCGGAGATGGTTGTAATGCTCGACGAAGGCGGCAACCCGCGCCTCCAGTTCGCCGGGCAGGTAGGCGTGTTCGAGCAGGATGCGGTTTTTGAGCGTCTGGTGCCAGCGCTCGATCTTGCCCTGCGTTTGAGGATGGCGGGGTGCGCCGCGGATATGGGTCATGCCACGGCTGCCGAGCCAGTCGGCCAGATCACCCGCGACGTAGCTCGGCCCGTTGTCGGAGAGCAGCCGCGGCCGATGCGCCACCTGCACATGATCGAGCCCGGCCGCCGCCAGCGCGAGGTCGAGCGTGGCGGTGACGTCGCCGACCTGCATCGTCGCGCACAGCTTCCACGCCACGATGTAGCGCGAGAAGTCATCAAGCACCGTCGACAGGTAGTACCAGCCCCAGCCAACCACCTTCAGGTAGGTGAAGTCCGTCTGCCAAAGCTGGTTTGGCGCGGTGGTCTTGTCGCGGAACTCGTTGGCGGCTTTGATCACGATGTAGGCCGAGCTGGTGATCAGGTCCTGAGCTTTGAGCAGACGGTAGACGGTCGCCTCGGAGACGAAGTAGCGCCGCTCGTCGGTGAAGCGCACCGCCAGCTCGCGCGGGCTAAGTTCCGGCTCCTCCAGCGCGAGAGCGACGATCTGATCGCGAACCTCGGCGGGCAACCGGTTCCAGACCCGGCTGGGTCGGGACGGGCGATCCGCCAATGCCTCGAGGCCGCCACGCTGGAAAGCGTCGTACCACCGGTAGAACGTCGCCCGGGTGACGCCGAGCTTGTCCAGGGTGGCGCGCACCGGCAGATGGGATTGCTCGACCAGCCGGATGATCTCCAGCTTCTCAGAGGCCGGGTACCTCATGCCTCGTCGCCCCCAGCCCCGGTCATACTTTTTTCAACAGGCGGTTTTCCAGGACGAGATCGGCCACGACCTCCTTCAGCGCACCCGCCTCGCGACGCAGGTCCTGGACCTCGTCGGCGGTCGCGGCACGGGCCGTGTCGCCGGCCAGTCGCTTCTTGCCGGCTTCCAGGAACTCCTTCGACCAGCCGTAGTACATCGAGCTGGCGATGCCCTCGCGCCGACACAGCTCGGCGATGCTGTCCTCGCCGCGCAGGCCATCCAGCACGATGCGGATCTTCTCCTCGGCCGAGAACTGCCGGCGCGTGGCGCGGCGGATGTCCTTGATCACGGCTTCTGCCGGCTTCCGCGCCGGCCCGGACGTCTGTTTCATCTTCGCTCCTGGGGGCTACGATGAACCAGCCATCCTCCGTTCGTGAAGACCCTCGATCTGTCTCAGGAGTGCTGACGGCGGACAATCCAGGGCTACCTAGTCGGGCGGCCGCAGCGATTGGTTGAGAGAACGGTACCAATGGCCTTGTCGGCATAGATTCGCGACTGGACGTCATGACCGTCTGGTTTCGGGTCTCACTGACGACCATCTGGATGGCTGCGTTGGGTCGAAAGCCGAACGGCGGCTAAGGGTGGGTTCCTGCCGGTCTGCTTCTGGACAGGGGATGCATCAAGCGACATAGCCGTGGGGATCACTAACGACCCCGAGCAGCCGTCGCGGTTGATGATCTGTGCATGACCGCGGTCACGAGGCGCGGGCCGTCACGATCCAAACTGACGCTGTAAGGCTGACCTGCGCGGGGTCGCCGAGCTTCGCCAATGCCGCCCGCAAGCGCGGTTCTACCTCCGCTCGCCGGGCGGGGTGCTCGCGCACGATCTTCCCAAGCAAGCCGACCTTGAGCAGCACCTCGGTCATCGCGTCGAGATCGCCGCTCGACACCCTGGCGTTGTGCGCGCGAACCCCAATCCCCTCGAAACCTGCTCGCCCCAGGACTTCGTCGATGACGCGCGGATCGGCGAAGCTGAAGGGAGCATCATCGCCGACGCCCGAGATGCCAGCGGCGGTGAGTGGCAGGTGATCCAGTTCGTTCTCGGCCAACGCCCGCCAGCAGACGAAGGCGAGCCTCCCACTTGGACGGAGCATCCTGCGGAAGTTGGTGAAGGCCGCGACGGGATCGGCAAAGCCCATGACACCGAAGCGCAAGTAGATCGCGTCCACGCTCTCTGACGGTAGGTCGATCGTCTGGGCGTCGGCCTCGATCACGCTGACGTTCAGAAGAGCGCGCATACGTTGGGCGGCGACGGTCAGGAGTGGTTCCGCCACGTCGATGCCGATGATCCGACCGCTCGCTCCCACGATCTCGGCAAGTTGGCCAAGGGTCTGGCCAGCCCCACAGCCTACGTCGAGCACTGTGGCCCCTGGCGAGAGTGCAAGAGCCGCCATGGCCTCCAACCCCAGCGGCGAAAGCTGTCTGTCGATGAGGGGATAGGCTTCGACCCACGCCTGCGCATGCAACGAGCGGGACCGCGGACCGGCAAGCGTGCAGGGATTGAGCGTGAAGCTTAGCGTAGCAGGAAGCAAGCGGAACGTCTGCAAACCACCCCGAGCCTATGTTTCCTGAAGGCCAACGAATGTCTCCTTTCGGGTAAGGCCGGACAGCCGTCTGCATAATTGGCATGGGTTGGGAGCGGCAGGACCGCGACGGGGGGCCGCCTGTCCGGCTTCGGGCAATAACCCAATGGAACCGGACGTCGCTGCCCCCAGCAGCTCGCGACCCGACCACTCCAGCCACGCTCCGCTTGACAGAGACCCCTACCGACGCTTTTCTGGCTGCGGTCAGTGCAGCCTGCCGCTCGCGCCGCAAGGTCTGGTGAATGCACTCATGCGCTCGAACAGGTCTGACCTTCTGGGCGGTCCCGTCGGCAATGCGAGCCCCGATATCCGCGATCGCCCGGTTCAAGGATCGGACGCATGCATACCCCCCGTGACCCGAAGGCGATGGCGAAGAACCTCCGCCAGGCGCTTGCCGAACGGCGTATCGAGATAACCCACAGCGACAGCTTGGAATGCGTGGCTCGCCAGTTCGGTTGGCGTGACTGGAACACGCTCGCGGCCCAGCTCGACCGACCAACCCTACGGATACCGGTGGGGTGGAACATCAGCGGCTCGCGCAGCGACGACTATGAGATGGGGTTCGATCCCAAGGAGAGCTGCGCGCTCATCCGTTACAGAGCCGATTATGCGGAGCCGATACCGGGCAATCGTGGATCCGGCTTCGGAACGCTGATGCAGCATTTCCGGGCAGGTGCCTGCCTCGGTAAACGCCTTCGACTCCAGGCCGAACTCAAAGCTGATGCGGTGACGGGTGCGGCCACGATCTGGCTTCGCGTCGACGGCGACAAAGCCCGCGCTATCGCCTTCGACAACATGGAAGGACGCGCAAGCGAAGGGCCGCTCACCGGCACCGTCGATTGGCAGGATCGGTCCATCGTTCTCGATGTCCCATCCGACGCTCGGTCGATCCACTTCGGGTTTTATCTTCGAGGAGGCGGAAGCGTATGGGCGCGGCGGTTTCGCTTCGCGGAAGTGGATGCATCCGTGGACGTGACCGATGATCTCACGCCACGAAGGGTCGCCCCGATGAACCTTGATTTCGCAGCCGTGGCGTAGAACTCGCATCGTCGGCTTGGCGGTTGCCGCGCCAAGCCGATCCGGCTATGCTGATGACCTGTCTCGGAAAGCGCTCATGACAACCAGGACGACTGGCATGGGTGGCTTCCTACCCGTCGGCGTCCGGGCGGCCATGCATAGAAACAGACGTAGACTCTGCGACTTCCTCGGACCCGGAGCAGAGATAGGCGATGTCGTCTGACCGAGTCGTGCATGGTATGCCGAATAGATGCGCGACATCCACCTCCCTGCCCTCTCCGAGAGCTACGGGCGCTTGTTCGCTGGTTGCGAATTGGTGGTCCCCGGCGTCAACCGAACCTACCGACTGACTGACGGCACTGACACCAGCTACCTGCGCCTCTACCGCCTCATCGGCCGATCCGCGGCCGAGATCGCGTTCGAGATGCGCCTCCTGCGCGACGTCCGGCCGACGCCGGGCATCGACGTGGCGCGACCGTTACGCACCGTCGACGGAGCGGATTGTGCGTGGATCACGTTCGAGGGTGTGGAGCGCGCCGCCGGTCTGTTTCAGGGCCTCGATGGTCGGCCGATCGCCGACAACCCGGAAGAGGTGACGCTGTTCGGCTCGGGTTTGGCAAAACTGCATCGGGCTCTGGCCGCGATTGAGGTCGGCAGTACGCGCCCGCTCGATCCTGCGTCGCTGTGCGCGCAATGCGTTACCTCGCTGGCACGGATATCCGAGAGTAGGGATGCTTTGCACGCGGTTGATCGATTCCGGGCAGAGATGGTCGGCGATCCTGCGACACACGATCTGCCGTCGGGAAACTGTCACGGGGACGCCCGGCTGGCCAACGCCGTCATCCGGGATGGCACGGTCGGCTTTTTCGATTTCGATGATTGTAGCTACGGCCCCTATTTAATTGATATTGGGACTGCAGCTTGGCATTTCGTCCGCGGCAACCCGGGAAAAACATCGGCGCTCGTCGCCGCACTGTTGGCAGGCTACGAACACATACGCCCCTTGTCCGGGAAGGAGCGACAAGCCTTGCCGCACTTCGTCAAACTGGCTGAGGTTCGCGCGCTGCTGTTCTTGGCCGAATTCTGCGTCCTCGCGGACGATCTCTGGCTGCGGGTCCTCGACCAAGCGACGAACTTGCTACATCGCGAGTTGGCGTTCTGACGCTGCGCTGCCCGCGCGATCATTTGCATTGCACTCCGATTTGAAGCTGGCGGATTGCCGACGAACGGCCGCTTTCAGGGAGTGCCAGAGACGGCCTGAGTAGATGAGTTGGGTTGATAGCTGAAGAGCCGCTGAAGGTGACCTTGCGACGGTGGCTTTTTAGCGGCAAGAGCATCGAAGCGGACCCCAACGTCCGGCCCAATTTCGATCCTAAGCTATCTCTGGCGATCCTGCGTCTCTTTGGACATTGGAACGTGAGATTGGCTTTATATGGTTCAGGAGCGTGTACCCGAGATTTGAGCCTCGCACGGCCAGCAGGATCGAGCACGTGGCGACGAAGAAGCCCGCCAGCACATCTGCGACGTAGTGGCCACCACATCCCACGGTGGCAATCGAGACCGTACTGTTCAACGCCACGGCGGGACATCGCGCCGGCCGCCAAGCCCAGAATGCCCAAGTTGCCAAAACCGCCGACGCAGCGTGGAAGCTTGGGAATGAGACGATGCCCAACTTCGGTACACCAATAAGATCGCGCAGTGCTCCTGATCTGAGAGCGTCGTAAGTCGCGATATCTGTTGCAGCAAACGGCCAACCGGGCAAATTCCGCAGCGACGGGTCGAGGATAGAGATGATGCCGCGGGTCGGCAATAGAATGCTGAGCGCCGAGGTGAGAATAATTGCTATGGCAAAGGCGCACAAATAGCGGTCGAGATGCCTGATGCGCCCCGTCATCAGACACAGGATAATGATCAGGGCCGTCTGGGGTATCATAGTATTATAGACAATACCGAGCCCCCACGCGACATCTGGCTGCCCGTTGAGCCATCCCATCCATGTGACGTGATCGAAGCCAATAGATAGATCAAAGGCATGGACGACGTCATCTATCAGTGGCAACCCGAACGCTTGCGCCTGCCAGGGAAGGATCAACGTGAAGTCGAGGACCACAACGACGACTGCAAAGACATCGAACGGGATAGTCAGCCATGGTCTCGCCCGGAGGGCAGGCGAAAACCGTAGTGCGATGCAGAGCACGATTAGAATTAAAACGGATCCTGGATCTGTGGCCTGCGTTTTAAATTTGAAGTGCAGGGACATGCCTTCGACTAGACAAGCTCCAGCAAAGCATAGGGCTGCGGTAAAAGGAGACAGTGAAACAACGCGCATTACTTTCGTCTTTGCTGCTTCGACGCTCGCCATGCCGGAAAGCCTCCGTGCACGGCATGAAGCCCGATGCGAGTTAAGATCGCTTTAGGCGACCGCCGGCAGGTCGCTGCGCTGAAGTTGGCCAAGCGGATCACCTGTGCGAACCTGCCCAGGGTACATCAGACCCACACTTGCATCCCGAGCCGATGACGCACAACAACCTACTAACGCTCGGTTTTAGGAAATCCTGATACGCTTCAGGCCGCCCAGGATGGATCGATGGCAAAAGAGCGCTGAGGGTGGTTTCGCTACGATCCGCTTTGGGGATGCAAACTGGTTAAAGCGGACACGGTGAACCAGTCTAATCCTTGCAGTCCGCCGTCAATGGAAATGGCCAAGGCCTGAGCCATCTTGGAGGACATGATGAGTGGCCTCGCTGCCAATCTCGTGCGCGCGTTTCCACCCGTCGCTCACATCCACTTGGGGGATTGATGGAAGCGGGGGGAGAGCGCGTCGCTTGGTCCATCGAGAGAAAAGCCGACTGAGCGGCTCTCACCCTACCATCACGTCACGCGTGTCATCCCATCGGGGATGCCTGGGCGAAACTGCACGTTGATCCGGGTACCGGAGCGGTGCCGGATCTCACAGCCGAACCGCCGCCCGTCGGCATCCACGGTCAGATCGAATCGATCCGGAACCTGAGCGTACATCCGAACGTGGAGCCGTGCGCCGCCATCCGAGAGGTCGCGGATCGAGCAAGCGATCGGGCCGCGGCCAGGCACTTGGATGCTGGCCGGCATGAGAACGCGGGTTCGGCGCTCGTTGCGCCGCTCCTCCATGCCGACGGTCCAGTTGTCCAGGCTTGTGCTGATGCTCAATACACCGCGGGCCGCCTGGCGCATGCTCGTTAGGATTTCCCCCGACGCACGCGCCTGCTCGTCCATCGAGCCACTGACGCCATCAACGTGGGCGCTAATCGTATCAATCGCCGCGGTGATGGTCGTCAGGTTGGCTGCAACCTCGGAGGATACGGCTTGCATGCCGGCAACCTCTCCGCTGATCCGGGCTGTGGCCGCGGCCGCCTGACCGGCTAGCTCCTTAACCTCGGTTGCGACTACCGCGAAGCCCTTGCCGGCCGCGCCGGCCCGTGCCGCCTCAATCGTGGCGTTCAGAGCCAGCAGGTTGATCTGTTGGGCGATGCCCGCGATCACAGCACCGACGCCGTCCATCGCGCTGGCGGCAGCCTGCAGGCGTTCCGTGGCGGCATTGGCTTCGCCCGCACGTCCGTGGATGTCGTCGACGACGGTCTTCGATTGCGCCATGCTGCGCGAGATTTCTCGCGCAGCCGCATTCATGGTCTCGGCCGCATCGGTGACCGCCTGGACGTTGTCGATGGTCTCCTCGGCCGCCGCTATGGCGACCGAGCGGGCTTCCATGTTGGCGGTGACGTCGTTGGCGTACTTGACGATCTTGGTCAGTCGACCATTCGCGTCGAAGATCGGGTTGTAACTCGCCTGGATCCAGATCTTTCCACCGCCCTTGCCGAAGCGCTGGAACATGCCGGTGGCGAACTCACCGTCTCGCAGCCTGTCCCAGAAGGCCGCATAGTCCGACGTCTGCGCGTAGCCGGGCTCGACGAACATGGCGTGGTGCTGTCCGCGGATCTCCTCGATTTTATAGCCGACTGCCCTGAGGAAGTTCTCGTTGGCATCGAGCACCGTTCCGTCAGGGGCGAATTGAATCACCGCTTGTGACCGGTTGACTGCGGCGAGCTGCCCCATCGCGTCGGTGGTCTTCAGCTTCTGCGCCGTGATGTCGGTCGCGAACTTGACCACCTTCAAAGGCTTACCATCTCGATCGCGGATCGGGTTGTAGGTCGCCTGGATCCACACCTCGCGACCGCCCTTGGCGATGCGCCGATACTCGCCAGAGGCGAACTCTCCCCGCGCGAGCCGCGCCCAGAAATCGCGGTAAGCTGCACCTGCTCGTTCGGTGGCCTCGACGAACAGGCCGTGATGGCGTCCCTTCACCTCATCCAAACGGTAGCCGACAGCGTCGAGGAAGTTTTGGTTGGCTGTCAGGATAGTACCATCGAGGGCGAACTCGATCACTGCCTGCGATCGGTGCAGGGCGTCGAGCTGTCCATCATGATCGATATTGCGTAGTACCTGCGCCGTCACGTCTGTAGCAAGCTTGACGACTCGAGTGACACGCCCGACGCGGTCGAGCACGGGATTGTACGTTGCCTGAATCCAGACGGTACGACCGTTCTTTCCGATGCGTTTGAACTCGCGCGTCTGCGCCTCGCCACGACGCAGGGCGGCCCAGAACGTGCGGTATTGCTCGCCATCACGCTCGTCAGCTGGGACGAACAAGGTGTGATGCTGCCCTTTCACCTCTGCGAAGCGGTAGCCCATCAGCTCGAGGAACAGGTCGTTGGCGGCGAGAACCGTCCCGTCAGGGGCGAACTCGATCCGAGCCCTGGACTTGTCGATGGCCGCCATCAAGGCACGTAGGTTGGCGTCGAAGAACGGCACCGCAGACGTCTCCACGTGCCACAACGGCACGGGTGCGATGTATGAGGTCTTTGGTTAAGTGAGCGTCACAACAACGATGAGACGCTTGATCGCACCCATCACAACCTTGCCGCCCTCCATAACAAGCTCTGGTAGCAGGCTATTGCACGTGAGATGGTGAGCTTCATCTTCGGACGGACGCCGCACCGGATGGCAAAAGTGCCGGGCTCCCTGAGGACCAAGATCGCCTGCTTGCTCGCCCACCATGCCGGGCCGAAGTATCTCGACAATCGCTGCATGGTTGCTTTTGGGCAGCGCCAACAGTGGTCCGAGAGGCTGGGTTGGGTCCACACCGGGAGGACCGCTGAGGGTCGGCTTCGGACTGTCCCCTTCCACAAGGACAACTCGCAGAAGCAGACGTTCAAAGCTTGATCGATTTTTGGATGCTGCTTAGCTTCAACACGATACGAATTCGGCTAAACGAGTAGCAGTTTGACCATGGATCAGCGAAGTCGCGAACTCTTCGACCAGGGCCGTCTCAAGTCGGTCCGGCGTCATGCGCCTCAGGATCGCGAGCGCCTCCCCCTGCGTCATGGCCAGGCGATAAGGCCAATGCTCGATCAGAGCAGCATAGATGTCACAGATGGTCAGGAGCCGGACCGGATCGGAGATCGCTGCGCTGCTCAATCCATCCGGATAGCTTGAGCCATCCAGCATCTCGTGATGGTTGCGAGTGACGGCCAGGGTGAGCGCGTCCGTCATCCCTGCGGTCATCAACATGTCATGCCCGAGCGCGGTGTGCGTCCGCATCACCTGCAACTCATCGTCGTCGAGAGTGCCCGGCTTGCGCAGGATGGTCAGCGGGATCTTCGCCTTTCCGACGTCGTGCACCAAAGCCGCGCGGACGAGCGAGGTCCGATCGTCAATCGACAGGCCAAGATGGAGCGCGAAGTGGGCCGCGAGCCCCGCCACCAAAAGGCAGTGCCGGACAGTCATGTCGTCATGTGGCCTGACCGGCTGGTTTTGGACCGAGCTGATTGAGAGGATCAGCCAGGACCGAAGGGGTCGGACATGCGGCGAGGTAGGCTCGACATTCAGCTGGCGCGAAGCGGGTCAGACTGCGCCGTATGGCATCCCAGAGGTCTGGGATGGTTCGCGCCGCCGCACTGCGCAGCAGAGCTTTCAGCTTCGCGAAGGCCAGCTCGATCGGGTTGAAGTCGGGCGAGTAGGCCGGGAGGTAGAGGAGCCGGGCTCCCGCCGCCTCGATCCGCTCGCGGATGCCGCTGACCTTGTGCGCGGGCAGGTTGTCCATGACGACTGTGTCGCCGGGCTGGAGGGTGGGGGCGAGCACGTCGGTCACGTAGGTGCGAATGGCTTGCCCGTTCATCGCCCCATCGAGCAGCCAGGGCGCGATGATGCCGCTGGTGCGCAGGCCCGCCGTGACGGTCGTGGTTTTCCAATGGCCCTGGGGCACGCTCATCCGGCAGCGTTTGCCCCGTGGAGCGCGCCCGTAGCGCCGGGCCATGGCGGTGTTGGCTGCGGTCTCGTCGATGAACACGAGGCGGTCCGGATCGAGGTCGAGTTGGCCCTCGAACCATGCCTCGCGTGCGGCTTTCACGTCCGGCCGGTCCTGCTCGGCCGCATGGCCTGTCGTTTTTTTCGCGAGATGCCGTGGCGCTTGAAGAAGCGCGAGAGGCTGCTCTGAGCCACATAGACGCTCAGCTCAGCCAGAGTCGCACGGATTTCGTGCAGGTAGATGCTGGGTTGCGCCTCGTAGAGGGAGAGGATCAGGTCGGCATGAGCCTCGATCCGGTACGAGCGCTGATCCCCACCCATCGGTTTGGGCGCGACGTGGCCCACCCGGGCGAACTGCCGGCACCATCGACTCGCACTGGCAAGGCTGACCCCAAAACGCTCGGCCGCTTGATGCCGCGACCCCCCGGCCTCGACGGCATGGACTACGCGCTGGCGCAGATCGACGGACAGGGCTGAGGACATCGGCGCTCTCCTTCGCCGACCAACCCCTCTTCACTATGGTCGTTTCAGCCTGCTCGGATGATGCTCTAGCTACAGCAAAAGGCCCACCCGCCGTGCGACCAGCGGACTTTTCGCTGCAGAACATAGATTCAGGCAGCCTCGGTGCCTTTGACGGCGCGCTTCGCCTGCGCACCCGGCTGGCCGAGGCCGATAGACCGCGCCAATGCCGAACGCATCTCAGCATAGCTGGGGGCGACCATGGGATAGTCGGCCGGAAGCCCGAAGCGCTGGCGGTAGCTGTCCGGCGTCAGCCCCTTTGAGGTGAGATGGCGCTTCAGCGTCTTGTACGTCTTCCCGTCGATGAAGCTGACAATGCCTTCCGCGTGAACCGACTTGCGGATCTGCGCGGACGTGACCTTCGTCACCTCAGAAGCGGGATCCGCGGCAGCAGAGGCTCTGCCAGCCCCGAGGTTGGCGATCGTCTCGTGCACCGCCCGGATCATCCCGGGCAGCTCGTTCACTGGCAGGGAATTGTTCGAGATGTATGCTGCAACGATCTCGCCAGTGATCTTGACAGCATCGAACTCTTGGGTGTCATCTTCTAGAATCATATCAGAAATTGCTCAGATTTAGACTAGGGGGGGCGCTGTAGGGCCGGTTAATCTAGATCAGTATTGCGGGGGCGGATCAACCCCAAATAGTTCAATGGCGCAAAGAAAAACCGCTGGCTTGGGGCTAAGCGGTGGCGATTTAGATGCGTAGCGCAATGCGAGAGATACTTATCGCCCTACATCTCCGGCAGGCGATTGACTCCAGGCCGCTCCGGTCAGCGGGGCGACGAGGAGCGGGTCAGCTGCGGGATCGGTGACGTTGGGCCATAGAGGATGTTATCCGGCGGCAACAGGGTGTGTCGCCGGAAGGCCACGATGACGGCCTCCTCCGGAATCCCAGCGACCGATGGGCTGCTTTCGGCCCCATAGCGGCGTCGACTGGCGTCTGCCAATTTTGCCACGCCTAGCTCGTTGTCTGGCCGACGCCGCAGCGCGTAGCGGAGACTCACAAGCTCTCTCGCCGTAACTGTGTTGCGCGACGGACCGCCTCCTTCGTGCGGGCGGTGTCGTAGAGAATTTGGCCCATAGCGCATCCGACCAGGCGTCTGAGCGTTTTTGCGAGCACGTCCACAGGATGTGCTTCTCGAGACCCAGAGTCCGTCCGAGAAGTCAGGCTGAGCGGGCCAGTCGCCTGACGAGGATCATGACGGCTGCTGCGTAGAGGAATGCTCTGGCCGAGGCGATAGTCGCCTCTGGGTCCTTCCAGAGGCGGCGATTGCGGCTGATCCAGGCGAAGAACCGTTCGACCACCCAGCGGCGTGGATGCACGGCAAAGCCGACTTGATGGGGCGGCTTGCGCACGATCTCGACCGTGATGATCGTGGCGGTCGCCGGTCTGTTGCCGGCATAGCCTGCATCGGTGAAGGCTTTGGCGATGAACGGGAAGGTCCGACGCGACAGGCGCAGCACCGGCACGGCTCCGTCGCGGTCCTGTACGTCGGCAGGCTGAGGATCGAGGACGAGCGCGCGCCCGTCCATGTCGACCAGCGCTTGGCGCTTGCGCCCCTTGACCCTCTTGCCGGCATCGTAGCCGCGCGGGCCGCCGCTCTCCGTCGTCTTGATGCTTTGGCTGTCGAGGACCGCGGCAGATGGTGAGGCTTCCCGTCCGACACGCTCGCGATCGGCCATGACCAGGTGGTGGTTGATCCGGCCAAACAGCCCTGTGTCGCGCCAGCGGCTGAAGTAGCCGAACGTGGTCGAGCGCGGCGGTAGATCCTTGGGTATCAACCGCCAGGAGATCCCACCCCTCAGAACGTAGAAGATGGCGTTCAGGACCTCCCGTGTCGTCCAGAGCGGAGGCCGGCCACAGGGCGCTGGCCTCGGCATCAGTGGCTCGATCACCGCCCACTCGGCGTCGGTAAGGTCGGTTTCATAGCGAAGGCCCACGCGGCTATGCTGCCGCCGGGTGGTCGGGGTCCACATGGCGCTTCCAGGTCAGGCTTCAGCACCCTCCTGGAATCATCGCCATCCCGGCCACTCAACCCCGCCTCAGACCCTTACCGGACGGGCTCTCAGATCGGCCACGAATTGCTTGAGCTTGCGGTTCTCGTCCTCGAGCTGCTTCAGCCGCCGCAGCTCGCCTGTGCCCAAGCCGCCGTAGAGCGACCTCCAGCGTGAGACACGTTTGCTCGGAGATGACCATCCGGCCAGCGCCTCCGCGACCGGTGTCCCGGTCTCGGGCTGCTTCAGCGCGAAGGTGATCTGCTCCTCGGTGACATTGCCCTTCTTAACGGACCTGCTCCTCCCATCAGGGTCTTGCACAATTGAAAGTTCGCACTGACGTCGGGCCAAAGCGATGAGGGGACGGCAATCGCAGGGTGCGCCCGCCCGTTCACTGTGTTGTATGTAATCTTGATTTTTGCATACATCGTCTTTATGATGATCCGGCCGCTCTCGCTCGCACAGCACACGCTGTACGCCGATCTCCTCGACCAGGGGGGCGACGACCTGTTCGATCCGGACTTCCCGGAGAACGGCAGCCTCCTCATCAGGGGCAATCGCGCCGGCGCGCCGGCCGACCACGTCTATTACCAAGGCTATCGGCGCGCCGCCGGCGATGCTGGCCGAGGCCAGCGCTTCAGCCGCTACCTCGGGCGCTCCGACGATCCCGAGGTCGCGGCGCGGATCGCCCGGTTCCGGCGGGTCAAGGCGGTTAGGGAGGAACGAACCACCACCGTGCGCGCGCTGATCGGAGCCGGGATGCCGCGGCCCAGCATCATCACCGGGCGGATCATCGAAGCTGTCGCGAGGGCGGGGCTGTTCCGCGACCAAGCTGTCTTGCTCGGCGATATCGCCTTCCAAGCCTACGGAGGCATTCTCGGTGTGCGCTTTGCCAAAGCCCGATGTACGCCAGAGAGCGACCGACCTAATATCACGCTCGCCGTCCGGAATAGTGACAGACTCGGACAATTGATCGATGCCTTGCAGACGATTGATCCGAGCTTCGCTGCAGAGCCGTCGTCAGCGACAACGTATCGCTCTGCAAGCGGTCTAGAAATCACCGCCAGCGCTGACAACGCTTGCGGTACTCCATCCAACCTGGTCAACTTCGTTATGGAGCGCGCCATCGCTGCCCTGGTCCTTCACGGTCCTGGCATTCCCGTGCTGGTGCCCGCGCCTGAGCGATACCTCGCTTACACGCAACTTCGACAGAACGACGGCCCCCCTGCCGGAGAGGCCGAACTGGCTGCCGCATTAAAATACGTGGGACGCGAGCATGCCGTTACGCAAGCCCTCGCGGACGCTGGTGCGATGTTGAGCCGGTTGACCTCACCTTGACGCGCCTGCGGCGTAAGTTATCCTGACGTTACAATCGCGATTCAGGCGGCGATCAGATTATGCTGCGGCGGGGCTGATTCCGGGGTAGCCGGGCAGTTATGCCATGCTCTAGTTGATTGCGGAGAGAACGCGCTTCGGGAGGGAGGTGATCCTCCTTGAGGATGTGCAGCGTACAGACGACGCGCCAAATTTCGCCGTGGGCCGAACCCGATATCACGGAAAGGCAATGCCAAAGCGATAAGATGATCGCGTTACACTGTCGGAACCCACCGAACACCTGATTAATCCGTTGCGGCGGATTTGACTTGCGTGGCGAGACGATTCTCTTTTTTGCGGCCAGCATCCATCGATGCGTAGTCTTCGGATCGGTGCTTGTCGTCCTCGTGGCACTCGCGGATGCGTTGCTCGACAGGAACTTCAAAAGGCAACCGACGATCAGCCTTCGCGAGTTCCGCCCTACAGGCCAGAATGCGTTCGGTGCACCGCATCGTAGGGGCGAGGTCACCGTCGCTGCCGATTCACCCTGGAGCGACAAACCCCGAGTGCGTGTCTTTTGCAACCTTGAATAGGGATCTGGAACCGGCGACACAGCTCGGAACGAAGCTGTCGGGTATCGCCATGGCACGGGGTGGATGGTGTGGGTCTCTGCTGGTGGCAGCCCTTGCCTCTACAGTGCCAGCTCAGGCACAGGTCTCACCGGTCGACATCTTCGGTACCCTGATCGGGGCCGCTCAGGCACAAGCAGCGCGCGAGGCCTGGGCACGGCTGCCAAACCAAGATCGTGCGTGCCTGGATCGAGCCCTCGCCCGTCAGAATGCCGATATTGCCAGTTTGACCCAGCGCGGCATTGGTCCGGACGATGGCAGGTTGAGCGGGGTGTTCGCCCAGTGCCGGCGCTTTACCGAACCGAACCTCAAGCGTGGGTTCAGCTGCACGGTGCCGGACGATAGCGGATGGTCGATCGCGACAACCTGCAATCAATCGTTCGCCTACCGCGATGGCGATGGCCGCGTCCAACCCGTCGAGGCACGGGACGCGATCGAGCTGCACTTCTCTGGCACCCGGATTATCGTCGCTGACGTCGAGACCCGCGAGGCACGTGAGACGCGTCGCGCCCGTGCCGAGGCGCAAGGCCGCGCCGACCAACTGCAGGTGCTCAAGGGATCACTGGCGACCTATCAGCGAGACCCCTCCCCCATCGTTCGGTCTGAGATCGCTCGGATCCAGAACCGGATCGATCAGCAACTCGTTGCACGCACCGGACCGTCCGCACCCGATACCGAGGCGATCCAACGCGAGATCGCTGGATTGGCCGCACTGTCCCAGGGTGAAACCGTGCGCATGGCTGCGCTCGATCGGATGAGCGGGCTGCGCGCCCAAGCCGAGGCCCGCACCAAATCCGATGTCCCTGAGAGACTGCGCAAGCGGCTGGCGGATCTGCGCAAGGATGCCGTGTCGGTTTCCGAACCGCCCCGGCTGGTCGCGACCCCGAAGGTGACGGGTCCGACGTCCGACCTTGGGCCCTCGTTCGATTGCGAGCGTGCGAACACGCCCCTGCCGACCCTGATCTGCGAGGATGCCGGGTTGCGGCGCGTCGATCTCGACATGGCCCGGGCGTTCTACGCACTCCGGCAGCTTCGCCCTGAGGCCGCGGCCGAACTCAAGGAGGCCTCGAACGACCTCGTAAAGCGTACTCTCGCCTCTTGTCGGATCCCAGAAGCCGGTAAGGTCACGGCGGCTGTTCGGAAGGCCATCCCCTGTATCGCCGCAACCTACCAGCGTCAGCGGGACGCGTGGTCCGCCCGCGTCGGTCGTGAAGGGCCGGCCTCGGCCCGACAGGAAATCTCCCGGTCGCTGGAGGAACACGTTCGCCTCCAAGACGCGCTGCGCAACGCGGGCTATCTGCCCGCCGACGCATCCGCAGACGGCGTCTACGGCGGTGTCACGCGCAAAGCACTCGTCGCGTTCGCCGAGGCTGAAGGCATGACCGCCGACGGTTTTCTCGGTGACGGGCTCGCCTCCAAGCTCGGGCGTGGTTTGTCCCCCGCACCGAGCGTCTCGCTAATCACCGATCCGAGCCTCCCCGCGCGCATCGACGCCGTCGCACGGCGCTACGAAGGCTACCTGGCCGACCTCGGCGTAGAGGAGCGGGATCGCAGCACGCGCCTGCAGGCGCAGCGCCAGATCGACGAACAGCGCAAGCGCGTCGAAGCCCTCCTGGCCGGACCCGTACCAGAGGACCTTCGGCCGGAACTCGCCGTGCTGGTCCAACAGTTCGACGGCACTACGCCAAAAGATCTACCGAAGGCCGCCGAAGCGATCCAACAGCGCTTCTTACAGATCGAGCCACGAGTGCGGGAGGCCGAGGCGATCCAGCGCGCCGTCACCGACAAAAACCGCTTTCTCGTAGACGGTGAACCCGGCGATTTGCTGCTGCTCTACAATAGCTCCCCCCGCGCCGTCGCCGTCGTCCGCGGTCTCGACGGCAACCTCGTGTTCGACCCCGAACGCACTGTCGCCTGCGCGGTGCCTGAAGCGCTGGGCGACCGCATCGCTCTGGAGCAACTCGTCGCCAAAGCGCGAAGCCTCGGCGCACCGGTTAAGGAGACGCTGCCTCCGTGCAGCGGCGCGCAGCAGCAGAGCGCCGATCTCGTCGTGTTCGAGCGCGGCGCTCTACGCACGCAGGTTGGGGTGTTCCAGACCATCGCCTCGGCCGTCGACACGGGCGTGTTCACCCTCGGCGGTACAGTGCCGAAGTCGGACATCGAGGCCGCACGCCAGGCGGAAGGGATCCGCGCCGCCGAGGCCGAGAGCGAAGTGGCGCGTGGAACGTCGGACGGCTTGGCAGTCCTCGCTTTTGGCCCTGGGTCACGCACGATCTGCCGCATCGCGGCAGGGGATAAGCCGCTTCACGATCAACTCCTGCAACCCTACGAGGCCTTGCTGAAGGCGGAGCTACGCGGTGTGACGACGACGGTCACGGCGACCGCCGACGGGGCCTTCCTGTCGATCAAGCGCGGGCAGTGCGGAGCCGTCTATGGGACCGCCAAGGACTTGGCCACGCTCGTGACGGGGCTCACCCGCGACGGCGTCACGTTCCGCTACCTGCCGATCTGGATCACGCCCGAGGCCGTCGGCAAGGTGCAGGCCGCGCTGACGGAGCAGCAGGCTTCCAAGCAGCGCGATCGCGAGCAGGACGAGCATCGACGCGAGCGCGATGCGGCCGCGCGTAGCCGTGTTGCGCTCGTCGACCGGCTCAAGCGTGATCAGGCCGAGGCCGAGCTCACTCTCAAGGGCGGCATCCCGCAGGATCTTCAGACGTTCCTCAGCGGCTTCGTCGCCGAGGTCGCGGCTATAGCGCCCGAGACGACCGATGCCAGGCTTGGGGAGCTGACCGACGCCTATGCCGGGAAGCGCGCCCGCGTCGACGAGGCGGCGCGGCTCGCCCGGGCGGTCACGGCGAAGAGCCGCTTCCTGATGGACGGTGATCGCGGCGACCTGATCATTCTGTACAACGACAGCGGCAAGGCCCCATCGGTCGTGCGCAATCTGCGCGGCGAGTTGGTCTTCGAAGACGGACGCGCCACCGCATGTCTGTATCACGCCCCGCTGTCCGACGTGTTCATGAACCGACAGATCCGCGACCGGAGCGCAGCGCTCGGAGCCAAGCTCGACCTGCCGCTCGGATCCTGCGGCGCGAACGGTCTCGCCCAGCAGGATCTCGTGTTCGCCGAGCGCGAACGCCTCCTGCGCGAACCGGTCGACCGCGTGATCGGCTTGGTCGAGGCGGTCAATGGCAACCTGTTCGCCCGGCTCGATGTCGTCGCGGCAGGCGCGCTCACGGCCGCCAAGCAGGCCGAGGCGGCGCGAGCCAGCGAGATCGAGGCTCGGGTTCGCGGTCGGGGGGGAGATGGGTTCGGGATCGTCGTCGTACCCAACGCATCGAGCGTGCTGTGTCGGATCGCACCGAATGATGCGGAGGCGCATACGGCCATCCTGGCGCGTCTCGACGACCGGGTCGGGGACGAGTTGCCCAGCCAGCCGGTGATGACCCCGACCTCGGCCGACGGCGCATTCATCGCGATCAAGCGCGGCGAATGTGGTGCGGTCTACGCCGAGACGACTGACCTCGCCGCGCTCGACGATGCCATGAACCGCGACGGTATCGCGCACCGCTACCTGCCGATCTGGATCGAGCCCGCCGAGATCGCACGGACGCAGGACGCGATCGAACAGGACAAGACGCGTAACGCCGAGCAGCAGTTCAAACGTCAGCAGGAACTCGAAGATCGGAAGAAGCTCGATATAGAGAAGCAGAACGAGGCGAGCGTGCGCCGTGCCGCCCAGGAACGGGCGCTCCGCGCGCAGTACGGCGAGCGCGCCCGGTTCTTCGAGCAGGCGCTCGGTGAGGAGGTCCGCGCCTTCGCCACCGGCACTCAACCGGCCGCCTTCGTCGATCGGTACCCAAAACTCGCCCGGCACTATCAGGGGCAGCGCGACGACCGCTGGGAGTTCATGGCGGTCGAGACCCAAGTGCTCGACTACGGCACGGCCCTGTACAAGGATCGCCCGCTGGAAACCGCCCTAGCGACCACGCGGATCAAGATGCGCAACCGCATCAAGGGCGAGTATCAGGACGTCTGCTACGTCACCGGGTTCATCAACGACGCCGAGTTCGGCGTCATCCGTGATCCGTTCGGCGAGCCCTGCGATGACGTCGGGGGCAAGCTCGCACGGTATAAGCTGGGCGAACACTTCACCAGCCGCTGGATCGTACCGTGAGCGACACGATGATCGAAGCCGATGGCGAGATGGCGGTGCAGCGCGGCGTGCGGATCACGTGCGCGGCCACCGAGCACGTCAGCCACGCTTATCACGTGAATGCGATCCCGGTCGTCCGCGAGATCGTCGTCACCAATGCGACCGAGGCGGATCTCTGAAACCAACGAAAGCGTTTTGGGCTCAATCCACGGCATCCTCACTCAAGGCCGCCTTGAAGAAGGCATGTGGCGTCTCGACTTCGGTCAAGCAGCCACGCTCGATCTGCCAGAAGCGGTTGCCAACCCTCTCGGTGAAGCGACGGTCGTGCGAGACGAGATGGCAGGCCGCTTCACCATTCATCATCTCGGCTTCCAGCGCCTCCTGGCCATCGATGTCGAGGTGGTCCGTCGATTCGTCGAGGATGTAGAGGCTGGGCTCCTCCAGCCGGAGAATCAGCACGGCGAGACGCGCAAGCTGGCCGCCCGACAGGATGCGGATGCTCCTATCCTGCCGCTCTACAGGAAAGCCGGCCCCGGCAAGCAGGGCACGGATCCGCGCATCGCTGAGGTTGAAGCGCTGGGAGATCGCCCCGGATACGGTCTCGCTCGGACCCAGACGACTCAAGGTCTGGTCGCAGAAGAGTCTCACGATGACGTCCCCCTCACGCCCGACCCGGTCATGCTTGCCGTCGCGATAGTGCACGTTGCGGCATGTGGTGGCGGTGCCTCAACGCCTCGGAAACCGGTCGTTCGCCCCAACCTAGGGTAAACCTTAGCCTTGGCGAAAGCGATCCGATCGGCGTACTACCGGATCGCAGCCTGCTCGTTCGCTGAGGAAGCAGGCTCTCGGAGGACGGGAGCAGACGTGGACGCTCAGGCCAGTATCTCGCAAGAGGAACTGCGCGCGGTTTGGACAAGGATCGTCGATGGAGCTGGCCTGCCCGAGCATGATCCACGGACGATCGTCGCAGCCTGCCGCGGCCTTGACCATGGTCCCGATGCCCGCCTCCGCGGAGCGATGGTGGTCCATCTCACGCAGGTGGCCCAGCAGATCCTGCGTCCTCAGGTCGCCGCACATTACCAGAATCGTTCACGAGATCCCGTGGACGAGGTTGTGGAGGCTATGGTCGAGGCCGTCCTCAACCCGAACTCGGCTGATGGCGTCGGCTTCGAGAGATCCTTTCGCGGCAAGCTCGAGAAGCGCCTCATCGACCGAATCCGACAGGAAAAGAAGCGCCGTGACGTGTTCCCGCTCGTGGAGAGAGATGTCGAAGAGCCACCTGTCGAACCCCTGGATTGGAATTCGCTCGGCCCGGAGGACGTCACGGTGATCTGCTCGATCTTGGAGAGTCTACCGGGCAATCATCGCCGCGCATTTCTGCTCCACTGGAAGGGCTTTGGCTTCACCGCGAACGAGGGAGAGAGCATCGCCAGCATGCTGGGCGTCACGCCCAAGACGGCCAAGGACTGGGTCACTCGCGCCGAGACGCGGATCCTCGAAGCGCTCGGCCGATCCCGATGACAAATCCGGAGAAAAGCCTCGACGAGGTTCTGATCCAGTTCCACGAGGCGGTGGAGCACGTCACGCCTGAAAGCGTGCGGGCTTGGACGATGGCCTACCCGCAGTATGCCGACGAGATTCGGGCGCACGCGGTCGAGAAGCTGGACATGGAACACTGCCGTCGTAGCGCAGCATCCAACATCGAAACGCGCGACTATTCGGCCCTGGTCCACGCTGCGGCACAACGATTGGCGGCGGTGCCGGGTACGGCACCAGTCCCGGATCTGCGAGAAACGCTGGCCGCACAAAACTCCGATGTCCGCACTTTCGCCGCCGCGATCGGCATCGCGCGCGCCATCGTCGCCGACATCACGACAGGGCAAATCCTCGTCGACACGATCCCGCGCCGATTCCTGCGCCTCGCTGCGGAGCTGATCGGTTGCGACCTCGCGCAGTTCAAAGCCATCGTCGAGAACTCGCGAGCCGCTCCTGTGGCCGTGGCCTTCAAAGCATCCGGCAAGCCCACGGCTGGACGGCCTCGAACTTGGGAGGAGGCCGTCCGCGCCTCCAGCATGACCGAAGACCGAAAAGCGTTCTGGCTGGCGGACGAGGATTGAGCTCGTGGATACGTGGCGCGAGGTTCGGGTCAAGGCTCGCCGGTGCCACGCGCAGGCCGCAGCCCGAGCCAGTGACGGCACAGCCGGGGCGCTTGTGGCGGCGGCGCTCGCGATTGCGGACCTCGAAGTCGATCTGTTCGATCCTGGCACCATCCATGGTCCTGAGGTCGTCGGTGCTCTCGATCGAGGCCCCGGCTTTGTGCGCCTCGCGACGACGCTGGACGACGGGCAGAAGACGATCGTCAGTGCCCATGAGATCGGCCACTTCTATCTCCACGACGAACAGCAATCCTTGGTGCGATCGACGGAGGCCGCCTTCGGCGGACAGCCCTTTGAGACCGGGGGCGAGAAGGTCGTTGCCTACTCGCCACGCGAGCGTCGCGAGATCCAGGCAGACGTCTTCGCCCAAGAGTTTCTTCTGCCCGCAGATCAGCTCCGGCAGCGCTTGGTCGCCGATCGCTCCACGCCGTCGCAGATTGCCGCAGACGTAGGATTGCCGGTCGCCTTCGTGACCATGCAGGCGATCCGGGCGATGCTGCTCCCGCCTCTGCCCGAACAGGGTGAGGACGAGGAGTCGTCGCCCGCGATCCCGCTGGACGCCGATCAACGTGTGGCGGCGGAATGGGGCGACACCCCGCTGATCGTTGATGCCGGCCCCGGCACAGGCAAGACGAGCACGCTCGTCGGTCGCGTCGAGTACCTACTCGCCCAAGGGGTCCAGCCTTGGGAGATCCTGGCGCTGACGTTCTCCAATCGCGCCGCGGCCGAAATGCGGGAGCGGATCGAGCGCATCGACGGCGCGGCCGCGCAGCAGATCTGGATTGGGACCTTTCACGCTTTCGGTCTTGAGATCCTGCATCTCTACGGGAAGGAATGCGGCCTACCCGACAAGCTCGACATCCTCGACGAAGCCGGCGCGCTCGGAGTGCTCGAGGGCTTGCTGCCGGGCCTGACCCTGCATCATTTCCAAAACCTCTGGGACCCAGCACTTGAGCTGCGTCCGATCCTGCGCGCGATCTCCCGCGCGAAGGACGAGATGATCACGCCTGAGATGTATCTTGCGGCGGCTCAGGCCGCGTTGGCATCCGCCGAAAAGCCGGAGGCCATCGAGCGTGCCGAGAAGGCCGTCGAGGTCGGCGGCGTCTACACGGTCTACCAGAGCGCGCTCGAGGCGTCGGGCAAAGTCGATTTCGGTGATCTCGTCGGCACGGCCGCGCGGCTGCTAAAGGACCATGACGCCGTCAGGGCTGCGGTTCAGGCTCGACACCGCTACGTCCTGCTCGATGAGTATCAGGACGTGAATTCCGCCAGTACGGCCTTGCTCGACCAGATCGCGGTGGGCGGACAGAGAGTCTGGACCGTCGCCGATCCGAGGCAATCGATCTATCGCTTCCGCGGGGCCGCACCGAGCAATGCAACCGGGTTCACCACCCGTTACTCGGGCGCGCAGAGCCGCCCGCTCACAACGAACTATCGTTCGGGCTCGGCCGTGGTGAAGCTGTTCGAGTGCTACGGCAGCGCGATCGCGGCTGCGCCGAAGCCGGCCGTATCGTGGCATCCGAAGCGCGGTGCCGTCGGCTTCGTCGATCACATTCAGGCCGAGGATCTGCGCTCCGAGGCCAGCGCCGTGCGCGATCAGATCGAACGTCTCGCCGAGAAGGGGATCGCGTACGATCAGCAAGCGATCCTGGCACGGACGCATCTGTGTCTGGCGCGATTTGGACGCCTGTTGCAGGAGTTCGACGTACCGATCCTGTATCTCGGCGACCTGTTCGAGCGGCCCGAGATCCGCGATCTCCTCTCCCTCGTGTCACTCGGCGCGGACGCCGACGCGACCGGCTTGCTCCGCGTGGCCCAGTTTCCGGAATACGGCGGCACGCGCGAGGATGCACTAGCAATCATCCGCGAGGCGGCAGCGACCGGCGAAAATGTCCTCGCGATCTGTGCACGCGCGGCGGCGATCGATGGCATAACCGGGCGCGGGGGCGCGGGGCTGCAGCGCCTGGCCGAACACCTCGCCGATGTCGGCTGGACCACGACCGTCTGGCAGGTGCTGGTGCGCTATCTGTTCGAGTCGAGCGGCTATCTGCAGCGCTTCGTCGAAGATCCGAGCGTTCGCGCGCAGCAATGCCTCATCGCGATCTATCAGCTCCTGAAATTCGCGCGTGAACACGCCGACGCGACCCGCGGCCGTGGCGGCCGTCGCCCGTTTCTGGATGCGATCCGTCGGCTCGAGCGCCTCGATGATGACCGCGCCTTCCGGGTCGTTCCGCCCGAGGCCGACAGCATCCCCGCCGTTCGCATGATGACGGTGCATGCGGCCAAAGGCCTCGAGTTCAGAGCGGTCCATCTGCCGCAGGTGGCCACGCGCTACGTGCCGAGCAAGCGTCATCCCATCCGATGTCCAGCCCCCGTCGGGTTGGAACACCTTGAGGTTCAACAGGCCGACCACGACGCAGAAGAGGAGTGCCTGTTCTTCGTCGCCTTGTCCCGGGCGCGCGACGTACTCTCAATCAGTAGCGCGAAGCGCTACACCGCGAAACTGAGCTGCAGCCCGTCCAAGTACTTGAAGGATCTCGCCGCGGTTCTCCCGAAGCCCCGTTTGGCCTCGACGATCGCGCCAGCGATCTCCGTCACGCCCGTCGTCCCTGTGCGCACGTCCGGCGCGACCTACGATGAACGGCATCTGCTGATCTACGTGAAGTGTCCGGCGCGCTACCGCTACGAAGTTCTCGACGAACTGGGTGATCGCAGCGCGGGGAGCGCATACTTAGCCTTCCATAGCTGCGTACGCAGCACGATCGCGTGGATCTCCGCGCAGCGATCCGAAGGCGCGCGAGTCGAACTCTCTGACGCGCGCGAGTACCTTACGGAGGTCTGGGACGAGCGCGGCCCGTGCGGCCACGGGTTCGAACCGGTCTATCGCGCCGCCGCTGAGGGGATGGTCGCCAACGCCGTGACCGCTCTCGCCGATGACGGACAGGTGATCGATCGGCACTGGAACGTCGTCGTCGGCGGGCGCACGATCCATCTGCGGCCCGATCGCGTCGTCGAGATGCCGGACGGCACCATCCTCGCACAGGTCTTCAAGACCGGTCGCAAGTCGAAGAGTGAGCGGACCAAGGCGGTCTGGGAGTTCCTCGGAGAGGCTGTTCGTCAGACGCATCCCGGGCGGCCATTCGAGCTGCAGGCTGTCTACCCGGCGATCCCGGAAGCCGTGCCGATCGACCCGGACCAGGGCGGCAAGGGCATCGCCGAGTACGGCACGGCCCTCGAGGGCATCGAGGCTGGCCGCTTCGAACCGACGCCGTCGACCGATTGCCCGACCTGCCGGTTCTACTTCGTCTGCACCGCCGAGGATTCTTTCTGACCGGGCTACCGAATCGCCGCGTGCCGCTTCGCTGAAGGTTGCAGAAGGGCGGCTCGATCGTGCCGCCCGCGATGCGAGGCTTGGCGATGCACGAACACGAGACGGACGGCGAGAAGATTCAGATCGGCGACGAGAACCTCGCGTTCCAGGACTACATCCTGCCCGATCCGATGCCGACGGGGCGGCAGATCATCAAGGCCGCCGGCAAGCACCCGATAGACGACTACGTCGCTGTGGCGGTACCGCCCGACAGCGTTCTCAAGATCCTGCACCTCGACGAGACCTTCGACCTGCGCCCCCACGGCGTCGAGCGGTTCCTCGTCTGCCCGAGCGAGACCACCTACCGGATCTTCATCGACGGGCAGGATCAGCAGTGGCCGGTCCGTCGGATCACCGGCGTCGTCCTCAAGACGCTCGCCGGGGTCGATCCGGCCGGGTTCGACGTATTCCTGGTCCTTCCAGGCGAGGACGACATTCTAGTCGCCGATCACGACTTGTTCGACCTCGCACGGAAAGGCGTCGAGCATTTCCAGACGGTGCCGCGCAAGGCTCCCGCCGAGCATGGCATCACCCTGCAGGTCGTGGTCAACGGCACCGAGACCGAGCTCAAGGTGCACGCGGAGACGCCGCTGACGCAGGTCCGCACCGAGGCGCTGCAGAAGTCCGGGAACGTCGGCCGGCCGGACGACGATTGGGAGTTCAAGGACGAGGGCGGCAACCTCCTCGACTTGTCGCAGACGGTCGCCGGCGTCGGCCTGCACGACGGTGACTTGGTGTGGCTCAGCCTCAAGGCGGGAGTCGCCGGTGCCTGAGCCGCAGACGGTCGATCCTGAGGTCTCGCGCGCGAAGTTCGCGCGGGAACTCGCTGATTACCGCGCCCTGGAGGAGACCTACCGCAAGCGCGGCCAAATCCTCCTCGACGCCACCTTCCCGCAGGTCTGCGTGATGTTCGCGGTTCCCAAGCTGCGCCCGTCACCGATCCTCGCCTGCGTCGTCGTCGATTTCACCGACTACGACGTCCAGCCGCTCTCGGTCCGCTTCGTCGATCCGTTCACCCGAGAGCCGGTCAAGGCGAAGGACATGCCCCTTCCGATGCTGCGTCGGCCGCCGGTGCCGTCCGGCATGCCAATGGAGATATACCTGCAGCACCTGCAGCAAGGCCAGATGCCGGTGAACCTGCTGCTGCAAAATCACGGCCCCGAAGAACCACCTTTCCTGTGCTTACCTCGCGTCAGGGAATACCACGAAAACCCCGCGCACACAGGTGACTCATGGTTTTTGCACCGTCGTTCTGGCGAAAGCTCTTTGGCTTTCATCCTCGACACGATCTGGAGCCACGGGATCAACCCGATCGAGCATTACCAGTTCGTGGTGCAGGCCCAGATGCCGATGATCGGGGTGGGGGTCAACTTCGAACGCGTGCCGGAGTGAGCGGCCTCGCGGCAGTGCGGCGCGTGATGCTGCCAAGGTCGTGCGCAGACGCAGCGCAGCAGCACATGCGATCCGTCGGTCGCGACGGGCACGAGGGGTTAGCGCTCTGGGTCGGGCGTCAGGACGGCGAACGGTTCCAGGTCGAGCAGACCTGGATCCCGGCCCAGCGACACATCAGCACCGACGACGGCGTCTGCGTGTGCATCGAGGCGGACGAGCTCCACCGCATCAACGTCCGGCTACACCGCGAGAAGCTCACGCTGCTCGGGCAGATCCACAGCCACCCGGGCCGGGCCTACCATTCGGACACCGACGATGCATTCGCGATCGCTACGGCGGTCGGGAGCCTGTCGCTCGTCGTGCCCGACTATGCGGCCCGCCCGTTCGCGCTCGCAGAAGCCGCCGCTTATCGCCTCGATGCCCGCGCGCGATGGGCACGGGTGCCCGGAAACGCGCTGACGCAACTCATCACAATTACGGACTGAGCATGGCCCTCGCAAACTTCTTCGACCGTGCCGCCACGGCCGCGTCGCAGGTCCTGGCCGGCTTCGGCGTGGCTGCCTTCTCTGATCGGCTCCAAACGCAGGTCGTCGGAATCGCCTTCGACGGGGCCGCCGCCCGCTCGCCGGAGGGCGCAGCTCTTCTTGATCTCACGGTCCGCCTGCTCGCCCGCCTTTACCCGACCCTCGCGATCCACGCCGCGGACGATCAAGCCCGCGAACGGGCCGCCGAACTCTTCGGCGTCGCCCGTGCCATCAATCCGGCTATCGACCTACAGGAGGATGCCGGGCGGGCGACCATCACCGTCTGCGTCGGGCAGACTGTCCCAGAAATCGCGGGCACAAAAACCTTTGCCGGTTCTGACGGCTGGATCGCCCGTTTTTCGTCTACGGGGCCGGTCGGGTGCAGGACGAGCGCCAACCCGTTCGGGGCAGGTGCTGCGGCTTGCATCGCCGTCGCCAACGTCTTCCGCGCCGTGTTCGCCGATCAGATCCCCGCCGGCGGCCTCGACGGTGACATTGCCCTGGACCTGCGGAGTTACTGCTCGACCGCGATGAGCGCGACAGGCGGCGAAGTCGGCCCGGTCGATCTCGGAGAGACGCACCTCGTCGGCCTCGGGGCCATCGGCAACGGTGCCGTCTGGGCGCTTGCGAGGCTGCAGGCGTTGTGTGGCACGCTGCACCTCGTCGATCACGAGACCGTCGACCTGTCGAACCTGCAGCGCTACGCGATGATGGTGCAGTCCGACGTCGATACTGCGAAGGTCGAAGTCGCCGCAACGCTGCTCGCCGGCACGGGCCTGCGCGTCGTGCCCCATCGTGCGACGTGGGGGGCATACCTCGCCGCCCGGGATGATTGGCGGCTTGAGCGCGTCGCCGTCGCCCTCGATACGGCGCGGGATCGCGTCGCCGTTCAGGGGGCTCTTCCCCAATGGATCGTTAACGCCTGGACGCAGGAAGGCGACCTCGGCGTGTCCCGCCACGGCTTCGCTGATGGTCAGGCTTGTCTCGCCTGCCTCTACCTGCCGACCGGGGAGGTCATGGACGAGGACGACCGCATCGCCGATGAGCTTGGGCTGCCAGAGGCTCAGCCCGACGTGCGGCGCATGTTACAGACCTCTGAGCCGGTCCCTATCGCGTTCATCGAACGGATCGCCACCGCACTCGGCGTGCCCATCGATGCGCTACGTCCCTTCGCCGATCAGCCGCTGCGGAGCTTCTATCAGAACACCATGTGCGGCGGTGTCGTGTTTCAGCTGACCAACGGTACGCGGCCAGTTGGGACCACCGTCCCTATGGCTTTCCAATCCGCGCTCGCCGGCATCTTGCTCGTCGCCGACCTCGTCAAGCACGCTCGAGGCGAGCTCAACAACACCACGACCGCAACGCGCATCGATTTGTTGCGGCCGCTCGGCACCTACCTCAACGACCCCCGTGCCCGTGATGCAACCGGACGATGCATCTGCGGGGATCGCGATTTTCAGCAGGCCTATCGAACGAAATACCGGGGCTGAACAATTCACGATGCTGACACCCGCCCCGCATCAAACACTTGGGGATTCCCCTCTCCAAAGAGTCTCGAGAGGTAGGAGATCAGAAAACGGCGACCTTTTACATTATTGCAATGAGCCCGAAAGAAGCGAGCAGCCACATCAATTCCAAATTTAAGACTTCGTCCAGGGGCAGACGCGCGACGGGCGGAGCTTGCGCATTCCGCGCCTGTCCATCGGCGTCATCGGCAGCGTCCAACCGGATCCGCTGCGCGACGTCGTCACGAAATCCGACGACGGCCTCGCCCACCGCCTCCTGTGGATGTGGCCCGAGGCCCCGACCGGCTTCAAAATTATATGCTGATCGGACACGCATGAGAAGGCCGATGACGACCGGGCTGACGAACTCGGTGGGCGGACCAAGTCGCCGCGGCATTCGCTGCTCGGGAATCCTAAGGTACTCGATTTAGGCTGGGTCGCCCGCGTATCGCCGGCCTTGCGCTACTTGAGGCTGTCCCCATACAGTCCAGCTCAGGACAGGGGGAAAGCCGTGCAAGACGGTATCCAAATCACGTGCTCGGTCACGGAGCACGTCAGTCTCGCGTATCACGAGAATGCGGTTCCGGTGATCCGCGAGGTGGTGGTCGCGAACACGTCCGAGCAGGAGCTTTCCGATGTCCGCGTGCGGATCGAGAGCCGGCCGGCTGTCGTGCAGCCGCTCACGCTGCGCATCGATCGCATCCCAGCGGGATCGAACCACCACATCGAATTGCCCGACGTTCGGCTCGATGCGGCCCTACTCGCCGGCTTCACCGAGGCAAGCCGTCTCGAACTGACGGTCATCGTCGAGGATGCCGCCGGCGAGAGAGCTCGGCATCTCGAAGAGCTTCGGGTCCTGCCGCCCTCGCACTGGGGTGGCGGCCGAAGCGCGCCCGAACTTCTCGCTGCGTTTGTCCGCCCGAACGACCCCGCCGTCGATGTCGTCCTACGCGATACCGCGACCAAGCTCGGTGAAGCCGGGCGTGAGACAGGTCTGAACGGCTACAAGACCGCCAAGAAGTCCCGCGCTTGGGAGTTAGCCGAGGCAATCTGGGCGGCGATCGCGGACCGGCGGATCGCCTACGTCCTGCCGCCCGCGAGCTTCGAGCGGGCCGGCCAGAAGGTCCGCGGTCCGAGCGACGTGCTGGAGCGGAAGGTCGGCACCTGCCTCGATCTCTCGCTGCTCTACGCCGCCTGCCTTGAGCAGGCCGGGCTGAACCCCGTGCTTGTCCTCACCGTGGGACACGCCTTTGTCGGCGTCTGGCTGCAGGACGACGACTTCGCCAGCGCGACCGTCGACGACATGCAGTTGCTCCGCAAGCGGCGCGACCTGCAGGATCTCGTGTTCGTTGAGACGACCCTGCTCACGCCCGATCCGCCGGCGACGTTCAAGGTCGCGACCACCCAGGGCAGCGTCCAAGTCGAGGACGAAGCCCCCGCGGCGCTGGAAATTGCCATCGACGTCCGGCGCTGCCGTCGGCGTGGGATCCGTCCGATGGATCTCGGCGAGGGAAAGCCGACCGGCATCGCGCCTGCGCCGACGATCCCGCTGAACCAGACGCTGTCCGCGCCGCCGAGCTTCGAAGAGGAAGCGCGCGCGCCGGTCGACGAAGCTCCCGAGACGCCTGTCGGCCGCGTGGAACGCTGGAAGCGCAAACTTCTCGACCTGACGCTTCGGAACAAGCTGCTGAACTTCAAGCTCGGCAAGGGCTCCGTCAGCCTCGAATGCGTCTCGCCCGGGGCGCTGGAAGACGGCCTCGCAGCAGGGACTGAGTATCGCCTGAAGCCACTCTCGGACGTACTGACCGGATCCGACGAGCGCAGCGCGGACCTCTATGCCCGCCGCCATCATGACGATGGCCGCCGCGCCTACCTGGAGGCCGCGCTCGCGCGGAAGGAGATCTACACGACCTCGACCGAGGGCGATCTCGAGCGTCGCCTGCTCGATCTCTATCGGCTCGCCCGCAACGGCTTCGAGGAGGGCGGGGCCAACATCCTCTTCCTCGCCGTGGGCTTCCTGTCATGGACGAAAAAGGAGGGCGAAGCCGCCTATCGCGCCCCGCTTCTGCTCGTCCCCGTCACCCTCAAGCGGTCGAGTGTGCGGGCTGGCTTCAAGCTCGCCCTCCACGACGAGGAGGTGCGGATCAACCCGACCCTGCTCGAGATGCTGCGCGAAGACTTCAAGCTCCGGATGCCGGAGTTGGAAGGGGATCTCCCTCGCGACGGCTCCGGGTACGACGTCGACGGCATCTTCCGGATCGTCCGCCAGCACGTGAAGGAATTGCGCGGCTGGGAGGTGGTGCCGGACGTCGTGCTCTCGGCTTTCTCCTTCACGAAGTACCTGATGTGGAAGGACTTGGTTGACCGCGCGGAGGTGCTGAAGCGCAACCCCGTCGTGCGCCACCTCATCGACACGCCCAAGCACTCCTACGGCGACGGTACGCCCTTCCCGGAACCAACACGCCTCGACCGGGAGCACCCGCCCGAGACCGTGTTCGCGCCGCTGTCGGCCGATTCCTCCCAGCTCTCGGCGGTTCTCGCCGCCGCCGGTGGCAAGGACTTCGTGCTGTTCGGGCCGCCCGGGACCGGCAAGAGCCAGACGATCGGCAACATGATCGCCCAGTGCCTCGCGCAGGGGCGCACCGTGCTGTTCGTCTCGCAGAAGACCGCCGCCCTAGAGGTCGTGCAGCGCCGCCTTCAGGAGATCGGCCTCGGCGACTACTGCCTGGAGGTCCATTCGACCAAGGCCCAGAAATCGGCTGTCCTCGGCCAGTTGCGCCGGGCCTGGCACGAGCGCTCGACGCCGTCACAGGGCACCTGGGATGCGGCCACAAGCGAACTCGCGAGCCTACGCGAGGAACTGAACGGCCTCGTGCACGCCCTGCACCGGCGACGCGAGAACGGGCTTTCCGCCTACGAGGCCTTCGGGCGCGTCATCGCGACCGGCGGTGGGAAGCCCCCGCTCGTCCTCACATGGCCGGATCACCTCGCCCACGACGAGACGACGCTCGCCAATCTGCGGACGGCCTGCCGCGAGCTTCGCCCTGTCCTCGCCTCCGTCGGCACGCTGGTGGATCACCCGCTCCATGGTGTTGAAGCCATCCGGTGGTCGCCGGTCTGGCGCGACGACATGGGAGCCGCAATCCGAGTCGTCGAGCAGACCCTCGGCGCGCTCCGAGTCAGCGGGCAGACCTTCGCCGAGGCGATCGGCCTACCCTCCCTGCTGGCGACCTATGCCGGCACGCGCGGGTTGGTGGTGCTCGGCAACTATCTCGTGCGCTCCGAGGCGCGCTGCGGAGCCGCCTTCCTCGCCGACGAAGCTGGCGACCTGCGCCGAGCCGTCGCCGCACGCGAGCGCTTTCAGACGACGAAAGCTCAGCTGCTCAGCCGGCTCACCGGCCGGTACGGACCAGGCATCCTCGATCAGAATCTGAGCGCGTTGCTGGCCGAATGGGTCGCCGCGCAAGGGGCGAACTTCCTGGTGAAGGGCGGCAAGCTGAAGAAGGTGTCCGCCCAGGTTCAGCCCTACGCCGAGGGCCCGTTGCCACCCGATCTCGGGCCGGATCTCACGGGACTGATCGAGGTTGCCAAGCACGTTAAAGCCGGATGCCTGGAGGAGTTGATCCTTGCTCGGCTCGGGCTACCGTGGAGCAATCCGGACTGCGCAGCCTCTGAGTTCACTTCGGCGATCACCTGGGCCGAGAAAGTCGACCACCTACTCGACATCCTCGGCCCCTTGTCGCTCGGGATCGACGGCCTGCGCGATCACCTCGTGCACCTCGTCGAGCGGCAGGGCCGTGCGCTGGCCGACGGTGGGCGCATCGCGCAGAGCTATGCCGCCTTCGCGGAGGACCGGTCCCGGGCAGACGACGCGATGAAAGCGCTCGGCGTCCTGGCCGGGCGCGCCAATCCCGAGGAGCCGTTGGCCGCCGATGCCGACTGGATCGAACAGAGCCTCGCGCTCGTCCGACGGTGGTCGTCGGGGCTTGGACGCGCCCAAGGGTGGTGCGCGTGGCAGTCCGCCGCCCAGAATGCGCGTCAGACCGGTCTTACACCGCTGATTGACGCCCTGGAGGACGGCCGCGTCGCCTCTGACCGCGCGGAACTGGCCTTTGAGGCCGCCTATGCGCGCTGGTGGATCGACCGCGTCGTCAGCGACGACCCGGTGCTGCAGCGCTTCCTGCCCGAGCGGCATGAGGATGCGATCCAGCGTTTCCGCGCCACCGATGCCCGCGTCACCGAACTCTCGAAGCAGGTCGTCCGCTCGCGCCTCGGCGGCGGCATCCCCGGAGCGACCGCCTTCGGGGCCGACCCAGAATGGGGAACGCTCTCGCACGAGCTGACGAAGAAGACGGCGCACATGCCGTTGCGGAAGCTGTTCGGTCGGATGCCGACGGCCCTGACCAAGCTCACCCCCTGCGTGATGATGAGCCCGCTCTCGATCGCGCAGTACCTGCCGCCGGACAAAGAGCCGTTCGACGTCGTCATCTTCGACGAAGCGTCCCAGATCTCGCCCTGGGACGCCATTGGCGCGCTCGCCCGAGCCAAGCAGGTCGTCATCGTCGGGGACCCCGAGCAGCTGCCGCCGACCAACGTCGGCGATCGCGGCGTCGATGACATCGAGGACGGCAGCGACGTCACCGACCAGGAGTCCATTCTGGACGAGTGCCTCGCCGCCAACATCCCCCGGAGAAACCTCGACTGGCACTACCGGAGCCGCCACGAGAGCCTGATCGCGTTCTCGAACAGCCGCTACTACGGCGGCCGGCTCGTGACCTTTCCGTCGCCCGTGACCGACGACCGGGCCGTCCGGCTCACCCTCGTGCCGGATGGGGTCTACGAGCGAGGTTCGGGCCGCGTGAACCGGCCTGAGGCCCGCGCCGTCGTCGCGGACATCGTGCGTCGCCTGCGCGACCCGAGCTTCGCAGAAGAGCGCCGCTCGCTTGGCGTCGTCACGTTCAACGGCGAGCAGCAGCGCCTGATCGAGAACCTTCTCGACGAGCAGCGGCGGTCCTATCCCGACCTGGAGCCCTTTTTCGACAAAGACCGCTGGCACGAGCCTGTGTTCGTGAAGAACCTTGAGAACGTGCAGGGCGACGAGCGCGACGCCATTATCTTCTCGGTAGCGGTCGGCCCGGATCAGAGTGGGCGTCCGGTCAGCACGGTGTCGTCGCTCAACAAGGACGGCGGCCACCGCCGCCTGAACGTCGCCATCACCCGCGCCCGGCGTGAACTCGTCGTGTTCGCCTCTATGAGGCCGGAGCAGATCGATCTCGGCCGCACGCGGGCGCGAGGCGTCAAAGACTTCAAGCACTTCCTCGAATTCGCCGAACGCGGCGCGCGGGCGCTGGCCGAAGCCTTCGCGCCGACGGGGGGCGATGTCGAATCTCCCTTTGAGGCCGCGGTCATGGCGGGGCTCGAAGCGAGGGGCTGGACCGTCCACACGCAGATCGGCGTGTCCGGCTTCCGGATCGACCTCGGCATCGTCCATCCCGACGCCCCTGGCCGCTACCTCGCCGGCGTCGAGTGCGATGGCGCGACTTACCATAGCTCGGCCACCGCGCGGGACCGCGACCGCCTGCGCGAGCACGTGCTGACCGACCTCGGTTGGCGTATCCGCCGGGTCTGGAGTACCGAGTGGTGGATGGACGCCGAAGGCGCACTCACCAAGCTCAATCAGCGCCTGGTCGAGGACCTCGAAGCCGATCGCGCCAAGGCTGCGCCGGCAGCGCCCATCGACGTGGCTGTTGAACCCGAGGCGGTCGAGCACGGAGGCGATGAACCGACGCCGGAGCTCGAGAGCGCTTCCCCCGTCGCGGACACGCCGAGCGAACCGGCGAATGATCTGGAGCCCATCGACGAGCCGCTCCCACAGCGCCGCTACGCGGATCAGGCCACGTCGATCATGCAGCCAGCCGCGAGACCGGAAGTTCATGACGACGTGCGGGACTACAGAATCGCGAATCTGAATGACTTGGAACGGCCGGTCGAACCTGGCCGGTTCTACGATGCCTCCTACCGCCCGGCTCTCAGCGCCATGGTAGACCATGTCCTCGTCGTGGAAGGGCCGATCTACGAGGAGTTGCTTATTCGGCGCATCGCTCGCGCTCATGGCCTCCAGCGCGTCGGTCCTCTCGTGCGAGAGGCCATTGCTGCCCAGATCGATGCGGCCATCGCGCGAACCGACGATGAGGGACGTCTCCTTCTATGGCCGCGTGGCAAGGAGCCCAGGACGAGCTATCCATACCGACCGGCCGACGCGACCGCCCGCAGTCACACCGACACGCCCATGCCGGAACTCGTCGGGATCGCGACGACCCTGCCATCCAACGCCTCTGAAGCGGAGCGCGCGAGGATGATCGGTCAGCGTCTCGGGCTGTCACGCATCGAAGCGTCCGCGCGGTCTCGGTTCGAGAAGGCGAGCGAACTCGCCCGCCAGTCAGCCGTGTCGTGAGACGGGGATGCGCGTCGGGATCGTCACGACTCTAGTTTTGCTCGGCAGCTTCGAGGCTGCGGTCGCACAAGGTGTTCAGGACGATCCACGGCGTAGACGGCTCGTCTTGCCGTCAATCCGAGAGGCGACCGACTGCATCGCACGTGAGACCCTGAACGAACCCGGCATCGAGGGCGCGACGAGGCCTGGCCAGCTCCGGGCCGCTCTAGCTCAGCCCATGCGTCGATGCGCTGACGAAGTCGACGCAATGATCGCGGCGCATGACCAGGTTTACTATCCCGGCTACGGCGAGGCCTTTTTCCAAGGGCCTTATCTCCAGGACCTCGTGCGGGCCATCCAAAAACGGATCGGTCCCGAACTCGCGCGCCGCGCTTTGGAAGCCGCGGAACGCGCTGCAGCTGCACAACAATCGAACCCTGGCTTCCAGGTGGCCCAGCCGGCACCGAAGCCCTTCGATCAGAGCGCCGAGCAGGCCAAGCGCGAGACTGAAGAGCGCGAGAAGCGCGAAGTCGACGCAATGTGGCAACGGGCCCGCCAAGCGAATGCGGCCCCCGCGCCTACACCTGCGACTGCACCGACGATGAGCACGCCGGCTGCCCACTCGACCCAGCAATCCACCTCGACGGATCAGTCAGGAGGTGGAGGGTCCGCGCTCGGCGGGTTCGTCGCGCTGGTGATCGGAGTCTTCGTGTTGCGCGAGGCGGCCAAGCGCCGAGCCAGGAAGCGCCGCTACGAGCGCTTGATGGCGAAGTATGGCGACGCTTCGATCGTCGATCGGATCATGGCCTATGAGATGTGGCAAGGCATGACCGCAGAGATGTTGACCGATTCGTGGGGATCCCCTGTCGGACGTGATCGTGAGGTCTACAAGACCCGAACGACTGAAACCTGGAAGTACGGTCAGACCGGGAAAAATCGCTTCAAACACCGTGTTTTGGTCGAAAACAGCATCGTCGTTGGTTTCAAGCAGAGATAGCGCACTGTTGGCCTTGAGGGAGCGTGGAGAGGGAGGCTCAGGGCGAGAGGTAGCTAATCTCCGTTCCTGGCCTCCCCGCAACACAGACACCCGTCACGGACGCACCTGGGCGGATGAGGCCTCCGTCCGAAGCCGGCGGGCAGTAATTGGGCGTCGCGTCACTGCCAATCGGCAGACCGTTCGAAGGTTGGATCATGCTGCGCCGAGCTCGGCAGCGCTCGACATTGAAGCTACCCGCGTCGATGCGATTGGCGCGAGAGGGGACAATGTCCGACGGCTGTAAGCCTTCAGGTCAATTGGCCAAATTTTCTGAGATGGTGGTCGCGTGGATATTAGCCATTCTTCCGGCACGCAACCCCCGATCGACGCGAGCGACAATTCTAAGTTTTGCGGCCATCGCTCGTGAGCCACGACGCCTATTGGACTGCCATGGCATGGTGTGCTTCGGTGACACGCCGCTGCATCCGACATCCGCAACCTAGAGGCTGTTACGAACTGCAGCGTAGTCGGCGGCCCTTCGGAGGAGCAGGACGCTGAAGGCGACGAGGTGCAATCCGGCCAAAGTGGCTGGCAGGCGCTCGTAGTCGCGAGCCAATCGGCGGAAGCGGGCCATCCAAGCGAAGGCACGCTCGACGACCCATCTGCGTGGCAGCAGCACGAAACCGCGCTTGGCCTCGGGTAGCTTCACGACCTCCAGAGCGATGCCGTGATCGGCTGCTGCCTTCGCCGCACGCTCGCCGGTGTAGCCTTGATCGACATAGGCGAGGTTCACGCTGTCGCCGGTCGCCTCCTGCACGGCATCAGCCAACCTCGCCACGGCGGCGCGGTCGTCGGCATTGGCGGGCGTGACGTGCAGGGCCAGGACCTGACCGAGCGTATCGACGGCCGCGTGCAGTTTCGAACCCCGGGTGCGCTTATGTCCGTCCCAAGCGGCGCGGGCACCACTCTCGGGCGTCGAGCGCAGCGTCCGGCTGTCGAGGACCACGGCCGAAGGTTCCTCGGTCCGGCCCGAAGCCAGGCGCAGCACGGCGCGCAGGTCGTGGACCAAGGTCTCGAAGCAGCCCGCCCTCAGCCAGCGTTGGGCTTGATCGTACACGGCGTGCCAGGGCGGCAGATCGTGGGGCATCGCACGCCAAGCCACGCCGTATCGCACCACGTAGCGCAGCCCATTGAACACCTCCCGCAGGCTATGCTCGCGCTGGGAGGCCGTCTCAGGCAGCAAGGTCAGGTAAGGCGCGACCAGCGCCCATTCTTCATCGCTGACATCGGACGGATAGGCACGGCGGGAATGCATCCTGCCAAAACTGGCGCAGCCGCAGGTCCGTAACAGCCTCTAGCGAATTCAGTGACGCTCGCTCGCTCGCTGATCCGCGCGTCCCGCAGTTGAGCGCATCAAGTTGTCTTCGTGGGTAACCATGGCGCGTGCGACCTGGAGAGCGCCTGAATAATCGCCTTTGTCCAAACGCTCATCGAGTGCGAGGATGAATGGATTAAGCAAATCGGTGGCGTTCATCGCCAAGCTTGCCAAGCGCGTGATCGCGTCATCAAAGCGTCGATGGCTGCCATCCCGGTGGGCTTGATCGACCAAGGCATGGATTGCCCGAGAAACGGTATCGACGCGCGGTCCCTCGTCCCGTTCAACGCTCTGTGCGATGGTCGACATACAAGGAGCGCCCAATTCTACAATTTGGAAATTCTGGCTTACGATGATATGCGCCCGATGGTTTACGAAGCTTAAACAGAAAACGGCCGAGGTTGCCCCCGGCCGTAATCCGACGAAAGCGATCCAATCAGCGCAGCAGCTGCAGGATGCCCTGGTTCGCGGTGTTCGCAAGAGACAGCGCCGAGATGCCGAGGGACTGACGGGTAGACAGCGCCTGCGAGTTCGCAGCCTCCTGGTTCATATCGGCGTTCGTCAAGTTGCCCGAGCCGGTCGTCAGAACGTCGATGATCTGCTTGGTGAAATCCTGACGTGTCTGCGTCAGCGACAGGGCGCTACCAAGCTGGGACGACTGCGTCTGGATCGTGCTGAGAGCACTCGTGAGCGAGTCGGTAATCGCGTCGAGATTGTCGTTGTTCGTGAAATCGTTCGTGGTTCCGTCCGCCTTCGTCGAGGCCTGCGACAGCCCGAGCGAAGTGTAAGACAGTGCACCGAACGCCGTACCGTCAGGATTCTGCGTCTGCACGTTCAGAGTGCTCGCGTCCTTCCCGGTCTTCTCATTGAAATTCAGCTTGAGTTTATCGCCAGCCAGAAGGTTGGTACCGTTGTAGCCGGCGTCCTTGGCCATCGAGTTCAGCTGGTCGAGCAGGCTGTTGAACTGATTGGCCGCGTTCTGCCGAGTGGCGCTGAGGAACGGAGTTCCAGCTGTCAGTGTCTTTGTAGCCGTGCCGCCATCGAGATTAGCACCCGTGAAGCCGGTCAGAGTAATGTCTTTGCTGGTGGCGTTCTGAAGCTGAAGATTGCCGCTGGCGTCTTTCGAAGCGGTCACTTTACCGGAAAGCGCGGCGTTGTTGTTAATCGACTTGAGAAGGAGATCGGTCGTCAGGACCGCCGTCGCGCCGGTTGCGGCCACCGGTGCGCCGAAGGCAGCGGCTGTCGTACCGGCGGTATTGTTGCTGGCATCGGTGGCACTAACGGCGTTGCCGTTGAAATCCGTCAGGACAACTTTGCCGGTGCCGTCCTTCGATGCGCGCACATTGGCACCGTTGGAGTCCTTGTCGAGCGCAGCGTTGATCTTGGTGACAATATCGTCAGCCTTATCGGCATCAGCCAGCGTCACCTTCACCGTGCCGCCGCTCAGGCTGCTCGACGAAATCTGGATGTCGCCGCCCTTACCCGTACCCACGCTGCCACCGGTACCAGCCGGGACGGCCGAGGCGGTGAGCGTTGCGGCCTTCGTAGTGGCAAGGTCGACATTGACGTTGACACCACCGGAGAGCCCGACCGTGAGCTGCTTTCCGGCAGCTGTCGCCTGGTTCGTCCCGACCGACAACGTCGCGCCGAGGGTCACCGAGGACGAGTCTTGCCGAGCGGTCTTGACGGTCGACTGCAGCTGTTGAATCACGCTGGTGATCGACGTCAGGCCCTTGTTCGCCGCCTGCATGACCTGAATGCCATTGGACATCCCGTCGAGGAGGCCCGACAGCTGACTGGAACGACCATCCAAGCCGGCAGCCGTGAAGAAGTTGACCGGGTTGTCCAGCGCGCTCGAGACCTTCTTGCCGGTCGCGAGATGCTGCGTCGTAATTGCCTGCAGCGACGACGTATCCTGCAACGACAGCAGGCCCTGACGAACGTTCGCGGCGAGATTGATGGACGACATCGAATGATCCTTGTTCTAGATCAGCAAGCCACCTTACTGGGCGGTGACACGGTGTGACACGGAACATCCTACCGAGCGGTTAAGCGGATTTGGTAAAAATCTGCTCACGCAATCGCTAGTATTTGATAAAAATCTCGATCTCGAATTTGTAGTTTCACCTCTCACAGATGGTGGTCGCAAATTGATTTCAATCGGACAGTTTATATAAAAATGTATCGCGTGACCGTTCGTCAGAATGCAAATTATACAGAGAATACAGGTAGATAGATCGTCGACGTGGTCCCGAAAGAGGCGGATTGGAAGCTCGCCGTCCGCTCAACGTTGTCAACCGCTGATTCGGCGGAGGGCGGTACGAAGCGGGTTGACTTCACGATGATGGTCTGCCGTTACAAACGCCACATGGACATCGATTGCCACCACCGGCTGATCCGGATTGGGTAGCGACCGGCGCGGCTTGCCAAGACGGTACGCAAATTCTCAGTCACAAGCCGTAGGCGGACCCCGCCAGCGGCGTTTAGTAGGATACCGCTGATTGCTTGAAGGCCAATGACGTGCACTTCGCACCCTATGCCTTCGGCTTCTGCATCATTGCAAGACATAGCTGGGCAAACCGTCGGTGGGGGACCTAGCGCCCGGGCCCATAAAGGTGGCGCGGATGGCTGAGGTGTAATTCACGGTGGAGTGCACCCTGTTTGACCGGACAGGCAGCGGGGCGGGTTTAGGCAGTCCGGCTGAAGTACTCTCGGGGCGAGAGCATGCGCAGGCCGGAGTGCGGGTGGATCGTTTTGTAGTCCTCGAACCAAGCCGGCAGAAGCCGCATCACGGTCTCGGCGTCGGCCAAGATAGCGAGGCGGGCATAGTCGCGCTTGAGCGTCTTCACGAACGCCTCCGCGATGCCGTTGCTCTGCGGCGAACGCACCGGGGTGAACAGCAGCCGTAGGCCGAGCGCGGCGGCCGTTTGCGCTGTCTCCTTGGCGATGTAGGCGGAGCCGTTGTCGGACAGCCACTCGACCGGGTGCGGGGTCTTCGTCGCGCCGAACCGGCGCTCGCAGCAGGCGATCATCAGGTTGCAGACCATCTCGGCCGAGACGCCCGTCGTGGTCGCCGACCACGCGATGATCTCACGGTCGCACGCGTCGATGGCAAACAGCACGCGGACGACCGCACCGTCCCGGCAGCGCAGTTCGAGGTGATCCGAGCACCAGCGCACGTTCGAGCGCAACGCCACCACGGTGCCGTCGTGGGTGCGGCCGGGCCGCCGGGCGGTGTGCGGCGCGAGGGTGAGCCCGTTCGCCCGCAGGATGCGCAGCACCCGCTTGGCATTGACGCTCGCCTCGCCGCGCGAGTGCAGTGCCCGGTTCACCAGTGCGGTGACGCGGCGATAGCCGTAGCTCGGGCGGGCATCGACGACCGCGCGGATCGTCGGCAGCAGCTGCGCATCCTCGGGCTTGCGGTAGGGACCGCGCGGCTGGGCGGGGCGGCTCAGGCGCTCGGCCAGGTGGGAGCGGGCCACGCCGAGCGTGTCGGCGACCGCCTTCACCGCGAACCGCCCGTCGAACCGCTCCAGGAGCTGAGCGGCGAGGTCGGTTTTTTTGTGCGAGCGAGGTCGAGCGCCTCCTTCAGGATCTCGACCTCCATGGTCTTGCGCCCGAGCAGGCGTTCGAGGTCGCGCACGCGCCGCTCCAGCTCGCGAACCCGGCTGGTTCCGACGACCTCCTCGTCGGCGTGCACGGCCTGATGGCCGCCCTCCAGCATGCGCCGCTTCCACGAGAACAGCAGGCTGGGCGAGATGCCGTAGCGGCGGGCGACGAACGACACGGACGAGCCGGGCTGCTGGCTCTCCTCGACGAGGCGGATCTTCTCGGTGGTAGACCAGCGCCGTCGACGCTGAACGCCGGTCAGGATCTCGCCGTGCACCGGTGGGGCGGTCGGATCGGATGACATAGCCTTACCCATAGGCCAACGCCTATGCCTTCGTGAGCTATGCCACCTGTCCGGTCAAAACGGGGTGCAGTTCATACGGCTCCTGCGGGAGGGGCCGAAGGATCCTTCCTGTCTGACGGACTGGCAGTTTGCGAGGATCGCACCGCCCTTGCCGAAGGACACGCGGGGCAAGGAGCGCGTCGACGATCGGCGCGTGATCAGTAAGCGATGTTCCGGCCCCATCTTCTGTGGGGCGACCTGACCGGGCAGTTTGACGATCCGCCACGAGAGGATCGTTTTGTGTCTCGACTTGACCGTAGACTTGAGCCGGAGGGGACGGTCCGGCGTTTTGAGGTGATCGACGGCGCGGTCGGCCGCAGGCGCTGGAGCGCGGACGACCGGGCGCGGATCCTGGAGGAGACGTTCGTTCCGGGCGCGGTGGTGTCGGTGGTGGCCCGCCGGCACGGGTTGACGCCGCAGCAGCTGTTCACGTGGCGACGCGAGGCGCGCCAGGCCGCCGCCGCGCTGCCGGCTTTCGTGCCGGCGGTGACCGCACCCGAGCCCA